>NZ_JADPKE010000088.1:0-293353 GCF_023073795.1 Bradyrhizobium sp. 159 | reverse complement strand
CGCCACCCGGCAATACCGTCATGTGGCGCGGGCTGTCACGCCTCACCGACATAGCGCTAGGTGTCGTGGTCGGAGGAGAATTTGTGGGTAATTGAAAGCCGGCGCGGCCTGCGTCAGCGCCTGCGAGGCAACGATGCCGCCTGCGCCCGGGCGGTTGTCGATCACGGGCTGCTGGCCCCAGGTCTTGGCCAGCGCCTGGCCCAGCGTGCGCGCGAGCACGTCCACCGCACCGCCCGCGGCGTAGGGGACCAGAATGTGGACCGGCTTGCTCGGATAAATGTCGGCGGACTGCGCGGCGCCGCCCGCCAGCAGCAGACCGGCACACAGCATCAAACCGCCGATCTTTTTGTTCAAACCCAGCATTTCCCAGCACTCCTTGAGGGCATTCGGCCGCCTGCCGGCGGTCTCCAGGCCATTGCGGACACCGCCCGTTGTTTTTGTTGACGAGACTTGATCTTTTGTACGATAGTACAAATCGTATGGTACGCAAGTCCACCAGCAAGGAAACGGCCCGCAAGCCGAACATGCGCGAGGCGATCCTCGCCGCGGCCGAGGAGCTGTTTGCCACGAACGGCTTCAATGCTGTGTCGGTGCGCGACATCGCGCAGGCTGCCGGGGCCAATCCCGGCAGCGTGACCTATCATTTCAAGACCAAGGACGGCCTACTGCTGGAGATCTACCGGCGCCATTGCGGGCCGATGAATTTGCGCCGATCCGAACTGCTCGCGGCCGCCAAGCGCGTGCGCGATCTCCAGGATCGGCTGGAGGCGATCGTGCGCGCTTATGTGGTGCCGGCCTTCACCTCGGGCAGCGATCTCGCCGGCGGCGGCGCGCGCTTCACGCGGCTGCGTGCCGTGATGTCGGCGGAAGGCAACGAGGTCGCTCGAAAAATCATCGCGCAGACCTTTGACGACACCAGCCACGCCTTCATCGACGCGATTCACGAGAGTCTGCCACACATTCCGCGCACCGACATCGTCTGGCGCAGCCATTTCCTGCTGGGTGCACTCTATTATTCACTGGTGACGCCGGAGCGCGTGTCGCGCCTGTCGCGCGGTGAGGCCGACGGCGGCGATGCAGCCAATGCCATCGAGCAACTGGTGCAGGCCACCGTTGCCTCGTTCCAGGCGCCCGCGCTGGATCAAGCCGCGCCGGTGCGGCGGCGGCCGGTCGTCAGCAGCAAGACTTGAAAGAAGCCGCACGAGGGGAGGCGCGGCCTTACGCTTCCACTCGCAAGTGGACCATGTGACGGGGTGTTGAGGACATGAATAGGCGGGAGTGCTTGCATCTCTTGACTGGCCTGGCCGGCGCGGCGCTTGCGAATGAAGCACGCGCGCAAGGCGCCGAGCCGAAGGCGATCCCCACGATCGCGCCGCCGCATGCAAATCCCAAGACGCCGTCGTTCAAGCTGCCAGCGAAATCCTGCGATAGCCACACCCACGTTTTTGGGCCGGCGTCGCGTTACCCCTTCGCGGAAAAGCGCCCCTACAACACGGCCGATGCGCCGCTGGAGGCATTCCGCAGCGTGCACGAGAAGATCGGGGTCGAACGCAGCGTCATCGTCAATGCCACCGTTCACGGCACCGACAATCGCGTCGTGACCGACGCCATCGCCCAGAGCGAGGGCGCGTACAAGGGCATCGCCAATGTCAACGACGAGATGACCGAGAAGGAGCTGGCGGCGCTCGACAAGGCAGGCATCTGCGGCTGCCGCTTCGCTTTTCTCAAGCGCCTCGGCGGCGTCGGCGACATGGGAAAATTCCAGCGCATCGTGCACCGGGTCGCCGAGCTCGGCTGGCACGTCGACCTCTATTTCGAGCCGGGCACGATTGCCGAATTCGCGCTCATCCTTTCCGCGCTGCCGACGCCTTACGTGATCGATCACATGGGAACGGTCCAGGCCGCGAAAGGTCTCGGCGACCCCAGCTTCACCGCGCTGCTCGATCTCCAGAAGAAGGACGATAAATGCTGGGTGAAGATCACCGGTCTTGAACGTGCGTCAGCGGCCGGCAAACCGTTCCATGATGCAGTGCCGTTCGCCAAGGCGCTGATCGACAACGCACCCGATCGCGTGCTGTGGGGCACTGATTGGCCGCATCCCAACGTCAAGATCATGCCGAACGACGGTGAGATCGTCGACCTCATCCCGCTCTACGCGCCCGACGCAAAGGTCCAGCAGAAGCTGGTGGTCGACAATCCCGCGCGCCTGTTCAAGTTCAGCTGAAGATCATGATGTACACGCCGACCATTCCGCCGCCAGACCCAAACACGCGCAGGCCGATATTCAAGCTGCCAAGGCTGGCTTGCGATGCCCATTGCCATATCTTCGGACCCGGCGCGAAATATCCGTACGCGCCGGACCGCTCCTACACGCCGCCCGATGCGCCGCTGGAAAAATTCCGCACGCTCCATGCCAAGCTCGGCATCCAGCGCGCCGTCATTGTCAATGCCAGCGTGCACGGCACCGACAACACGGTAGCGCTGGACGCTCTCGCGCAGAGCAACGGTGCCTATCGCGCGGTCGCAAACATCGACGACACCATCACCGAGCGCGGGCTTCGGGTGCTGCACGAGGGCGGCTTCCGCGGCTGCCGCTTCAACTTCGTCCGCCATCTCGGCGGCGTCCCCGATAAGAGCGTGTTCGACCGCGTCATCGCCATGGTCGCGCCGCTCGGCTGGCATATCGATCTGCATTTTGACGCGATCGACTTGCCCGAATATGCCGACATGCTGGCAAGACTGCCGCTCAGCTACACCATCGACCACATGGGACGGGTGAAGACCTCCGATGGGCTCGACCAGCTTCCGTTCAGAATTTTGGTCGAACTGATGCAGCGCGACGAAAAATGCTGGGTCAAGATCTGCGGCTCGGAGCGGGTGTCCTCGGCCGGTCCGCCGTTCACGGACGCGGTGCCATTCGCGCGCAAGATCGTCGAGACCGCGCCCGATCGCGTCATTTGGGGCACCGACTGGCCTCATCCGAACGTCAAGGTGATGCCAAACGACGGTGACCTTGTCGACCTGATCCCGCTGTTCGCGCCGGAGCTGGAGTTCCAGCAGAAGATCCTGGTCGATAATCCCGCGCGCCTGTTTGGGTTCGACCAATGACGGCGCTCGCGATCGAAAAGCCGCGCGGCCGCGCCTGGTGGAAGGAGCTCTGGATCCAGGTGCTCATCGCCATGGCGGCCGGCATCGCGCTTGGGATCGCCAGTCCCGAGGCGGGCGCCAAGATGCAGCCGCTCGGGGATGCCTTCATCAAGGCGATCCGGATGCTGATCGCGCCGATCATCTTTTGCACCGTCGTGCACGGTATCGCGCACATGGCCGACATGGCGCGCGTCGGGCGCATTGCGGTGAAGGCGATCGTCTATTTTGAAGTCATGACCACGATCGCGCTGATCATCGGTCTCGTCGCGATGAACCTGCTCAAGCCCGGCGTCGGCATGAACATCGATCCCGCCAGCATCAATGCCGGCGCGATCGAGCCCTATGTCAGGCAGACCGGTGCGATCGGCTTCGTGCCGTTCCTGATGAACATCGTGCCCGTGACGTTCGTCGGCGCCTTTGCCGAGGGCAACATTCTCCAGGTGCTGTTCATCTCCGTACTGTGCGGCTTTGCTCTGGTGCAGCTCGGCGAGCGTGCCGCGCCGCTGGTGCATCTGATCGACATCGCCGCCAAGATGGTGTTCGCCGTCGTTGGCTTGGTAATGTGGGCGGCGCCGATCGGCGCGTTCGGCGCTATCGCCTTTACGGTCGGCAAGTTCGGCGTTGGCTCGCTGGCCTCGCTCGGCAAGCTACTGGGGGGCTTCTATCTCACCTGCGTGGTCTTCATCATCGTGGCGCTCGGCCCCGTGGCGCGGCTCTGCGGCTTCTCGCTGGTCAAACTGATCCGCTATATCTGGGAAGAGCTGCTGATCTGCATCGCCACGACATCTTCGGAAACGGTGTTGCCGCGGATGCTGACCAAGCTGGAAAAGGCCGGTTGCGAGAAGAGCGTCGTCGGACTTGTGATCCCGACCGGCTATTCCTTCAATCTCGACGGCACCTGCCTCTATCTTGCCGCTGCTTCGGTGTTCCTGGCGCAGGCGACCAACACGCCGTTCGGCCTTGCCGAGCAGATCGAGCTGCTGCTGATCCTTCTCGTCACCTCCAAGGGCGCGGCGGGGATTGCGGGCGCCGCCTTCGTCGTGCTGGCGGCGACGCTGTCGGCCACCGGCACCATTCCGGTGACAAGCGCTGCGCTGGTGCTCGGCATTCATCGCCTGATGTCGCAGGGGCTAACGCCGACCAATCTGATCGGGAACGCGGTTGCGACGATCGCAATTGCCAAGTGGGAAGGCGCGCTCGACAGCGAGCGCCTCCGGCATGTGCTCGACGGTGAGGAGCAAGCGGCCGCCGCGGCTTGATGAACCGGCTTCCTGCCTGAGGCAGACGGCCTTTGATGCTTACGAACGAAAGAGGGAGCTTGTCCCATGAAAACCGGTCTCGTGATCACCGCCCATCCCGGCGATTTCGTCTGGCGCGCCGGCGGCGCCATCGCGCTGCATGCGAAGAAGGGCTATCGCATGAAGATCGTTTGCATGTCCTTCGGCGAGCGCGGCGAGAGCCAGTTCGCCTGGAAGGAGAAGGGGGCGACGCTGGAATCGGTCAAGGCCGGCCGCAAGGACGAGGCGGAGCGGGCGGCAAAGCTGTTAGGTGCCGAGATCGAGTTCTTCGACTGCGGCGATTATCCGCTGAAGCTCACTGAGGCGCATTTTGATCGCATGGTCGACATCTACCGCGAGCTCGATCCGAGCTTCGTGCTGACGCACGCGCTGGAGGACCCCTATAATTTCGACCACCCCAACGCTGCGCATTTCGCGCAGGAGACCCGCGTGGTCGCGCAGGCGATGGGCCACAAGCCCGGCGCGCAGTACAAATACTCGGCGCCGCCGGTGTTCCTGTTCGAGCCACACCAGCCGGAGCAGTGCAACTACAAGCCGGACCTGCTCCTCAAGATCGACGAGGTCTGGAAGGCGAAGTACGAGGCGTTCCAGATCCTGGCCGCGCAAAAGCATCTGTGGGGCTATTACGAACGCGTCGCGCTCAATCGAGGCATCCAGGGCAGCCGCAACACCGGCGTGCCCATGACCTATGGCGAGGCCTATCAGCGTCTGTTTCCGACCGTCGCGGAGGAACTCGCATGAAGCCGGTCGTCGTTCGCAACATCAAGCGTGCCGATCCCGCCGGCATGGCGGAATACGGCGTTTCGACCGTACATGAAGCCTATGGTCGCATCGGCCTGATGAAGCCATATTTGCGGCCGGTGTGGGCGGGCGCGGCGATTGCGGGTCCCGCGGTCACCGTGCTGGCGCAACCCGGCGACAATTGGATGATCCATGTTGCGGTTGAGCAATGCAGGAAGGGCGACATCCTGGTCGTCGGCTGCACCACCGACAATACCGACGGCATGTTCGGCGAATTGCTGGCGACCTCGCTTACGGCGCGCGGCGTGCAAGGATTGATCATCGATGCCGGCTGTCGCGATGTCAAAGCGCTGCACGAGATGAAGTTTCCGGTGTGGTCGCGCGCAGTCTCGGCCAAGGGAACGGTGAAGGCGACGCTCGGCTCGGTCAATGTCCCCGTGGTCTGCGCCGGCGTCAATGTCGATCCCGGTGACATCATCGTGGCTGACGACGATGGCGTCGTCGTGGTGCCGAAGCGGTACGCCCCCGAAGTCGCCGAGAAGGCGAAAAAGCGCAATGCCGATGAAGGCGGCAAGCGCAAGCGTCTCGCCTCGGGCGAGCTCGGCCTCGACATGTACAGCATGCGCGACGCTCTTGCCAAAGCCGGGCTCGTCTATGTCGACAATCCCGAGGACGTTTGAGGCAAGGCAGGAGCGGGCGGATGGATCGTCTCAAGCTGAAGGCCGTGCTCGGCAGTCATCCCCATGTCCAGGCGGTGAAGAGCGGCGCGCTCCGCTCCGACCTGTTCGATCTCGACTTCATCGAGTACAGCCCGACCAACACCGCGTTCAAGCCGATGGTGCGCGAGCAGGCCTTCGATGTCTGCGAGATGGCCATCGTGACCTATCTGATGGCGAAGGCGCACGGCAAGCCGCTGGTGCTGCTGCCGGCCACCATGCTCGGCCGCTTCCAGCATGCCTACGCGCTGTACAATCCCGCGCGAGGAGCGCTCGGCCCGTCCGACCTCGAGGGCAAGCGCGTGGGCATTCGGTCCTTCACGACGACGACCGGCGCCTGGATCAGGGGCATTCTCGCCAACGACTACGGCGTCAATCTCGATAAGATCCGCTGGGTGACGTTCGAGGATCCGCATGTCGCCGAATATATCGACATCACCGAGCGCGCCCCGAAAGACAAGAAGATTCTCCAGATGCTGGTCGACGGCGAGCTAGACGCGGTGCTTGGCGAGAGCTCGGTCGATCCCAAGCTGAAGCCGCTATTCCCCGATCCGGCCGCGGAAGCCGCCAAATGGTATGCCCGGCGCGGCGTCGTCCCGGTCAATCATCTCGTGGTCGTGACCGAGCAGCTCGCCAAATCGCGTCCCGACGTAGTCACAGGCATCTATGATCTGCTCAAGCGGAACAAGGAGCAGGTGGGACCTGCGGCCTCGCCGGACCTCATTCCGTTTGGCATCGAAGCGAACAGCAAACCGCTGGAACTGATCGTCGACTACGCGTTCCAGCAAGCGCTGATTCCGCGCCGCTATGCGGTCGAGGAGCTCTTTGACGAAACGACACGAGGGCTGAACTGATGGCGGATCCGAGGCGATGGCAGATCGGGCTGGTTGGCTATGGCGAGGTCGGCAGGATCTTGGCCGAGGATTTGCGCCAGCAGGACATCAAGGTATCTGCCTACGACATCAAGCTCGGAGGCGAGCAGGGCGCTTCGCTGGAGGAGCATGCCGCGAAATTCGGTGTGGTGTTCGCAGGCTCTCATGCCGACCTGACGGCGAAGTCCGATTTCATCATCTCCGCGGTCACGGCCAGCCAGGCTGTTCCGGTGGCAAAAGCCTGCGCGGGCGCGATCAACCAGGGCACCTGGTTCCTGGACTTCAATTCGGCTTCACCGGGCGCCAAGCAGCGCGCTGCTGCGCTGATCGATGGCGCTGCCGGTCGCTATGTGGAAGGCGCAGTGATGACTTCGGTGCCGCCGTATCGCATCAAGGTGCCGTTGCTGCTCGGCGGCGCTGGCGCGAGAGAGCTCGAGCCGCTGCTGAATGCGATCGGATTCGCGGCAAAGGTTGCCAGCGACAAGCTCGGCGTGTCCTCCGCGGTGAAGATGTGCCGCAGCATCATGATCAAGGGCCTGGAAGCCATGGTCATCGAAAGCTTCACCACGGCGCGCGCCTATGGCGTGGAAGATGCCGTGCTGGCATCGCTTACGGAAACTTTCCCCGCGATCGACTGGGAGAAGCAGGGCGCCTATTTCTTCCAGCGCGTGATCGAGCACGGCCGCCGCCGGGCCGAGGAGGTGCGGGAGGTCGCCGAAACCGTTCGCGAGGCGGGGCTGACGCCCTGGTCCGCGCAGGGCACGGCCGAGCGGCAGGCCTGGGTGGCTGATCTCGCCGATGAAGGATTGTTCGGCACCAAGGGCACCAGCGAGTTCGCCCGCAGCGCTGACTGGCGCACCGAGGCGGACCGGATCCTCGCGAAGATCAAGCGCGCAAATAATCAGCTCAAGATCGTTCCACGGAGCTGAAAGCTCACGACCTGGTCGCGGGCGCGTTCGATCAGGTCGATCAGATTCCTGGACTTGCGGGCGAGCTGCTCCGTGGCCGGTTGCGTGCGGAATTCGGCCAGCACCGCGCGAACGCATTTGTTGGCGGCGTCGAGCGTCCAGAGCGTCCGGTTGACATCATCCTGCGTCCGGATCCCCGAAATATCGAGATCCGACAGAACGTGGCCGATGCCGTCGAGCCGCTTCACCGCCGTGTCGGTGGGCGTTCCGGCCTGGTTGGAATGCTGGTCGATGCTGCTGAATGCGCTGAACATATCGATACTTTCCCGATCGCACGCAAATGATCGGTCCGAGGTCTAGTTATGATCAGCGCGACGGGCCTCGCAATGCGTGGAGTTACGGTCCGGGATTCTACCGAATTGAATCAGCGGTAACATTGAACGGAAGCAGTCAGTAGTCAGGCCCGTTTCCCGACAATCCTACCGCTGCAAGCGGCGGGCCGGCCTTGGCGTGGTCGGAGCGACCCTGCGGTGTCGCGACATCAGCTCTGGGGGCGGAACAGATTCGGCCGCTGCCGCTCAAATGTCTGTCGGCCAGCCTTGAAGCCCATCACCAAGTCAGGCAGCTCCGCGACGGCGAAGCGGCTGTCTTGCGTATCGAGCACGACGAGATCGGCGGGGTTGCCGACCTTGATGCCGTAATCGCCAAGGTTCATCAGCCGCGCCGGCAGCTCGGTCACGAGATCGAGGCAGGTGTCGAAATCGCTCACGGCGGCGTGGGCGACGTTGGCATAGAAGTTTGCCATCCGCAGCAGCGAAGCGTCGCCGAACGGCGTGAACGGATTGAGGACATTGTTGGTGGCAACCGAGCACACGAGCCCATTGTCGGCCAGCTTGTGGGCGAGCGTCAGACCGCGCGGCGCATTGTGGGTGGCCTCCCGTCCCATCAAATAGAGATCGGTGGCGGGCAGCACGGTCACCGCAACGCCTGATGCCGCCAGCTGCGCGGTGGCCGCCTTCATCCGCTCGGGCGGCAGTGCCGAGAGCTTTGTGGCGTGGCCGATCGCGACGCGTCCCCCATACTTGCGCCGTTCGGTCTGGCGGCAGACCTCGTCGAGATGCCACCAAGAGGGATCGAGATCGAAATCGAGATGGAGATCGACATCGGCGTCGAACGTCTCGGCGAGATCGAAGATGCGTTCGAGATGGGCGTTCGGGTCGGTATCCATATAGGGACAGCCGCCGATCACCTCGCCGCCGTCGCGCAGCGCCTGGATCAGCAACTCCTCAGCTCCGGGGTCGTTGGTCAGGCCTTCCTGCGGGAAGACGCAGAGCGACAGGTCGATCGCCCAGGCATAATCGCGCTTCAGCGCCTTGACCGCCTCGAAGCCGCGCAAGGCGATGCGCGGATCGATCTCGACATGAGTGCGCATGCGGGTCGTGCCGTGCACGATCGCGCGCTCGAGAACCCGGGCGCCGCGGGCATAGACGTCCTCGACGGTGAAATCGCGCTTCATCCCGGCCACGGCGCGGATAGCGTCCGAAACACTGCCGTGATCGTGCCCACAGCGGCCGAGCAGGCAGGCTTTGTCGAGATGGATGTGGGTATCGACGAACCCGGGCAAGGCAAGGCGGCCGCCGAGATCGACCTCGGGCGCGTCGCAGGCGAGCTTTGGCTCGATCGCGGCAATACGCCCGCCTTTCACGCCGATATCGACGGGTGCGGCGGATGATCGCAACTGCGCGTCACGAAAGATCAGGTCGAAGGCGGACTGGGTGATCATGGCTTCGTCGGATTTTGCTGTCAGAGCCTAGCGGAAGCTGCTGGGGCGGGCAGTACCGAATTGTGTGCAGTTCTGCCGCTAAATTGTTCAAAAAATATGCATGCAGTTCACGGCGCGAGCTGTAAGATGTCGAGAGCCGGAGAACCCGCTATGTCCGCCTTTGCAAAAGCCGAACTGCCGATGACCGATGCCAAGATCGTCGAGGCCTATCTGACGGCCTCGATGAAACCCGATCCAGATGCCGCCGCGACCTATATGAAGCCGGGCACGGTGATCACATTCACCGGCGGACGTGAGTTCGATCATCCGCGCGGTCCGACAGCTTTCAACGCCAAGCGCTATCGCTGGGTGAAAAAGAAGATGGACCGGTTCGATGTCTGTGTCTGTCCCGGTGCGGACGAGACGATCGTCTACAGCGTTGGCACGCTCTATGGCGAGTGGATGGACGGCACGCCGTTCGAGGGCAATCGCTATGTCGATCGCTTCGTCGTCAAGAGCGGGCAGATCGTCAAGATGGACGTCTGGAACGACAGCGCCGAGCGCATTCTGGTCCAGCGCGGCATCGAGGCCTAACTCCTGCGCGCGATTTTCGGCAGCTTAACGACGCGGTCGCTCGCCACCTCATCGGCATAGGGCGCGAGAATGTCGAGGAGGTCACGGCCGCGTAGCGGGGCAGGGGCGACTAATGCCCGATTGGCTACGGAATCGAGGTGATGGTGCATCAATTCCATCACCTTGGCTTCGTCGCCTTTGGCGAGCGCAGCAATGATGGCGCGGTGCTCGTTGATCGCGCATTCCGTCGAATGCGGCCGGCTGTACAGCGACAGCGTCAGGCAGCAGCGATAGGCGACCTCGCTGACATAGCGCACCAGGATCGGACTGTTCGTCATCTGCGCGAGCAGGATGTGAAATTCGGTGGCGAGCCGGATCGAGACCGCATCCGTGCCGCCGCGCGCCCGGTCCTCGGCATCGACGTGCGCGTTCAGCTCGGCGATCTGGCTTTTGGTCAGCTTGCCCGCGAGCTGGCGGACCACGAGCCGCTCGAGCTGGATGCGGATGTCAAAGGCATCTCGCGCCTCCTGCCAGCTCGGCGTCGCCACCACCGCGATTCGGTTGCGGCGCAGCTCGACAAGGCCTTCGGCGGCGAGCTGCCCCAGCGCGTGGCGGGCAATGGTGCGGCTGACGCCAAAGCGCTCGCCGAGCGAGTCCTCAGGCAGCTTTGCGCCGGGTTCCAGCGCCTGCTCGATGATCGCGCGCCGTAGTGCGCGGCAAATCACGCCGACCTTGTCAGATGATTCATAAGTCTTGCTGGTGGGGCGCGCCGCCATTCGGCGAATCCTTCGGAGTAGGGTCGCAGCCCTCTCCTTAGCACACCCTGCGCTGATCCAGCGCTTCAATTGCATGCAGTTTGGTGTCGCGATTGCCTAAATCGGGACCACAATTTTGGTACGCTGTTCGGTAAGTTGCTTAATTCTGCGGACGTCGGCGACTGGCATCTAGCTTGCATACACTTTGGCTGTGATGCGCATGCAGCCCAACGCCCAATTTGACCGCCAGCCTGTTCCTGACGGCTTCGGTCCGATCGCCATCCAGCTGTCCGAGGCCGCCGTGACCTTCGGGCGCGGCGACCGGGCCGTGTCCGCGCTGTCGAAGACGACGCTCCGGATCGCCGACGGCGAGTTTGTCGCGCTGGTCGGCCCGTCGGGATGCGGCAAATCGACCATCTTACGTCTCGTCAGCGGCCTGGTGCAGCCGACCAGCGGCGTCGTCATCGTCGGCGGCCGCGAGGTGGCAGCGCGGGCGATGCGGGTCGGCATGGCTTTCCAGAATCCGACCATGCTTCCGTGGATGACGATCGAGCGAAACATCATGCTGCCGCTGAAGATCGTCGAGCCGTTCCGCTCCAACTTCCGCAAGCTGCGCAAGACCCAATTCCGCGACAAGGCCAACGCGCTGCTGGAGCAGGTCGGCCTCAAAGGCTTCGGCAATCATTATCCCTGGCAGCTCTCCGGCGGCATGCTCCAGCGCGCCAATCTCTGCCGCGCGCTGATCCACGAGCCGCGCATGCTGCTGCTGGATGAGCCCTTCGGCGCACTCGACCAGTTCACCCGCGAGGAGCTGTGGACGATCCTCCAGAATCTCTGGATGACGCGCAAGCCGACAGTACTGCTGGTCACGCACGATTTGCGCGAAGCCGGCTTTCTTGCGAGCCGCATCTGCGTGATGAGCGCGCGTCCCGGCCGCATCCTCGACGACAGCCGGGTCGAATTCGCGCGGCCGCGCACGGTCGCCATGACCTTCGAGCCGGATTTCGTCGCGTTGAACCAGAAGCTGCGCGCCTTCATCGAGGATGCGCGCAGCGCGGCTGAGCAGGGGGCAGGCTGATGTTCGGGATCGATGTCAGGCAGAAGGCGTGGTCGGCGGGACTGATCGTGCTGTTCTTCGTCGCCTGGGAGCTGTTCTGCCTGATGACCGGCATGTCCGACCTGGTGCTGCCGCGGCCCTCGCAGGTGTTCGTGACCCTGTTTCAGCGTTTCCCGGTGCTGTGGCCGCACATCGTGCAGACGCTGGCCACCACCATGTTCGGCTTCGTCCTCGGCGTTGCGCTCGGTGTCGCCCTCGGCGCCGTCATCGGCGTCTCCAAGACGGCCTATGACACCTGCTATCCGCTCCTGATCGGCTTCTCCTCGATCCCCAAGGTCGCGGTGGTGCCGATCTTCGTGCTGTGGTTCGGCTCCGGCACGGTGCCCGCGGTGCTGACCGCGCTGTCGATTTGCTTTTTCCCGATCGTTGTCAACATTGCCACGGGTCTGGCAACCACCGAGCCCGAGCTCGAGGACGTCCTGAAGGCGCTCGGCGCCAGCAAGTTCGACATTCTCTGGAACGTCGGTCTGCCCCGGACCATGCCGTTCTTCTTCGCATCGCTGAAAGTCGCGATCTCCTACGCCTTCGTCGGCGCGGTTCTGTCGGAGACGGTCGCCTCCAACCGCGGCATAGGCAACGTCATGATGACCGCGTCCTCCAATTTCAACGTGCCGCTGGTGTTCGCCGGGCTGTTCGTGCTCGCCGGGCTCGGCGTCGCGCTCTACGCCGTGTTCTCGCTGATTGAAGGGCGGGTCACCGGCTGGGCCACGCGCAAGAACGACGTGATCGCCACCTGATTTTCAAATCGTCACGCAACGGAGCTTGAGGAGATCTCGATGTTGAGAAACGTAATTGTCGCGCTGCTGGGATTGGCCCTATCCGCTGGCGTCGCCATGGCCGAAGACACCACGATCAAGTTCACGCTGGGCTGGAAGACGCAAGGCAGCGACGCCGCGTTCTTCTACGCCAAGGACAACGGTTACTTCAAAGAGGAAGGCCTCAACGTCGTCATCGACCAGGGCGAGGGCTCCGGTGCCACCGTCACGCGTGTCATGTCGGGCGCCTATGACGCGGGCTTCGGCGACGTCAACGCCATCATCCAGAACGCCTCGACCAAGCCGCAGGAGGCGCCGATCATGGTCTACATGATGTGGAACCAGCCGCCGTTCGCGATCGTCGCCAAGAAGTCAAGCGGCATCAACACCATCAAGGATTTCGAGGGCCGCACGCTCGGAGGCGCGCAGGGCACGCCGACGACGCGGCTGCTGCCGGTATTCACCCGCAAGAACGGGCTCGATGGCGAGAAGATCAAGATTTCCAATATGGCGCCGAACCTCCAGGAGCCGATGCTGATCAAGGGCGATATCGACGCAGCGCTCGTCTTCAATATCACCAGCTACTTCAACCTCGTGCTCAACCGCCAGGACCCGGACAAGGATTTCAAGTGGTTCTCCTTCGGTGAGTACGGCCTCGATCTCTATTCCAACGGCGTGATGGTGTCGCGCAAGCTGATCGCCTCGAATCCGAAGGCTGTCGCGAGCCTCGTGCGAGCCATCAACAAAGGCGCGATCGCGGTGGCCAAGGACCAGAACGGCGGCATGAAGGCGGCGCTCAACTACGACAATCTCATCAATGCGGATGTCGAGAAGCGCCGGCTGCAATATTCGTTCGAGAAGCTGATCGTGTCGCCGGAGATGAAGGAGATCGGCATCGGCGACATCAAGGATGACCGCATGACGCGCGCCATCGCCATCGTGGTCGAGGGTTACCAACTCGCCCGCGCGCCGACGCCGGCAGAGGTGTTCTCACGCGAATTCCTGCCGCCGCGCGCGGAGCGGGAGTTGGTGTACACGGCCAACTGATCCTTGGAGAGACGGTGATGGCCGCGGAAATCTCGGCGTCCAGCCTGTTCCGTGGTCCTGACCGCGGCGTTGGCGACAATGTCGTGCTCCGGCACGACGGTGGGACGATCACGGATGTCTCGGAAGGAGCGGGGACCGCCAGGGGCCGGCGCTCCTTCGTCATTCCCGCCTTCGTCAACGCCCACGACCACGCCCGCGCCACTGCGTCATCCTTCGGCGCCGTCGGCATGCCTCTGGAAAGCTGGATCCTGCGGACTGCACTCGGCACGCCGGTCGACCCATATTTGGCCGCGGCGTCCGCATTGGCTCGGTCGGCCAAGGCGGGCTGCGCGGCCGTGATGGTGCATTACACCCGTCCGAGCGGCATGATGCCCCTGCTGGACGAAGCCAAGGCCATTGCAAGAGCGGCGTCCGACGTCGGCATCCGCATTGCTTTTGCGATGGCGGTGCGCGACCAGAACCCGATCGTCTATGGCGATGCCGAACCGGTGCTCTCGGGTCTCTCCAAGGACGGTCGCAAGACCATCGAAGATATCTTCGTCCGCGCACCGATGTCACCGCGGGCCTATATCGAGCTGACCGACGCGATTGCCGCTGCCATCGCCGGCCCCATGGTCGACGTCCAGCTCGGGCCCGCCGGCGTGCAATGGTGCTCGAAGCCGCTGCTGGAAGCGGTGGCGGAAAGCTCGGCGCGGACCGGCCGTCGCATCCATATGCATCTCCTGGAAACCGTGTACCAGCGCGCCTGGGTTGATCAGCACTTCCCGGATATGGTGAGCTGGCTGCGCGACATTGGCTTTCTCTCGGAACGGCTGACGCTGGCGCATTGCATCTACGCCCGGCCGGATGAGCTGGAGATGATCGCGGCGGCCGGCGCGCGCATTGTCACCAATTTCAGCTCGAACATGCATCTGCGCTCGGGGCTCGCGCCGATTGCCGCCGCCCATAAATGCGGCTGCGCCATTGCGGTCGGCGTCGACGGGCTGGCGCTGGACGAGGATGACGATATTCTACGTGAGATGCGGCTGGTGCAGATGGTTCATGGCGGCCTCGGGTTCAAGCAGACTTGGACAGCGGCCGAGATGTTTGCTCTCGCCATTCGCAACGGCCGCCGCGCGACCGGTGCGCCCGGAAGTGGCGAGTTGGCCGCCGGCAATCCCGCCGACTACGTCGTGGTTGATCTCGACCGGCTCGACCGTGACCAGATCATGCCCGTCGATCCCATGGTACTGCTGTTTGCACGAGGCAACGCGTCGCTCGTCAATGAGGTCGTCGTCGCCGGCAGGACGATCGTGAGGGATGGCGCCTGCGCCGGCGTCGATCTGCCGGTGATCGAAGACGAACTGCGGGGCATGTATCGCGCCAATCTCGGAAAGTTCGCGAACTTCCAGCGGACGTGGCTGCCGTTGTCGGAGCGACTGTCCGGCTGGTTCGAGCAGCAGCTCACCTGCGGGTAAAGGGGGCATGACGCTTTCCTGGCGCTGCGGTACATCGAAAAGCGCGATAGCTGGTAGACGGCACCTGATCTGGTGATCGTTCCAGCTCTGGGCTATCACCTTGTATGATTGCGCGCCGGCGCGATGATCTCTTGAGGAGCCCCCGATGCGTCTACCGACTATTCTCCTGGCCGTCACATGTGTTGCAGCCGCAGCTTCAGCCGAAGACCTGTCGGGCACGCTCCAGAAGATCAAGGAGACGAAGAAGATCACGCTGGGCTATCAGGAGGCCTCGGTCCCGTTCAGCTATCTCGACGGCAACCAGAAGCCGGTCGGCTTTGCCATGGATATCTGTCTCAGGATCGTCGACGCCGCGAAACGGGAGCTCGGCATGCCCGACATCGCCATCGACACTCTCGCGGTGACGTCGTCGAATCGGATTCCGCTGATGGTGAACGGCACGCTCGATCTGCATTGTTCGGCGACCACCAACAATGCCGATCGCCAGAAACAGGTCGCCTTCACCAACACGCATTTCCTCAGCGCGACGCGGTTCGCGGCGAAGAAAGCCGCGAAGATCAACACCATCGACGATCTCAAGGGCAAGGCCGTCACCGCAGTGGCCGGATCGGTCAACCTGACGCAGCTCGCCAAGGTCAATACCGAGCGCAATCTCGGCATCAACGTGATGCCGGCCAAGGACCAGGCCGAGGCCTTCCTGCTGCTGGAGACCGACCGCGCCCAGGCCTACGCACTCGATGACGTGCAGCTCGCGGTTGCGATTGCGCGTTCGAAGGAGCCGCAGCTCTACATGATCAGCGAGGAGGCGTTCTCGAAGCCGGAGCCTTACGGGATCATGCTGCGGCGGGAGGATGCGCCGTTTAAGGCACTCGCCGATCGCGCCACCGCGGAGCTTTATGCAAGCCCCGAGATCGAGGTGCTCTACAAGAAATGGCTGCAATCGCCAACGCCACCGAACGGACTCAACTACAACGTTCCGATGTCACCGGCCTTGCGCAACGCGTTCAAAAGGCCGAGCTCGAGCGCCGATCCTGATGTTTATGTGGTGAACTGAGGCGAGGGCAGCTTTCACCTCTCCCGTAAGAAGAGGTGAAGACAGTGCGCCTGGCTGAGGATCAGCTCGCCAGCGAGCGCTGATATATCGCGACGTTCCGCGACGGTGGAGGTATTGGACTAACGCAGCGAGCAGATGGATCACGCTTGGCTTGGGGAAAACCAGCAACAAGCGTTTCAATGCCAAATGGTAGGGCTAATCCTGATTGGCGTATGTGAGTCGGAGAAGCTGTATGGGCGTTTGGTTTTTAGTCCTAGCAGCCTGCGTCGTCGGCACGTTGCTCCTTTTGGCATTCTGCCGATAGGGCCGACAGCGGATGCACTTGTTGCTGCGAGGCATCAGCGAGCCGCTGAATAGCGGTTCCAGGCCCGATCGCTTTTGACTGTGCATGGATGAGCGCGTTCACTTCCGGGATTGGAGGCGGACGTGAGTTGGTTGTTTGCGTTTCTCATTGCGGCGAGCGCAGTCGTTCTGATCGCTCATGCGATTGATGCGATGCGTTCCTGATATTCGCGGCGGTTCGGGTCGCTTGCTATGCAAGCGACGAGTGTCAATTCGAGGAACTTGACCTGTAGGTCAAGGTTGTCACAGCGGGAGGAATACGATCATGCTTGCATTCTATCTGCCGATTATAATCTTCGGAGCGATACTCGAAGGAATTTCGAAGCAGCGCGCATCTGCATCCATCCAGGAACCGCCAAGCGTCGATTAGACTGCGATCCCAATGCGTAGACCTTCGGTGCGCGCCAGCGGCTTCAGCTCCTCGACGGCTAGACCTTCCACGGTCCAAGTTCTTCGGCCTCGCGATAGAAGCGCTCCTCGTTCGGATAGATGTGCCGGTCCATGAAGCTCTCGAGCTTGCGATTGAGCTCGACGGCTTTTGGCGACATCGGGTAGAGCATCTTTCGTCTCCTTGATCGGTGGACGTCGGCTGGATCAGCCGATTTCGAGATAATCGGGCCCCGGAAGCTTGGGGAAAGGCGCGGTCGGCAACGTCTGGTACCAGAACGCGACCGAGGCGATGTCATCCTGCAATGGCAGGTATTTCGCCTCCGTGACGCCCGGCAGCCAGCCGAGCGCCTGGATGGTCACGCGCAGGTCGGAGCGGAAGCGCACGGGATCGGGGATGTGCCAGCGATATAGGCCGAAGCGCTGTTGCGACTTGTAGACACCGTCGGGGCGGATCACCTGCGGCAGGCCGGCATAGGGCGTCGTGAACTCCTGGTAGCGCGATCGCTGCGCCGGTCCTTGGCCGGAATGGGCGACATAGGGATCGAAATTGTAGGCGCCGCAGAAATAGTCCTCAGTGCCGGTGCCGCAAATCGTCGGGAATGCGCTGTCGCCGTCGATGTAGAATTTGATCTCGCCTTCGCCCCACCAGCCATTGTTGTTGACGCCCCAGGCCATGTAGGTGCCGACGTAATGGCCGGCGCCGCTGATGCCGTCGAGGATGGTATAGACTTCCTTGTACGGCAGCGGATTGGTGCGCCTGAACTGGGCATGGAAATAGGCGCAATCCTCGGGGACGTCGGTCAGGGTGTAGTTGATCTGGTAGTAGGCGGTGAGCTGCTCCTCGCTGCGGTTCTCCAGCGTGACGCGCGCGCGCCTGCGGAACGGCATCTCCCAGTAGCAGTTGAAGGCGCGCCCGGGATTGACGCAGACAGCGAGCGAGGACACCTGCGCAAACTCTTCCCATCCGCAGGCGAAGAAATCGCCGGCTGGGCATTCGACGCTCGGCAGCGTTTGATCATCCCAATATACGCGCAGGATCGAGTGACGCAGGCGTCCGCGCGCCAGCGTCATCCAGATCTGCTGGACTGCGCCCTGGCCTTCGATGTCGGCCAGCGTGAAGGTCGCGCCGGGCTCGATGACGACGTAGGGCGAGACCTTCCAGCCCTGGCCGAGATCGCGGGCCTGACGCGCAGCGGGGCCGTCGACGGACATGCCGCCCTTACCCTTCTCGCCGGTAAAGTTCTCGGGGCTGATTGAGCGCGTCTGCGCATGCGACAGCCGCGAGAGATTGCCGAGATGCAGGCCCAATCCGGAAAACGCCATGGGATCCTCGATGAGGGGTTAGCGACACCCGGATATATCGCCTGCGGATTAACCAAAAGGTGAAGACCGCGCACGGAATGAACCCAGGCCTGATCGGCCATCGGTTCAAGCGACGCGGTATTCCCTGAACTTTTCGCGCAGCGCGGATTTGAGCACCTTGCCGGTGCCGGTCATCGGGAATTCGTCCAAAAATTCGACCGCGTCCGGCAGGCACCAGCTCGCAATCTTGGGGCGCATGTGGTCGAGCAGGGCCTTGCCGTCGACGGTCGCGCCCTTCTTGCGGACGACGAGGAGCAGGGGACGCTCCTGCCACTTCTCGTGCGATATCGCCACCACGGCGGCCTGAAGCACATCGGGATGAGACAAGGCGACGTCCTCGAGCTGGATTGAGGAGATCCATTCGCCGCCGGACTTGATCACGTCTTTGGAGCGATCGGTCAACGTGACGTGGCCTTGACTGTCGATCACCGCCATGTCGCCAGTGATCAGCCAGCCGTCGCGGTCGAGGCCTTCGTCGAGCTTCATGTAGCCGGAGGCGACCCAGGGGCCGCGAGCGCGCAGATGGCCGACAGTCTTGCCGTCGCGCGGCAATTCATTTCCGGCATCATCGACGATGCGCAAGGTGGTGCCGAAGCAGGCGCGGCCGGACACCTGGCGCCGGTCGAACTTCTGCTTGTCGCTGAGGTGCTCCGAGCCCGGCCGCAGGCCCGGCATCGAGCAGCCCAAGGCCTCGGTCATGCCCCAGGCCTGGACGTAGTCGATATTGTAGTCGCGCTTGAGCTTCTCGACCATCGCGCGCGGCGGCGCCGAACCCGACGATAACGTTGCGCGCAGCGTCGAGAATTTGTTGCCGGTGCGCCCGAGCCAGTCGAGCAGGATCAGCCAGAAGCTCGGCACGCCCGCCGACAGCGTCACCTTCTCGCCTTCGAGCAACTCATAGAGCTTGTCGGGCTCGTAATTGCGGCCGGGCAGCACCAGCTTGGAGCCGGTATAGGGCGCGGTGAACGGCATGTTCCAGCCGTTGCCGTGAAACAGCGGCGCCATCGGCATCATCACCTCGCGCACGCCTTCGACATGGCCCGGCAGGAAGTCGAAACTGCAGCAGGTCATGGTCTGCAAGATCGCGGCGCGGTGCGAATAGATCACGCCCTTGGGATTACCGGTCGTGCCCGACGTGTAGCAGATGGTGGAGGCGGACTTTTCGTCGAACTCGGGCCAGGCGAAGCTGGCTTCGTTCTCCTTGTCCAGAAGCTCTTCATAGCAACGGAGGTTCGGCAGCTTCGTCTCCGGCATCCGTTCGCGCGAGGACATCACGACGTAGGCCTCGATCGTCGATAGTTGCGGCGCGATCGCCTCGACGATCGGCAGCGTGGCACGGTCGATGAACAGCAGGCGGTCTTCGGCGTGATTGATGATGTAAACGAGCTGTTCCGGAAACAGCCGCGGGTTGACGGTGTGCAGCACATAGCCCATGCCCGGAGCGGCATAGAACATCTCGAAATGGCGGTGCGTGTTCCAGGCCAGCGTGCCGACGCGGTCGCCCTTCTTCATGCCGAGCCGCTTCAAGCCCAGCGCCATGCGCTTGATGCGCGGATGGGCATCAGCATAGGTGTAACGATGGATGTCGCCTTCGATCTCGCGCGCGACGATCTCGGCCTCGCCGTGGTAGTCGGCGGCATACTGGATCAGGCCGCTGATCAGGAGCGGCATGTCCATCATCAACCCCTGCATGGTCTCCTCCACAGCCACGTCGTTGCATGGCCTACGCTTGTGATTGCGCGCGAGGTTAACGGAACGCCGCGCGACGTTCACGCAAAAAAGAAGGCGCGTGATTGCATGCCGCACTTTTTCAGGGCTAACTTCAAGCGAACGGCCGGCGAAGTGGTGTTTGCCGTGGAGGAGACGAATGTCAGCGGAAAAACACAAGACCGGTGCGGCGAAGGAATCTAGCGTCGATATCTCCGCCCTCCGTGCGCGCTATCGCGACGAGCGCGACCGCCGTTTGCGCAGCGAAGGCAAGGCACAATATGTCGAGGTGACCGGCGATTTCGCTCGCTATCTCGACGATCCCTGGGCCGATCCCTGCCTCACACGCGCACCTGTCAGCGAAGCGACCGAAGTTCTCGTCGTCGGTGGCGGCTTCGGCGGCCTCTTGTGCGGTGCGCGCCTTCGCGAGGCCGGCGTTGACGATTTCCGGATCGTGGAAAAGGCCGCCGATTTCGGCGGCACCTGGTACTGGAATCGCTACCCCGGAGCTGCTTGCGATACCGAAAGCTACATCTACCTGCCGCTCCTGGAGGAGACCGGCTACATGCCGGTGCGCAAATACGCGCGCGCTCCGGAGATCTACGAGCACTCCCGCCGCATCGGTCGTCATTTTGATCTCTACGCGCGTGCGCTGTTTCAGACGATCATCTCACGGATGGAATGGCAGGAGCAGGAGGCGCGCTGGCTGGTCGAGACTGATCGTGGCGATCGCATCTGCGCGCGCTTCGTCATTCTCGCCGGCGGTCCGCTGAGCCGGCCGAAGCTGCCCGGCATTCCCGGCATCGAGACGTTCAAAGGCCACAGCTTTCACACCAGCCGCTGGGACTACGCGTATACTGGCGGCACTGCAGAGGGCGATCTCACCGGCCTCGCTGACAAGCGCGTCGGGATCATCGGCACCGGCGCAACCGCCGTGCAATGCGTGCCGCATCTCGGGCGCTCGGCAAAGGCGCTTTACGTTTTCCAGCGCACACCGTCCGCTATCGGCGTTCGCGACGACCGTCCGACGGATCAAGCCTGGGCGCAAAGCCTCAAGCCCGGCTGGCAGCGCGAGCGCATGGACAATTTCACCGCGGTCATCTCCGGCGAACCGGTCGAACGGGATCTGGTCCAGGACGGTTGGACCGGGCTGCTCGGCGAGATCCTGCTGGCGCCGCGCCGCCAGCCCCAGCCGGTGACCTCGCTGGAAGAGGCACTCAGGGTGATCGAGCAGGCCGACTACCGCAAGATGGAGGAGATCCGCGCCCGCGTCGATACGATCGTGCAGGATGAGGCGGCCGCGGCGGCGCTCAAACCCTGGTACAAGGCATTCTGCAAGCGGCCGTGCTTCCACGACGAATATCTCGACACCTTCAACCGTCCCAACGTGCATCTCGTCGACACCAAAGGGCAGGGCGTCGAGTGCATCACCGAGAATGCGGTCGTGGTCGACGGTAAGGCCTACGAGCTCGATTGCCTGATCTATGCCAGCGGCTTCGAAGTCGGCACTGATTACGCCCGCCGCATGGGTTTTGAGGTCTATGGCCGCGATGGCGTCAGCCTGTCCGAGCGCTGGCGCGACGGCGTCAAGACGCTGCACGGCTTCTATAGCCGCGGCTTCCCGAATTGTTTCCTGATCGTCACGGTGCAGGCCGGTCAGAGCGCCAATTTTCCGCACATCATCGACGAGCAGTCGCAGCACATTGCCTATGTGATCGCAGAAGTGCGCAGGCGCAAGGCGCGAACCCTGGAGCCGACGCTCGCCGCCGAGAAGGCCTGGGTCGACGAAGTCGTCAAGGCCGCGCTCGGCCGGCAGACCTATCTCGCCGAATGCACGCCCGGCTACTACAATAATGAAGGCGTGTTCGATCCGATCGCGGCAAGAAACAGCCAATATTGGCGCGGGCCGGTGGCATTCCTGCGGCTGCTCGACACATGGCGGAAGGAGGGTAATCTGGCCGGGCTGGACTTGTCCTATGATCGCGCCATGGAGTCGGCGCCTCCGAGCGGGTAAGATTGCGCCGCAGATCGGTACAGGACGGGAGATAGTGGATATGATCAGGGGCAGGGCTGTTGCGGGGGCGGCTTTTGGCGCGATGGTGCTGCTTGGTTGCCTGGCACCTACGGTCGAGGCTGCGCAATGCGGCAGCTCGCCGGCGGGCTTCGAGGCCTGGAAGCGCGAGTTCAGTCAGGAGGCGCAGGGCAAAGGCATTGGCCCCACCGCGCTTTCGGCCTTAATGCAGACCAATTATGCCAGCGCCACCATCGCCGCCGATCGCGGCCAGCGCAGCTTTTCCCTGACGCTCGACCAGTTCCTTGCCAAGCGCGGCGCCGCCACCATCGTTGCCAAAGGCAGGCAGCTCAAGCAGTCGCAGGCCGCCTTGTTCGCCTCGATCCAGCAGCGCTACGGGGTGCCGCCCGGGCCGCTGATCGCGATCTGGGGCATGGAGACCGGTTTCGGCAGCCAGCGCGGCAACCAGAACATGCTGTCGTCGATCGCGACCCTCGCCTACGACTGCCGCCGTCCCGAATTCTTCACCGACCAGCTGTATGCCGCCTTGAAGCTGATCGACCGCGGCACGCTTTCGGGATCGACCCGGGGCTCCATGCATGGCGAGGTCGGCCAGACCCAGTTCATGCCCAAGAACATCCTGGCCTATGGCACCGGCAATCTCGAGGTGGCTGCCAACGCACTGAATTCGACGGCGAATTTCCTCAAAGCCCATGGTTGGCGCGCAGGAGCCGGTTACCAGCCGGGCGAGCCGAACTTCGCCGCCATCGAGGCTTGGAATGCTGCCGGCGTCTATCAGAAAGCGATCGCGCTGATGGGCCGGCAGATCGATGAGGGAGGAGGGGCGGCAGCATTGCGCTAAGCCGTTCAGCAAGGCGTGATGCGTCGATGCGAGAAAGTTGTTGCCATCAGGAACTGAGGGCACGAGGTTTGCTTTGATCAGGTTCAGGGGTGGGCATGAGGAGACTCAATATGGCAACCCAGATCGTGATGGACCAGACCGGCGATACACGCCACGAGTTTGATCCTGGCAATGCCGAAGCGCTGGCGCGAGCCGAACGGCGCTTTCGGGAGCTGACCGGAGCCGGCTTCACTGCGGCGCTGCGAACCGGGCCCGGCGAGGTCACCCGTATCAGATCGTTCGACCCGACCGCGGAAGAAACGCTATTCTATCCGCGCCTGGTTGGCGGTTGATCTGAGCTGCTCATGATTGCGGCAGTTTGGCTCCGCGCGCCGGCGCGTGCGCGTCTGCATGCGCTGCGTGAACTCTATCGGCGCTTCTTCGGCGAGAACACGCCGGATGCCCGTGGCCGCCGGCTGCTCTCCGAATGGCTATCGCCCGCACAATGCGCGCAATTCGAGGAGCACCGGTATTTCGACGTCGTCGGCTGCGACACCGGCAAGACCTATCGCATTCATTACGGCACTGCCGCCAACGTCCACGAAATCGACGGTGAAGGCCGAGCGACCATGGGGTGGTGCTTCGTCCCGTCAGGCTTCCTCGTCCCCGGCGACGTGATGCTGGCGCAGAAGATCGCCCTTGAGACCGACGAAAGGGGAGCGCTTGCGCTCGCCAATCGGTTTCCGCCGGCAACGCATTCGGAGCACTTCTACCGGCGCCCATTCTAGCGCCGGAAGGACATGGATGCGCCTGATGCTCACCTCTCCCCAACGCGGCGAGGTGAAGTAAGCTTGACGATGTCGGTCAGGAGTGCGTGGTGCGGTAGGCATCCAGCGCATGCGCAGCGAAGACGCCAACACTGCAAAGGGCAAGCAGGGCAGAGATCAGCTCGATCATAGCACGTCCTCCCCCAGCGGCTGGGCGACGAGATTCTGGCAGCATGAATATTCGTAGATCAGGTCGAAGAGGAATTGCATGGTGGCCGTCCCTGTATTTATTTTGACAACCACTTAACCGGCCATCTGTTTCAGGCATGTTTCGTCGCATCGGGAAAGGGGTTTCGCCGGGAACCCCCGGGGCCGGTTTGTGCGCTGCGGTCCCGCTATTGCTCAAGCCTTTGAACCGTGACTTCGCAGGCGGTGCATCAGATTGCGAGGCAAAATCATGGCGCAGGTCGAATGGTTCGACGATCTCTCGGTCGGAATGCGGTTCAGATCACCGGAGGTCGAGGTCACCGAGGCCGACATCAAGCGGTTCGCTGCCGAATTTGATCCGCAGCCGATGCATCTCGACCACGAGGCCGCCAAGGAGACCCTGTTCAGGGGGCTCGCTGCCTCGGGATGGCACACCGCCGCAATTGCCATGAATCTTGCGATCCAGACCCGACCTTTTGGTCCGCATCCGCTCATCGGCGCGGGCGTCGATGGCCTGCGCTGGACGATTCCGGTGCGGCCCAATGACCGCCTCCATCTGGTCGGGGAGGTCATGAACCTGACGCCTTCGAAGTCGAAGCCGCAGGGCATCGCGTTGGTGAAGTGGACGATGTTCAATCAGAACGATGAGGAGGTTTACACCTTCACCCCGATCGCGATCGTGCCGCGGCGGAGCTGAGGCCGCCGGCGTCACCATTGACCTCACGCCGCGCCGGAGATGCTTCCGGGCGGCCGGCAGAGGTGGTCACCTCGGCCCCGGGGAAGAGCTGGAGGCAGAGATGAAACGGTTCCTTTTCGCAACTAGCTTGCTCGCGGGTGCCTTGAGCACCGGCGCGGCGCCCGCGCAACAATCCAGGGCGGGCGACTGGACCATCGAGAAGCGTACGCAGGATACCCATTGCAACGCGAGCCGGGGCTACAAGGATAAGGACGACGAGGACCGCGACTACGTCATCGTGATCACCTATTCCGACAAGGCTCGTGATCGTCATGATCTACGACGGCTGGGAATGGGACAAAATCGGCGAGATCCTCCGGGCCGACGTCGGCACCGATGACGCCGACATCATGAAGAAGGCGAAGTGGGAGGTCATGGACAAGACCACCGTGCGCGGCATCTTCGAATACGATCAGTCGATCATGGACCGGCTGTCGAAGGCCAAGCGTCCCGCGCTCGATTTCGAGGACGATGAGGATGACAGCATCGAGATGCAGATCCCGCGGGCCGGCGAAGCGCTGGCGGCGTTGAAGTTCTGCGAGGAGAACAGGAAGTAGAGACCTGATACCGGCAAAGAGCCGGCGAGCCTGCTGATGATGGCGTGCAGCATCGGCGTGCAGGCCACCCATTTGTGGGCGCTCCGGCGCAATATTCGGTCGGCGAAGGTCTTCGTCGACTTGGCGATCAGCCTGCCGGCCTGGTTCGCGGGATCTGGGCTCGGTGTGATCGCGTCCACCGCGTCAACGAGACGGTCTTTCGCAAGACCGTGCTCGTTCTGTTGCTGGTATCGGGGATTTCCTTGATCTAGTGCCCCAAACCCTGAACCGGTGCCGCGCTGGTGTCGCTGCCGTGATGCGTCAGCGGCTTCATGCCGGTGACGGTGCGTAGCAGCACATAGAACACCGGCGTCAGGAACAGGCCGAACACGGTGACGCCGATCATGCCGGAGAACACGGCAACGCCCATGGCGCGCCGCATCTCCGAGCCCGCGCCGGTGGAGAGCACCAGTGGCAGCACACCCATGATGAACGCCATCGACGTCATCAGGATCGGGCGCAGCCGTAGCCGGCTCGCCTCGATCGCGGCGCGGAGCGGCGTGCGGCCTGCGAACTCGAGCTCGCGCGCGAATTCGACGATCAGGATCGCGTTCTTGGCCGAGAGGCCCACGAGGACGATCAGGCCGATCTGGGTGAAGACGTTGTTGTCGCCCTTCGAAATCCAGACCCCGAACATCGCGGCCAGCAGGCCCATCGGCACGATCATGATGATCGAGAGCGGCAAGGTCAGGCTCTCATAGAGTGCGGCCAGCACCAGGAACACGAGCAGAATGGCCAGCGGAAACACCCAGACGCCGGAATTGCCGGCGATGAACTCCTGATAAGTCAGATCGGTCCATTCGAAGGCAAAGCCCGGCGGCAGCACTTCCGCGGCGATCCGCGTCGCCGCCTCCTGCGCCTGGCCGGAGGAGAAGCCGGGAGCGGCGGCCGCATTGATGTCGGAGGACAGGAAGCCGTTGTAGCGGATCGCGCGCTCCGGCCCCGCGCTCTGGCGGATCGTGAGCAGCGCCGACAACGGCACCATGTCGCCCGAGGACGAGCGCACCTTCAACTGCCTGATGTCGTCGGCGCGAGCGCGGAACGGCGCGTCAGCCTGCACGCGGACGGAATAAGTGCGGCCGAACTTGTTGAAGTCATTGACGTAGTAGGAACCGAGGTAAATCTGAAGCGTGTTGAACACCTCCGTCACGGGCACGCCCAATTGGAGCGCCTTGGTGCGGTCGATGTCGGCGAACAGCTGGGGCACGTTGACCTGGAAGCTCGAGAACACGCCGGCGATCTCCGGGGCCTTCTGCATCGCCGCCATGAACGCCTTGGTCGCCTCGTTCAGCGCCTCATAGCCGAGACCGGCACGGTCCTCGATCTGGAGCTTGAAGCCGCCGATGGTGCCGAGACCATTGACCGGCGGCGGCGGGAACATGGCGATAAAGGCTTCCTGAATCCCCGCATATTTCTTGTTCAGATCGGCCGCGATGGCGGGGCCGCTGAGCGAAGGGTCCTTGCGCTCGTCGAACGGCTTGAGGGTCGAGAACACGATGCCGGCATTGGAAGAGTTGGTGAAGCCGGAGATCGACAGGCCCGGGAAGGCGACCGAGCTCTCGACACCGGGCTGGGTCAGCGCGATGTCACTCATCTTGCGGATCACCTCTTCGGTGCGGTCGAGGGTGGCACCATCGGGCAGGCGGGCGAAGCCAACCAGATATTGCTTGTCCTGGCCCGGCACGAAGCCGCTCGGCACCTGCTGAAACAAGAGGGCGGTGAGGCCGACCAGGACCACGTAGAGGCCCATCACCGCGGCCTTGCCCGAGATCACTCTGGTGACGCTGCCGCTGTAATTCTCCGAGGAGCGCGTAAAACCCTTGTTGAAGCCGCGGAAGAACCAGCCGAGCGTCTTTTCGAGGATCAGCGTCAGCTTGTCTTTCGGTTCGTTATGGCCTTTCAGCAGCAGCGCCGACAAGGCCGGGGACAGTGTCAGCGAGTTGACCGCGGAGATCACGGTCGAGATCGCGATCGTCAACGCGAACTGCTTGTAGAACTGCCCGGTCAGGCCGGAGATGAAGGCGAGCGGCACGAACACCGCGACCAGCACCAGCGCGATCGCGATGATCGGGCCGGAGACCTCACGCATCGCCTGATAGGTGGCATCGCGCGGCGATAGCCCCGCCTCGATATTGCGCTCGACGTTCTCGACCACGACGATGGCGTCGTCGACGACGATGCCGATCGCGAGCACCAGGCCAAACAGGCTGAGCGCGTTGATGGAGAAGCCGAACACATGCATCACTGCGAATGTGCCGACGATCGACACCGGCACGGCCAGAAGCGGGATGATCGAGGCGCGCCAAGTCTGGAGGAACAGGATCACGACCAGCACCACCAGCGCAATGGCCTCCAGCAGCGTGTGGATGACCGCTTCGATCGACGAGCGCACGAACTGGGTCGGGTCGTAGACGATCTGATAGGACACGCCCTCGGGCATGTTCTTCTTGATCTCGGCCATGGTGGCGCGGACGTGGTCGGAGATCTCAAGCGCGTTGGAGCCCGGCGCCTGGAAGATCGGGATCGCGACCGCCTGCTTGTTGTCGAGCAGCGAGCGCAGCCCGTATTCGGACGCGCCAAGCTCGATGCGAGCGACGTCGCGTAAGCGCACCACTTCACCACGCGCGCCAGTCTTGACCACGATGTCGCCGAACTGTTCTTCGTTCGCGAGCCGCCCTTCGGCATTGACGGAGAGCTGGAGATCGATGCCCTTGACGTTCGGGGAGGAGCCGACGACGCCGGCGGCGGCTTCGACGTTCTGCGCCTGGATCGCCCTCACGATGTCGCTCGCAGTCAGGCCATGCTCGGCGGCCTTCTGCGGATCGACCCAGACCCGCATCGAATAATCGCCGGCACCATAGAGCTGCACGTCGCCAACGCCGTCAATCCGCGCGAGCCGGTCCTTGACGTTGAGCACCGCGTAGTTGCGCAAATACGTCATGTCGTAGCGGCCGTTCGGCGACAGCAGGTGCACGACCATGGTGAGGTCGGGCGACGATTTCTTGGTGATGATGCCGAGCTGGCGCACGACGGCGGGCAGGCGCGGTTCGGCCTGCTGCACGCGGTTCTGCACCAGCTGCGTTGCCTTGTCGGGGTCGGTGCCGAGGCGGAACGTCACCGTCAGCGTCATCGCGCCGTCAGTGGTCGCCTGGCTCGACATGTAGAGCATGTTCTCGACGCCGTTGATCTGCTCCTCGATCGGCGTCGCCACCGTCTCCGCGATCACCTTGGGGTTGGCGCCGGGATAGGTCGCGCGTACCACGACGGACGGGGGCACGACATCGGGATATTCCGAGATCGGCATCGCGAACAGCGAGATCAGGCCGGCAAGGAAGATCAGGACCGACAGCACGCCGGCAAAAATAGGACGATCGATGAAGAATTTTGAAAGATTCATGGCTTTGCCCCTGGGCAATGTCTTCCCGCGTCTCCGACCCCCTCCGCCGTCATTCCGGGGCGCGAGCGAAGCCCGCGATCCCGGAATCTGAAGGTGAGATGGTCGGAGTTTCAAAATGTCGAGATTCTCAGGTGCGCGCGTGCGCACCGTAGTTCGTGCTACGCGCACCCCGGAATGACAGACACTAGCGTTGCACCACGTCCTGGTTGCTGTGGTTGGATGCCTGCTGCGGCCCTCGCGCGCCCATCGCTGCCACCTCCGTCTTGAGCAGGGCGCCGGGACGCACGCGCTGCAAGCCATTGACGACGACGCGGTCGCCGGGCTTCAGGCCCGAGGTGACGACGCGGAGCCCATCGACGGCGCCGCCGAGCGTGACCGGCCGGTAGACCGCGCGGCTGTCGTCACCGACCGCCATCACGAACTTCTTGTCCTGGTCGGTGCCGATCGCGCGCTCGTCGATCATGACCAGCGTCTGCTGCTTCGGTTGCCCCATGCGCACTCGGGCGAACTGGCCGGGGATGAGACGGCCGTCCTCGTTGGGGAAAACCGCGCGGACGCGGATGGTGCCGCTCTGACCGTTGACCTGGTTGTCGATCAGCTGGATGTGGCCCTTCGCCGAGAGGCCGCCGGAGGTCGTCATCTCCACCGGGATCTGGTCGAGCTTGCCGCGTTGGCCGGAGCCGTCTGCAATGGAATTCAGCGCGCGCAGCACCACCTCTTCGTCCGCGTCGAACGAGGCGTAGATCGGATTGACCGAGACCAGCGAGGTCAGCACGGGAGAGGCGGTGCCGGCGGCGACGAGATTGCCGACCGTGACCTCGATCTTGCCGACGCGGCCGTCCACAGGCGCGCGCACCTCGGTGTAGCCGAGATTGAGCTTTGCGGTCTGCAGCGTTGCCTCGGCCGCCTTCACGTTGGCAATCGCTTCACGACTGGCATTCTCGCGCTGGTCGTAGTCGCGCCGCGTCACCACGGCGTTGCCGACCAGCTGCGCGCCGCGCTCGAGCTCGCTCTGGGTAAAGACAACGCGCGCCTTGGCGGCTTCGAGCTGGGCGTTGGCCTTGTCGACCTCCGCCGCGTAAGGCGCCGGATCAATCTTGAACAGCACGTCGCCGGCCTTCACCAACGCACCTTCCGTGAAATTGGTCGACAGGATCGCCCCCGCGACGCGGGGGCGCAGCTCGACTCGGTGGATGGCCTCCAGCCGGCCGGAGAAATCGTCCCACAGCACAGTTTGCCGCGGCTCGATCATCGCGACGGTGACGGAAACGGCTTGTTCGGCTGCGGCCGCCGGTGCGGTCGCTTGCGCCGCGTGAAAGTAGCGGCCGGTCGCGATCGAGCCGGCGGCGGCGAGGGCGCCTACGATGGCGACGCCACCGAGGAGGCGGCGGAAACGGCCGGTGCGGGCGGTATTTTGGGAGGGGTGCATTTGCGCGCTCCAGATATGTAGTGTTCACTACAGATGTGGAGCTGGATGCCGCAGTGCAAGATACTTATGTATCATTCACGAAGAAAATTGTACGTCGATACCGCGACGATTGGAAGACACAAGAAAAAGAAAGCCAGAACAACTAGCTAAGATCAGGCGTTAGGTCACTACAGGGCGCCAATTCCGAGGAGACAGGCACATGGGCATGGGACGCCCCCGCGAATTCGACGCCGAGACGGCGTTGGATCAGGCGATGGAAGTGTTTTGGCGCCATGGTTATGAGGGCGCGACCATTGCCCAGCTCACCGAGGCCATGGGCATCAATCCGCCGAGTCTCTACGCCTGCTTCGGCAACAAGGAAGGCCTGCTGAAGGCCGCGCTCGACCGCTACACCAAATTGCGCGCCGTCTGGATGGACGAGGTGGTCGCGGCACCCACCGCCCGCGCCGTCGCCGAGCGGATGCTGATGGGCATCGCCGACAAGCAGACCGATCCGGCGAATCCGCCCGGCTGCCTGCTGGTGCAAGGCGGCATCGCCTGCGGTACGGGCTCCGAGAACGTCCCGTTCGAGCTCGCCGCCCGCCGCGCCCAGAACGAAGACCAGCTCCACGACCGCTTTGTTCGCGCCAAAGCCGAAGGTGATCTGAAGGAAAGCGCCGATCCCGCCGCGCTCGCGCGCTACGTCTCCGCCGTCGCGGTCGGCATGGGCGTGATGGCGTCCTCGGGCGCGGAACGCGAGGCGCTGCGGCAGGTGGCAAGTGTCGCCGTACAGGCGGTCGAGGCGCAGTCGGAGCGAGAGTAGAGGCGAGCGGGACGGCTCTGTGGTGAACGTCGATCTGTCCGCGCGACAGCGAGCGAGATTGCAGAACGGCCACTTAGCTCAGGTCGTGTAGGTCCTTTCCAAGCGGCGGTGTCAGATGAAACGTCGAGAATACGACTTCTAGCCCTGCCCGTTCCGGTGTGCAGGCCATGGGCCCCACAAGATAGGAGCTCGCTGCCGGAAACGGTGCTAGCCGCATCAGAGGCCAGTACTTGCCGTCGGCCGAAACTTGCAAACGAAGGACGCCGTTGGCGACGGTCGCGCGCACCCAAAAATCGCCAGCATCATGCTCATAGGATGCCGTGGCCCAGTCCGATCGCTCGTTGGTTAACACGCTCGCGAGCATGGCGCGGTCGTCCGAGAGTTCGATCCCGGCCTTGACCCAATGCTCCGCGTCGACGCGCACCATGATGCCCGCCTGATCGTAGAGCGCCTGGAAGTCGCCCTGAACGCGTAAACTGGCGGTGAATGCTTCGCCGGTTGGAAAGCCCAGGAAATGCCCGCTGTCGCGATTAAAGCCATAGTGGGTCTCGCGCCAGAAGTCGGTGCCTTTGTCAGTGATGATCTTTAGGCTCTCGCCCTCAGCCGTCCATCGTTCCGGTTCATTCAGCCACACACCGTCGGTTCTGCGGAGAGTCATCTCTAACCTCGATTGCCGACGCCTGCCGGACTCAATCCATCTGCCGGACAAGCGTGGCGTTGTGCAAACCGAGATCGAGCGCGGATTAAATGCGCTGCCTCGCGTCTTCGACAATTGACCTGATGTCGAAGCGCGCGCGTTCGAAGCGGCGATGCCTTCCGAAACGTTAACGGCGTCGGCGCGATGTCGGATTTCACGATCGGCGATCATGCAAGTCTGCGCCTGTTTTGCCCGACGAGTCAAATGGCCTGGCTGAACGCTTCGGCCTGAAATTCATCAATGATTTGTACTGTGCATGGGGTTGTTTTCGCGTTTTTTGTTCTGAGCCCTCCGGCCACGGCATCAGCGGTCAAGTCTCCGCATGGATACGGTAACTCCTAAGGGTTTTTACACACAGTTCTGGCACGCTCCGTGCGTCAAGATCCGCAACCTGTATCGTCGCCTCTCGTTGCGGGCACGAAAGACGCGGCCGGCGGAGACCGAGGGGCGTGAGCCATGACTGCACCTGCTTCCGACGCCGGGCGCGCGAACGGAAGGGTCGTGCCGATCCTGCTGGGCGTCGTGCCGTTCAGCCAAATTCCAAGGACGAGCGCAGCCACGGCCTGTTCGGCGGTCTCATCAGCGCGCCCTGCCATCTCGCGGTGAGCGGCGCCATGGCGATCGCGGCGGTGCTGCCTGAAGCGACGCAGGCGCCGAGCAATTGGGTTTATCTCGGCCTCTGCACTGTTGGGGGCACGCTGCCTGCGATCGCGCTGCCCTCAGCGGGCCACGCCACACAGACTTAGAGGAAGGAACCAAATCATGACCTCCGTCGGTATTCGCGGCACGTTCTTCGACTTCGTCGACGATCCCTGGAGGCACATCGGCAACGAGCAGGCCGCCGCGCGCTTTCACCAGGACGGCCTCATGGTCGTCACCGACGGCGTCATCAAGGCGTTCGGCCCGTATGACAAGATTGCCGCCGCGCATCCGGGCGTGCAGATCACCCATATCGAGGACCGCATCATCGTCCCGGGCTTCATCGACGGCCACATCCATCTGCCGCAGACCCGGGTGCTCGGCGCCTATGGCGAACAACTGCTGCCGTGGCTGCAGATGTGGATCTATCCGGAAGAGCTCAAATACAAGGACCGCAACTATGCCCGCGAGGGCGTGAAGCGCTTCCTCGATGCGCTGCTGGCCTCCGGCACCACGACGTGCCAGGCGTTCACGAGCTCGTCGCCAGTGTCGACCGAGGAGCTGTTCGAGGAGGCAGCCCGCCGCAACATGCGTGTGATCGCGGGCCTCACCGGCATCGATCGCAACGCCCCGGCTGACTATGTCGACACGCCCGAGAACTTCTATCGCGACAGCAAGCGGCTGATCGCGCAGTACCACAACAAGGGCCGCAACCTCTATGCCATCACGCCGCGCTTTGCCTTCGGTGCCTCGCCGGAGCTGCTGAAAGCGTGTCAGCGCCTCAAGCATGAGCATCCGGACTGCTGGGTCAACACCCACATCTCCGAGAACCCGGCCGAATGCAGCGGCGTGCTCGTCGAGCACCCGGACTGTCAGGATTATCTCGGCGTCTACGAGAAGTTCGATCTCGTCGGTCCGAAATTCTCCGGGGGCCATGGCGTGTACCTCTCGAACAACGAGTTCCGTCGCATGTCGAAGAAGGGCGCCGCGGTGGTGTTCTGCCCGTGCTCGAACCTGTTCCTCGGCAGCGGCCTGTTCCGCATTGGCCGCGCCACCGATCCGGAGCATCGCGTGAAAATGTCGTTCGGCACCGACGTCGGCGGCGGCAACCGCTTCTCCATGATCTCCGTGCTCGACGATGCCTACAAGGTCGGCATGTGCAATAACACGCTGCTCGACGGCAGCATTGATCCGGCGCGCAAGGATCTCGCTGAAGCCGAGCGCAACAAGCTCTCGCCGTATCGCGGTTTCTGGTCGATCACGCTTGGCGGTGCCGAAGGCCTCTACATCGACGACAAGCTCGGCAATTTCGAACCCGGCAAGGAGGCTGATTTCGTCGCGCTCGATCCGAACGGCGGGCAAGCCGCGCAGCCCTGGCACCAGTCGCTGATCGCCGAGGGCGGCGGGCCGCGCACGATGGACGAGGCTGCGAGCATGCTCTTCGCCGTGATGATGGTCGGCGACGATCGCTGCGTCGACGAGACCTGGGTGATGGGCAAGCGTCTCTACAAGAAGAGCTGAGGCGGCTGCTCATGAGCGCATCTCCTGATACGGCCGGACAGCCGGTCGCCCTCGTCATCCAGCGCCGCATCGCCGACGACGGCTTCGCCGCGTTCGCGCGGTGGAACGGCGAGGTCGGCGACGTGCTCAAGGCCTGGCCCGGCTTCCTCAGCCAGGAGGTGGTGCCGCCGCAACCGCCGGCGCATGTCGACTGGGTGACGATCCTGCGCTTCGCGAGCCCGGCGGCAGCCCGCGCCTGGCTTCAGAGCGATGTGCGGGCGCGGCTCATCGCGGAGGTGCAGCGCTTCTTCGTCGGTTCGGAGGATGTCCACATCCTGCCCGACACCGGCGTGCCGCGCGAGAGCGCAGTCTCTGCCGTGATCTCTTTCAAGGTGCCGGACGGACTCGAGGACGCCTTCCTCAAATGGCAGCAGCGCATTCAGGCCGCGGAGGCCGAGTTCAAGGGATTTTTGCGCCACAAGATCGAGCGACCGATTCCGGGCCTGCACGACGAATGGATCATCATCCTGTCGTTCGACTGTGATGCCAACCTCAATGCGTGGCTGGACTCGCCGTTGCGGCAGTCGCTGCTGAGGGAAGGCGAGCGCTTCAACGCCGGCATGAGCGTGAAGCGGGCGAGCTACGGCTTCAATTTCTGGTTCCCGGCCGGCAAGGCGGCGGAGCAAGGACCTGGCCTGATCTGGAAGAGCAATCTCATCGTCCTTCTGGTGCTCTATCCCGTCGTCTACCTCTGGGGCTACTTCATCAGCGCGCCGTTGATCGACAGCCACGGCGTGCCGGTCTGGCTGTCGCTCTTCGTCGGCAATCTCGTCAGCACCCAGCTGCTCGGCTGGTGGCTGGTGCCCGCCGCCTTCAAGGCGCTCGATTGGTGGATCGCGCCGAAGGCGAGGATCGGACGCCAGATCGCAGGATACGCACTCCTCGCCGCGCTCTATGCCGCGTCGATGGGCTTGTACGCGCTGCTGCTCGCATGGCATTGGGGGCGGTGAGACCGTCCACAGCTGGACACGTGAGACCATGTTCGCCCTGACATTTCTCGGAACCTCGGCCAGTGTTCCGTCGGCGGAGCGTAACCATCCGGCGCTCCTGGTCGAGGCGGCGGGCAAGCGCGTTCTGGTCGATTGCGGCGAGGGCACGCAGCGCCAGTTGCTGCGCGCTGGCGCCGGCTTTCGGCGGCTCGACCGCATCCTGCTGACGCATGCCCATCTCGATCACGTGCTCGGCATTCCCGGTCTCTTTTCAACGCTGGGGTTGCGGCAGAGCGCCGACATGATGACCGTTCATGCAGGGCAGCGCACGCTCGACCTCGTCGTCCGCCTGCTCGCAAGCCTGTGGGGCGCGGGCAGGGCGCCGATCGCGGTGGAGTTCGCGCCGCTGACCGAAGGGCAGGTCATCGATGCCGGCGCCTTCACCATCGGCTGCTTTCCGGTTCGCCATCGCGACACCGACAGTTTTGGCTTCGCCTTCCAGAGTCCCGCCCGCCGCCGTCTTCGGCCGGAGCGCCTTGCTGAGCTGGGCGTTCCAGACGGGCCGATGCGGGGAGAATTGGCTGCGGGACGAGCAGTCGTGCTCGCTGATCGAACCATCGACCCGGGAGACGTCCTGGGGCCGCCGAGCGGCGGCAGGAAGCTCATCGTGATCGGCGACACCGAAACGACCGAAGACCTCTCCAAATACGTTTCTGGCGCCGATCTGCTGGTGATCGAGGCAACGTTCCTCGATCGCGACGCATCGACCGCGCGGGACTATGGGCACCTCACTGCGCGCGATGCGGCTGCATTTGCGGCCGAAACCGGGGTCGGCCAGCTTGTGCTCACGCATCAGTCGGGCCGCTATGACGACGATGAGGTCCTTGCGGAGGCAGCCAGAATTTTTCCGAACACCCGGATAGCTGCCGACTTCGACCGCATTGCCGTCTAGCACTCGCGACGGCGTTCAGGTCGTCAATCCCGACTTGATGGCGAGGTCCTGCACCTGGCGCGTCACCTGCATCAGGCGCGGGAGCGCCTGATCGCGAAAGGCCGGCATGTCCATGCGCACCGCATCGATGGTGACGCTCAATCCCCCGATCGCGAGCCCCTGAGCGTCGAAGATCGGCGTTGCCAGCGTGCGCAGGCCGTAGGCGTTCTCGCCGTCGGAGACGGCGTGCCCCTTCTTTTTCACCTGGTCGAGTCGGGCGAGCAGGGCGTCGAGGTCGGTGAGCGTTCGCTCCGACAGCTTGACGCGCGGTCGCGACTCCAGCCGCTCGATCTGCTCGTCCCGCGCCAGATGCGCCAGCATGACATGGCCGAGCGCGGCGCTATAGGCCGGGATTCGCGTGCCCGGCCGGCGATCCATCTTGTGACGATCGAGGCCCGCGCCGACCCGTGCGAGATAGACCACGTCGCCGCCATCGAGGATGCCGAGCGAGGCCGCATCGCCGACATCAGGAACGAGGTCGCGCAGCAGCGGCTCGACGATCGGCCGCAGCGATCCGTGCGACAGCACGGTATAGCCGAGGTCGAGACAGGCAACGCCCAGGCGAAACCGGCGGCTCTGCGGAACGGCCTGAAGGTAGCCAAGTTCGATCAAGGTCTGGATCAGGCGGAATGCGGTGCCGCGATCGAGGTCGGCCCGTGCGGCAATCTCACTCAGGGTGAGCTCGAAGGCTTCGCCGGTGAAGCTCTTGAGCACGGCAAAGGCCTTGCCGACGGATGCGACGTAGTTCTTTGGATTCGTTGCGCCAGCGCCCGGTACGCGTTTCGTGGCCTTCTTTTCGACCTTGGGCACGTGCGAATGTCTCGCCATGACATGTCCCCTTGACGTGGCGGCAAGCTGATTTTACCACGGGCCAACTGCATAACAAATGTTCGCATTCCGAACAATATCGATTTAAGGATGGGAGGAAGTTTGTCGACATCATCGCTGCACCCTCATGGCGTGTTCTCCGCCGCGCTGACGCCGCTCGACGCCGAGCTCGCTCCCGATCATGCGCGCTTCGTCGCGCATTGCCGCTATCTGCTCGACCAAGGCTGCGACGGCATCGCGCTGCTCGGCACGACCGGCGAGGCGAACTCGTTCTCGGCCGCCGAGCGCATCGCGCTGCTCGAAGCGGTGGTGGCCGCCGGCATCGCGCCGCAGCGGCTTCTTCCGGGCACCGGTGTCGCCGCGCTCAGCGAGACCATCGCCTTGACGCGTCATGCGCTCTCGGTCGGCGTCGACACCGTGGTGATGCTGCCGCCGTTCTACTACAAGGGCGTCACCGACGACGGCATTTTCGCATCCTACAGTGAGGTCGTGCAGCGCATCGGCGATGCCAGGCTCAGGATCGTGCTCTATCACATCCCGCAGATGTCAGCGCAGCCGATCTCGCATGCGCTGATCGAGCGATTGCGTGCGGCCTATCCGGCGACGTTCACCGGCATCAAGGATTCCTCCGGTGACTTCGTCAATATGACCGCGATGGTCGAGCGCTTCCCCGGCTTTTCGGTACTGGTCGGCGCCGATCCGTTGCTGCTGCCGCTGCTCCGCAAGGGTGGTGCCGGCTGCATCACCGCGACCTCCAATCTCGTCGCGCGCGACCTTGCCTATGTCTATAAGCATTTTCGCGACAGCGACGACGACGCCGCCCTCAAGGCGGCGCAAGCGCGTATCGTCAAGGCGCGCGAGTTGGTTTCGCGCTTCGCACAGATGGCGTCATTGAAGGCGCTGGTGGCCGAGCGCACCGGCCATGCCGGATGGCAACGGCTACGTCCGCCGCTGGAATCCTTAGCGTCGGCCCAAGTGAAAGAGCTGCTTGCGGATGCCGCCGCATTCGCAGCCGCCGTTTAGTCGCGACGCGGCAGCGAGGCGATCCGATGTCCGACTCCTTCCAGGATGCGCTGCCCGGGCTCGCTGACATCGTCGGCGACAAGCACGTCATCCCGTCCGGACCCGACCATGAGCCCTATGTGGTGGACTGGCGCGGTCGCTATCACGGTCGCGCAATCGCGGTGGTGAAGCCCGCCTCGACCGCCGAGGTCGCCTCAATCGTCAAATACTGCGCGGCAAGGCAGCTCGCGATCGTGCCGCAGGGCGGCAACACAGGCATGTGCGGGGCCGCGACGCCGGACGATCGTGCGGGCAATGTCGTGATCCGGCTCGACCGTCTGCGGGCCGTGCGCGACGTCAGCCCGCTCGCCAACACGATCACGGTGGAAGCTGGCTGTATCCTCGCCGAGGTGCAGAACGCAGCCCGTAGCGTCGATCGCTATTTTCCCTTGAGTCTGGGTGCCGAGGGCTCCTGCCAGATCGGCGGCAACATCTCCACCAATGCCGGCGGCACGGCCGTGCTGCGCTACGGACCGACACGCGATCTGGTCCTCGGGCTCGAGGTCGTGCTGCCCGACGGGCGTGTCTTTAACGGCCTGCGCGCGCTGCGCAAGGACAACACCGGTTACGCGCTCAAGCAGCTCTTCATCGGCGCAGAAGGCACTCTCGGCATCGTCACGGCGGCGGTCCTGAAACTGTTTGCACCGCCGCGCAGCTTCGCGCTGGCGCTGCTGAAATTGCAAGGCGTCGAGCAGGCGCTCGAGATCATGCAGCGCCTGCGCGGCACAGTCGGCGACCGGCTCGGCAGCCTCGAGATCATGTCGCGCTCGCAAATCGAAGCGATTGCGCAGACCGTGCCGCATGTCACGATCCCATTCGAGCTGACGACGCCTTGGTATCTGATCGTCGAACTGACCGACACGCTCGCAGGCGTTGACCTCGACGAACCGCTCGCCACGGTGCTCGCGGCAGCGATGGAGGCCGGGCTCGCTGAAGACGTGATCTTCGCGTCCAACCTTGCGCAAGCCAAGGCGATCTGGGTGGTCAGGCACAGCGTGTCCGAAGGCAACAAGCGCAGCGGCTATGTCGTGTCGCATGACAGCGTGGTGCCGCTGGAGAGGCAGGCGGCCTTCGTGACCAATGTCGAAGCCCGGATCAAGGCCGCCGTCCCGCATGCGCGCGTCGTGATGCACGGCCATATCGGCGACGGCAACATCCACGTGATCGCCCTGATTGACCGCGCGCGTTGCCAGGATGGCGCTGCCACGGCCGCGCTGGTGGCGGAGATCAACGAGATCGTCGACGACGAGACCGCCGCGCAGGGCGGAGCCATCAGTGCCGAGCACGGCATTGGCATCACCAATTGCGGCCGCCTCGCTCGCGTTACTGATCCCCTCGACATCGAGCTGATGCGTGATATCAAGCGCTTGCTCGACCCGAATGGACTGATCAATCCGGGCAAGATCTTTAGTGCCGGAGGCGCGCGACGATGACGAGCGTCCGCCTGCTTGCCGACGATCTCTCCGGTGCACTCGACACCGCGGCGGAGTTCGTCGGTCTGTGCGGGCCGTTCGACGTCACCTGGCTACCTGCGCCTGCAGTACCGAACAGTCGGAGCCTCGCGATCGATAGCGGTACCCGCGAGCGGTCGAAAGCCAAGAGCGTCGAGATCGTTGGACGACTGGCGCCGCAGCTCCGCGGGGCGACGATCGCCTACAAGAAGGTCGATAGTCTCCTTCGTGGCGCGTGGGCGGCCGAGCTCGGCGCCTGCCTGCATAGCGGCGATTGGGCGTCCTGCGTAGTCGCGCCCGCCTTCGACTATCAGGGGCGCCGCACCGTGGATGGCCAGCAATTCGCGCGCACGCTACAAGGCGAGTGGCATCGCGTCGGCGACAATCTCCTGACCGAGCTGCGGCAGGAAGACATCGAGGCGCGGCAGGGCGGGGCCGATACGCTATCGCAGGGCGGCGTTCAGGTTTTCGATGCCGAAAGTGATATCGACCTCGATCGTATCGTCCAGATGGGACGGCGGATGCCAGGGCCTGTGCTGTGGTGCGGAAGCGGTGGGCTCGCCGGCGCGCTCGCCCGCAGCCATCGCGCCGAGGCGCCGGGCCAATTGAAGCTGCCGGTGCTGGGGCTGTTCGGCTCGGATCAGCCTGCGACTGCGTCTCAGCTGGCCGCGTGCGGCGCGGCAACCATCGCACTTGCGGAAGGCGGGAGCGCGGCGCCTGTCCGGCACAAGCTTGCCGATGACGGCGTGGCACTGGTCAAATTCGCTCTCGCCGAGGGCCTGGCCCGCGCCGAGGCGGCGCGGCGGATTGCGCGCGAAATGTCGGCACTGATCGCGGCGCTCGAACCTCCGGGCACGCTGATCGTTGCCGGCGGCGAGACCCTGAAGGCGGCGTGCGTTGCCCTTGGCGCGCATGCGCTCCAGGTGACGGGACGTATTGTGCCGGGACTGCCGCGCTCGATCTTGCAGGGCGGCCGTTGGGCCGGCGTCGACGTCATCTCGAAATCCGGTGCATTCGGACCAAGCGAGCTCTGGCGCGATCTACTCCGGGACAATCATTTGCTCAATATGGGGAGCCCGACATGACCTCTTGTCATCTTGCCATCACCATGGGTGATCCCGCCGGGATCGGGCCGGAGATCATCGTCAAGGCTTGCGTCGCGCTGAAGGACCGGATCACGAAGGGCGATCTGCGCCTGTTGATCATCGGCAGCGGCGCGGCGCTTGATGGCGCGAGAGCGGCACTCGGCGCCAATGTCGCCATTCCCGAAGTCAGTGTCGAGGACCCCGACTGGTCCAATCTCTGTTTTCTTCAGGCCGACGTCGAGGGCGACCCGATCAGGCCTGGCGTGCTCAGCGCCGATGGCGGCCGCTTTGCCTACAAAGCGATCGAGCAGGGCGTGCGCCTGACGCAGGCGGGCCGCACCGCCGCCATCGTCACGGCGCCGCTGAACAAGGAAGCGCTCAACAGGGCCGGCTATCATTTTCCTGGACATACCGAGATGCTCGCACATCTCACCGGCGTGCGCGGCTCGGTAATGCTGCTGGCCCATGGCAACATGCGCGTCAGCCATGTCTCGACCCATGTCGCGCTGGAGGACGTGCCGAAGCGCCTGACGCCGGAGCGCCTGCGCATGGTGATCGACCTCACCGATGGCGCGCTGCGCCGGCTCGGCATCGAACGGCCGAAGATCGCGATCGCTGCGCTCAACCCGCATGCCGGCGAGGGCGGTCTGTTCGGCCGGCAGGACATCGACGTCTCGGCGCCGACGATCGCCAGGGCGGTCGCCGACGGTCTCGACGTCGTCGGCCCCGTGCCTGGCGATACCATTTTCGTCAAGCTGCGCGCCGGCCAGTACGATGCTGCGGTCGCGATGTATCACGACCAGGGCCACATCCCGGTCAAGCTGCTCGGCTTCCAGGTCGATCCCGCGACCGGCCGCTGGCAGGAGCTCTCCGGCGTCAACATCACGCTAGGCCTGCCGATCATCCGCACCTCCGTCGATCACGGCACCGCCTTCGACATTGCCGGCAAGGGCATAGCCAACGAGCACAGCCTGATCGAGGCCATCGATTATGCCGAGCGGCTGGCCGCAGGCGCTTCCGCATCCAAGTCATGAGATCGAACACGATGACCAACGCCTTCACGCCCATTGAAATCCTCCGCCCGACTGCGATCGAGTTCGGCTGCGGTACAATCGCCGCCGCAGCGCGTTTCGCCGAGCGGATCGGCGCCAAACGGCCGCTGGTGATCTCGGACCCATTCAATGCGCAACGCGTCGATACGCTTGCGTTGCCGGGCTCAGTGAAGGTGTTCGGCGATGTGAAGCCCGAGCCGGACTTGCCCAATCTCGAGAAGGCTGTTGCCATGGCGCGCGACGCCAAGCCCGATCTCGTCGTCGGGTTCGGCGGCGGCAGCGCGATGGATCTGGCCAAGCTGGTCGCGGTGATGTGCACGAGCGACGTGGCTTTCGCCGACATCGTCGGGTCAGAGAAAGTGGCCAGCCGCAACGTGGCGCTGATGCAGATTCCCACCACGTCGGGCACTGGCAGCGAAGCCGGCACCCGCGCGCTCGTCACCGACCCCGTGAGCCAGAACAAGCAGGCGGTGCAGAGCCGCGTCATGCTGGCTGACATTGCCATCGTCGATCCGGATCTGACAATGACCGTGCCGAAGGAGGTCACTGCGGCGACTGGCGTCGACGCGCTGGCGCATTGCGTCGAGGCTTATACCAGCCGCAAGGCGCATCCGATGATCGACCTCTATGCGCTCGAAGGCGCGCGCCTGGTTGGGCTGTATCTCAAGCGGGCGGTGGCCGATGGTGGCGATCGCAAGGCGCGCGCGGGCCTGGCGCTGGCCTCGCTCTATGGCGGCTATTGCCTGGGACCGGTGAACACGACCGCCGGCCATGCGGTCGCGTATCCGCTCGGCACGCGTCACCATGTGGCGCATGGGCTTGCCTGCGCGGTGATCTTCCCGCACACCCTGGCCTTCAATATGCCGGCCGTGGAGGCGAAGACCGTCGCGGTGCTCCAGGCGCTTGGATTGCCGAAGCAGGGCGATGCAAAGCTGGCGTTCGACGCAACCTACAAGTTCTGCGCCGATCTCGGTATCGAGATGCGGTTGTCGGGGCTCGGCGTGTCCAGGGACGACCTCGGCGTGATGGCCGACGAGGCGTACGCCATTCGCCGCCTGCTCGACAACAATCCGCGCGATCTTAGCCGGGATGCGATCCTGCACATGTATGAGGTCGCGTTCTAAAGCATGATCCGGAAAAGTGTGTAGCGGTTTCCGAAACGATCATGCTCAAACAAAAACCTAAAGCGCGATGCATCACGCTTTAGCCATCCCCGCCGCTCGTTCGCGGCAGCCAATCAACAACACTGAAAACAGAGGAAACTTCGATGAGATCGCTGTGGCTTGTTCTTGCCTCACTCATGCTGCTGGCGGCGTCGCCGGCCAAGGCCCAGGACGGTTATCCGTCCAAGCAGGTGACGGTGATCGTGCCCTTCGCCGCCGGCGGCACCGCGGATATCTTCGCGCGCATGGTCGCCAACGATTTGCAGGTGAAGTTCGGCAAGCCCTTCGTGGTCGAGAACGTCGGCGGCGCCGGCTCGATCCTCGGCGTGACGCGGTTAGCGAGGTCGGCGCCGGATGGCATCACGCTCGGTCTTGCTAGCACGTCTGCGCTCGCAATCAACCCCACGCTCTACGGGCCGAAGCTCAGCTATCAGGCGGACAAGGATCTTGCGCCGGTCGCCCAGATCAGCGTCGTGCCCAATGTGCTTGTCGTGAACCCCAACAAGATCAAGGCGCGCACCGTGCCGGAGCTGATCGCCTATCTGAAAGCCAATCCGGACAAGGTCTCGTTCGGCTCGGCCGGCGTCGGCACCTCGCAGCATCTGGCAGCCGAATTGTTTCAGCAGATGACCGGCACCAAGATGGTGCACGTACCCTACAAGGGCTCCAGCCAGATGCTAACTGACCTGTTGAGCGGCCAGATCGATCTCGCCTTCGACAACGTGCCGCTGCTGTTGCCACAAGTGAAGACCGGCCAGCTCGCGATGCTTGCGACCGCAACGCCGAAACGCGCCACTTTCGATCCTGAAGTGCCCGCCGTCGCCGAATTCCTGCCGGGCTTCGAGGCCGTGGCCTGGCACGGCTTCTTCGTGCCATCAGGCACACCGAAGCCGATCGTCGAGAAGCTCTCGGCCGAAATCCGCGTCTTCATGCAGCAGCCGGAGACGGTGCAGAAGATGGCCGAACTCGGCGCCACCGCGGTCGCGGTGGATTCCGAGCCCTTCAAGGCCTACATCGTCTCCGAGACCGAGCGGTGGAAGAAGGTGATCGAAGCCGCGAACATCAAGCTGGACTAAGCGCCTAAGGCGCTGGCGACGTTCGAGACGTCTGCGGGGCCGGACCGTGACCCGATCGCCTCATGCGGTCGGGCGCGGTCCTTGTCGCCGCGGACTCCGACCTCTCGTGCCATCGCCCGTCGAGACAACCCAGTACCGCAGCGCTTGCCAGCCCAGAGCCGAGCGGGTAGAACGCTGCCACGCCTGAGCCGTGATTTGCGCCAAACGCGCTTCCGGCCACGGTCGAGCAAGTCGACAAGTCCTTGAATTTGTTCGACTATTCCGGTGGGGAATGGTGTAACGGTAGCACAACAGACTCTGACTCTGTTTGTCTTGGTTCGAATCCAGGTTCCCCAGCCAATTCCGGGCGCTTTTTCCCAGACTTAACCCCCCGGCCTCTCTGCGGCAGGGACCAAAATTCGTTGACGGCACCATCGATCGCGACCGTTTGCCTCATCTGAAAATCGCGTTTCGTGTCGGATCGCAGTGCGCCCCATCGTCCTCGGACCACACACAACCGAAGGAGATCCGTGATGCCCTATGTCGATGGTTTCGTGCTGGCCGTGCCGAAGGACAAGATCGAGGCCTACAAGGCGCTGGCGACGACCGCCTGCGCGCTCTGGCTGGAGCACGGCGCGCTCGACTATGTCGAATGCATCGGTGACGACGTTCCCTATGGCGAGCTCACCTCGTTTCCGCGCGCGGTCATGGCGAAGGAGGACGAGATCGTGGTTTTCTCCTGGATCGTCTACCGCGACCGGGAGACCCGCGATGCCATCAACAAGAAGGTGATGGCGGACCCGCGGCTCAAGTGCACCGACATTCCATTCGACGGCAAGCGCATGATCTATGGCGGCTTCTCGACGCTGCTTCGGGCAGGCGACATCGCGACCTGACGGCGCTCGTTACTTGATCTTGTCGTAGGCCGCGGCGAAGTCGTTGAGTGGCATCGGGATCGCGATCGTTTCCTTGGCCATGTTCTGGAAGGAAACCTTCAACTGCTTGCCCACCCGCAAGGCGGCGAGCAGATCCGGCGCGACCGGCGTCGAGGCGTAGCAGCCGCGGTTCTCGCAGGTCTGGATCTCGAGATCGAACGTCTTGCCCTCGTCGACCTGGAGCTTGGCGCCGACGGGCAGGTTGAGGCCGAGCGGCAATTGCAGCAGCGCGATCGGCGTGCGGGTGTCGGGCGCGATGCGGATGTTGATCAGGATGACGGTCTGGCCGGTCTTGGTCAGTACAGCGTTCTGCTCCATTGCGCATTCGAGCGGCGCGTCGCGGCTCGCGCTGGTGCAGCGCACGATCCAACCGGGCTGGCCCGGAGCGCCGTCCGCCTGCGCTTGCGTCGGGACAGGCGCGGGATGTGCGGTCGAGGTAGGCGGAGCGGCGTTCTTCTTGGCGCCCTGCTGGGCATACGCAGCGCTGGTCGACAACAAGACAGCGGCGAGGGCGACAAGTCTGGATTGCATGAACATGGCGAAACCGCGTTAGCGTGAACCGTGAGTCCCGCTGTAGCGTCGCGAGAGGTGCGGTGCAAGCTTACTCGGCGGCTTGCTTGACGGTGCTGTGCTCGGGCGCCTCGTCGCCTTCGCCGTCACCCGAACGGCCCCAGGTGGAGAACCAGTTGTTGAGCTTGTCGAGATAGAGATAGACCACCGGCGTGGTGAACAGCGTCAGCGCTTGGCTGACGATCAGGCCGCCGACCATGGCGTAGCCGAGCGGTTGGCGGATCTCGGCGCCGGTGCCGTGGCCGAGCATCAGCGGCACGCCGCCTAGCAGCGCGGCCATCGTGGTCATCATGATTGGCCGGAAGCGAAGGAGCGCGGCCTGGCGGATCGATTGCTCCGGCGTCTTGTGTTCGTCGCGTTCGGCGGCGATCGCGAAGTCGACCATCATGATGCCGTTCTTCTTCACGATGCCGATCAGCAGGATGATGCCGATCAGCGCGATCAGGCTGAAGTCGAAGCCGGCCGCCATCAAGATCGCGAGCGCGCCGACGCCGGCCGAGGGCAGGGTCGACAGGATGGTGATCGGATGGATATAGCTCTCGTAGAGGATGCCGAGGATCAGGTAGACCACGACGAGCGCGGCGAGGATCAACAGCGGCACGGTGCCGAGCGATTGCTGGAACGCCTGCGCGGTGCCCTGGAAGCTCGAATTCAGCGTCGGCGGCGCGCCGAGCTCGGTCATCGCCCGCTGCACGGCTTCCGTGGCCTGGCCAAGCGCGGCGCCTTGCGCGAGGTTGAAGCTGATCGTGATCGCCGGGAACTGACCCTGATGGCTGATCGAGAGCGGGCGGACCGGATCGGTGGTCCAGGTCGCGAAGGTCGACAGCGGCACCTGCTCGCCGGTCAGCGGCGATTTCAAATAGAGCTTGTTCAGGCTTTCGAGATCGCCCTGCATCTCGGGCAGGATCTCGAGGATCACCTTGTAGGTGTTGAGCTGGGTGAAATACTGCGTGACCTGCCGCTGGCCGAAGGCGTCATACAGCGTGTCGTCGATCATCTGCGGCTGGATACCATAGCGCGAGGCGGTGTCGCGGTTGATCTTGAGCTGGACCGTGGTGCCCTGCGTCTGCTGGTCCGTCGCGACGTCGCGCAGCTCCGGCAACGTCTGCATCTTGGCGAGGATCTTCGGTGCCCAGTCGTTGAGCTCGGCGAGATCGGCGTCCTGTAGGGTGAACTCGAACTGCGTGCGGGTCGGCCGGCCGCCGAGCCGGACGTCCTGGGCCGCTTGCATGTAAAGACGGGCGCCCTCGACCTTGTCGAACTGCGGACGCAGGCGCGCGATGATCTGCTGAGCCGATGCCTCGCGCATATCGCGAGGCTTCAGTGTGATGTACAGGGCGCCATTGTTGCCGGCGCGTCCGCTGCCGCCGATCGCCATGGCAACGCTCGCAACGTCGGGATCGGCCAGGATGATCTTGCCGAGCTGCTCCTGGCGTCTGAGCATCTCCTTGAAAGAAATGTCCTGCGAGGCTTCGGACGTGGCCGTGATCAAGCCGACGTCCTGTTGCGGGAAGAAGCCCTTCGGGATCAGAATGAACAGGTAAATCGACAATCCAAGCGTGGCGAAGAAGATCGCGAGCGTGGTGCGGCGCCAGGCCAGAGCGTGGTCGAGCACATATTCGTAGCCGCGCAACATGCCGTCGAAGGCGCGCTCACTCCATTGGTAGAACTTGCCGTGGGTCACCTCGCCATGCGCGCGCAGGAAGCGCGAGGCCATCATCGGCGTCAGCGTCAGCGACACGAACATCGAGACGAAGATCGTCATCGCCAGCACTACGGCGAATTCGCGGAACAGGCGCCCGATGATGCCTCCCATCAGCAGCAGGGGAATCAGCACCGCGACCAGCGAGATGCTGATCGAGACGATGGTGAAACCGATTTCCTTGGAGCCCTTGAAGGCCGCCGCGAGCGGGGATTCGCCTTCCTCGATATAGCGGGTGATGTTCTCGAGCATCACAATGGCGTCGTCGACCACGAATCCGACCGCGATGGTGAGCGCCATCAGCGACAGATTGTCCAGCGAATAGCCGACCACCCACATCAAGGCGCACGCACCCAATAATGCCAATGGCACCGTCACCGTGGGAATGACGGTGGCCCAGAAGCTGCGCAGGAAGATGAAGATGACCATGACCACGAGCGCGATGGTCAGCAGCAGCGTGAACTGGACGTCCTCGACCGCGGCACGGATCGTGGTGGTGCGGTCGCTGATCAGCTCGATCTTGATTGCGGGCGGAATAGCGGCCACCAGCCTGGGTAGGGTGGCCTTGATGCGGTCGACAGTGTCGATGACGTTGGCACCGGGCTGCTTGAAGATCACCAGGAACACGCCGCGCTTGCCGTTGGCCCAGGCCGCCTGCTTGGCGTCTTCGGCGCCGCTGACCGCCTGGCCGATATCGCGGATTCGCAAGGGGCCGCCATTGCGATAGGCGATGATGACGTCGTTCCAGTCCTTGGCGTGGGTGAGCTGGTCGTTGGCGTAGATCGTGTAGGCGCGCTTGGGCCCGTCGATATTGCCCTTCGGGCTGTCGACGGTGGTAATGGCGATCTGGCTGCGGACGTCCTCCATCGACAGGCCCTTGGCGACGAGCTTCGCCGGGTCGATTTGAATGCGGATGGACGGCTTCTGCTGGCCGCCGATGAAGACCTGCGCGACGCCGGAGAGCTGGCTGATTTGCTGGGCGAGCTGGGCGTCGACGGCGTCGCTGACGCTGGTCAGCGGCAGTGTCTCGGAGGTGGCCGACAGCAGCAGGATCGGGGCGTCCGCAGGGTTGACCTTACGGTAGGTCGGCGGCGAGGGCAGGTTCTTCGGGAGCTGGCCGCTGGCGGCGTTGATCGCCCCCTGAACGTCGTTGGCGGCGCCGTCGATGCTGCGATTGAGGTCGAACTGGATGGTGATCGACGCCGTGCCCAGATAGCTCGTCGAGGTCATCTGGGCGATGCCGGGAATTTGGGCGAATTGCCGCTCGAGCGGTTGCGCCACCGACGAGGCCATCGTCTCGGGGCTGCCGCCCGGCAGGTTGGCGGTGACCTGGATGGTCGGGAAGTCCACCTGCGGCAGCGGCGCAACCGGCAGCAGGGGATAGGCGACGAGGCCGACGAAGAGAATGCCGGCCATCAGCAGCGAGGTGCCGATGGGATAACGGATGAAGAGTGCCGAAATCCCGCCCTCGGTCATTCCTGTCGCACCTTGTTCTGGGCCGGATCCGAGCTCGCCACCGCTGTCGAGACGAGGCTTCCAGGCTGCACCTTGAACTGACCGCCGGTGATGACCTGCTGCCCGGGCGTGAGGCCTTCATCAATGACCGAACGTCCATCGATGCCATAGCTGACCTTGATCTTGTGCACTTCGGCCTTGTTGTCCTGATTGACGGTATAGGCGTACAGGCCGTTGGTCGAATGCTGGACTGCATCATCGGGAACGACGGTCGCATCCCTCAGCGTCCGCACCAGAAGACGCGTCGAAACCGACTGGCCCGGCCACAGCGAGTGGTCCTTGTTGTCGAACACCGCCTTGAGCCGAATAGTCCCGCTGCTCGCGTCGACCTGGTTGTTGATGACGGCGAGCTTACCTTCCGCCAGCGTCTTCTTGCCGTCGGTGGTGAAGGCGATCACCTTGAGCGCGCCGGCCTTCTGGCCTTCGCTGATATAGGGAAGCTGGTCTTCCGGTGCCGTGAAGATCACGGCGATCGGCTCGACCTGCGAGATCGTGACGATGCCGGTCTGCGTCGATGCGTTGACGATGTTGCCAATGTCGACCTGGCGCAGCCCCGCGACGCCCGTGATCGGCGCCTTGATCTGGGTGTAGTCGAGCTGGGTCTGGGCGTTGGCGATCGCTGCTTCGTCGGCGGCGATCTGGGCGGTGAGCTGGGCGACGGTGGAGCGCTGGGTATCGACCCGCTGTGCGGTTGCGAATTCGCCGAGCCTCATAGCGCGCTGGAGTTCGAGATTGGCGTTGGCGAGGTTTGCCTCGTCCTGCGCCTTCTTGGCCTTGGCCTGATCGAGGGCGGCTTGATAGGGGCGGGGATCAATCGAGACCAGAAGCTCGCCTTGCTGGACGATCTGGCCTTCGCGGAAGGCGAGCTTGTCGATCTGACCATCCACCCGGCTGCGGACTTGGACGGTGTTGAAGCCCTGAACCGTGCCGAGACCGGTCAGATAGACCGGAAAGTCGGTCTTCTGGACCGGGGCAACGCTGACCGGGACGGGCTGCGGCCGGGGCGGAGCTTTCTCGGCTGTCTGGGTCTTTCCGGCCCCAGGCGAGCCGAATTTCTGCCAACCATAGTAACTCGCGGAGCCCACGGCCGCGATAATCAGAATCCAGAGGATCGGCCGTGTTTTTTTCATATCGGCTCGGCGGCTCTCGTGCCCCCAAGCTACGAATTATGGGGCAATCATAGGGTTCCAGCGCGCTTGTATAATACACGCCAAGTTTAAGTGTAAACAGCACTATCGGTCGAGAATCCTAAACAATTGGAAAGCTTTGCACCCCATGCAGCAGTCTGGCGCGGCGGTGTGCAATGCTGCTTTTTTCCGACTCGAACGATCCGCGTGCGAGCGCTGCCCAATGCCCCGGACGCCGTGTGTGTGGCGCTGGGGGACAACGCGGAAAGCCACCAGGTCGGCAGGTCACGAGAAGGGTTCTAAATCGCGCGCAGCCCGTTTCGGTTGTCAGGAAAATCAGCATCGGTCATATCGGCGCCGCCACGAATGGAGCGCAGCGATGGACGAATTGAACGGCAAGCTGATCGCGTGTCAGATTCTGATCACGGGGCTGATCGCGCGCGTCGCCAACGAGCAGCGCGATCCCTTCCGCTTTCTCACCGACTTCCGCGACGAGATCAAAGCCGTCGTCAACGGCGTCAACATCGCGGGGATGGGCAACACCGATCGCGTGCGTGCGGTCGCGCAGAAAACTGTCGACGAATTGTTCTCGCTGATGAAGCCGCCGAGCAGCGACTGATGCCACGAGCACGACGCCGATTTCGCGGCGTTTTCGCGCTCGTTTTAGAACGACTCCAATCTTTGGTTAGAATGATTTCAAACAGCAGTTTAGAATCGTTTTGATCTGGACCTATTCAAGCGTTCTCGCGGCGTGCTCGCATTGACCCGCTATTTTGTGGCCGATACCACAGCCCATCGTTCATCGAAGTGAATGAGCGAACAGGAAGATGGGGCGTTTGGTAATGGGGCAGGTGGTCGCACCGAAGTCGTTGCGTTCGGTCGTAGCGTTCAACTCAATGGATGAGAAGTCCGCTGGCATTTCCGGCAAGAAGGTTTCAGCAGTCGCGAGCTTGATTGCGGTGGCGTCGGTGTCAAGCGGCGCAGAAGCACAGCAGTCGAACCTGCCGCCGGTGACGGTCGATGCTCCGGTCCAACGTCCGCGTCCGGTGGCCTCGAAGCCTTCGCCGGAGCAGGTCCGCGCCCGCAACGCGCTTCGCCGCGCCGCGCAGCGGCAGCAGGCAGCCCAGCAGACTGCGCCCTCCGTCCCCGCGGGCGAAGTGGACCGCAATCCGTATTCCGATCCGGCGGCGCCGTACAAGGTCGACCACGTCCAGGCTTCCGGCAAGTTTCCCGAGAAGATGCTGAACACGCCCAAGACCATCACGGTGCTCAGTAAGGAAGTGCTCGAGGACAAGAACGCGACGACGCTGAAGGAGATCGGACGTTCGACCGCGGGCGTCACGCTGGGCTCGGGCGAGGGCGGCAACGCGTTCGGCGACCGCTTCTTCATCCGCGGTTTCGACGCGCGCAACGACGTCTTCATCGACGGCATCCGCGATCCCGCCGTGTCCATCCGCGAGAACTTCTTCACCGAGCAGATCGAGATTCTGCGCGGACCGGCATCCTCCTACGCCGGCCGCGGCACCGCCGGCGGCGCGATCAACATCGTCACCAAGCAGGCCGGCGACGTCAACTTCAAGCGGATGGACAGCGAGTTCGGCACCGATCAGACCAAGCGCGTTACGCTCGACGTCAACCAGGTCATCGATCCGACCTTCTCGGTGCGTGCGGGCGGTTTGTTCCAGGACGCCAATGTCGCCGGGCGCAACTACGTGACCGATAATCGCTGGGGCAGCTTCATCTCGACGAAGTACACTCCGACCAGTGACATCAAGATCACAACGAACTACGTCCATACCGACCTCAGCGGCTATCCCGATTTCGGCGTGCCCTATTACAAGCAGGGCAACGTGCCGGTGACCTCGGCCGGCATTCCGCGCGAAAACTGGTACGGCTTCCTCAAGCGCGACTTCCAGACCGCGCGGCAGGATTTCGGCACCGGCACGATCGAGTACAAGGTCAACGAAGCCATCACGCTGACCAGCAAGGTGCGCGGCGAGCATTCACTGCTCAACTACATCGGCACGCTGCCGCAGAACCCGAATACCACCAGCCCCAACCGGCTGCTCTGGACCACGACGGCGAGCGCACAGAGCCGCTACCAGAACGTGGACGTGTGGGCCAATCAGAACGAGGCCACGTTCAAGCTCGACACAGGAGGCGTCAAGCACACCGCGGTGTTCGGCGTCGAATATTCGAACGAGAACATCTCGATCGACCGTTATGCCGGCCTTGCGTCGGAACTGTCCGGCTCCGGATTCACGAGCAACGGTGCTGTCCAGGGCGTCAATCTTTACTCCCCCCAGTTCACCTACATTCCCTTCGGTATACCGTCGCTAATTGGAAATCCGACGCGCTATGGCGTCAACACCAGCAGCGTGTATGTCATGGACACCGCGAATTGGCAGGACACGATCATCGTCAATGGCGGCGTCCGCTACGACGGCTATAGCCAGAGTTCGTCGACCAACGCGGCTTATCTGAAGCAGAACGCCGACCTGGTGAACTACAACGTCGGCCTGGTCTACAAGCCGATGACGATCGGCAGCCTCTATGCGGCTTATGCAACCTCTGCCAATCCGTTCGGATCAGAGCTTGATGCGACCGCTACCGATTACGGTGGTGTTCCGCCCAACACGGCCGTCTTGCTCGGGCCCGAACGCAACAAGGCGATCGAGCTCGGCACCAAATGGGAGCTCGCCGATCGCCACCTGCTGGTGACCGGCGCGCTGTTCCAGACCACCAAGGACAATGCGCGCGAGACCAATGCCGCGGGCTTGCTCACCTCCAATGCGGCCTACCGCATCCAGGGCATCGACATCGAGGCCGAAGGCAAGATCACTGACCGCTGGAGCATCTTCGGCGGCTTGGTGCTGATGCAGTCGAAGGTTACGCAGAGCAACATCCCCTCCAATATCGGCCTTCAGCTTGCCAATATTGCCCACCAGTCGTTCAGCATGCTGACCAAGTACAAGTTCGACGGCGGCTGGGAACTGGGCGGCCAGGCGGTGTACCGCTCGAAAGTCTATGGCGGCACGTTCGCGGCCAACACCAACGAGCTGCCGAGCTATTGGCGTTTCGATGCCTTCGTCGAGAAGAAGATCGACCAGAACTGGACCATGAAGTTCTACGCGCAGAACCTGACCAACAAGCTCTATTACGACTCATTCTATCGCAGCAACGTACCGTTCGTGGCGGTCGCGCCGGGGCGGGCGTTCTACATCGTGACGACAGCGAAGTTCTGATCATGTTGACGTGCCTGCCTGGCGTTCTCAGCAAGGATGATGTGGCGGATTTCCGCCGCATCATGGATGCCAGCGACTGGGAGGACGGCCGCTCCACCGCCGGCGCGCAGTCGGCGATGGTCAAGCGCAACGAGCAATTGCCGCCGGATGGCGAAGTCGCGCGCAAGCTCGGCAACCGCATCATCTCGGCGCTGACGTCGAACCCGCGCTTCATCGCGGCGGCAATCCCGCTCCAGATTTTCCCGCCGCTGTTCAACCGCTATGCGGCGAGCAGCGGTCACCATTTCGGCCTGCACGTCGACAATGCGATCCGCGGCGACCGCCTGACCGGCCTTCGCATCCGCACAGACCTGTCGGTCACGCTTTTCCTCGCCGAGCCGGAAGAGTACGACGGTGGCGAACTTGTGATCGAGGACACCTACGGATCGCACGAAGTCAAGTTGCCAGCCGGCGACTGCGTGCTCTATCCCTCGAGCAGCCTCCATCTGGTCACTCCGGTGACGAGGGGAACGCGGGTTGCGTCTTTCCTCTGGCTTCAGAGCATGGTACGGGACGATCAAGCCCGAAGCATGATCTTTGACCTCGACACCGCGATTCAGGCGCTGGTGGAACGGCTCGGGCGTGACGATCCCGAAACGGTCAAATTGACGGGTATCTATCACAACCTCATTCGCTACTGGGCCGAAGTATGAAGATCATGACCTTCCAAGCCAGCCTTGCCGCCGCCGCGATGCTGGCCGCCGCCTGGCTCGCATCTCCTGCTTCCGCCCAGATACAAACCCCGCCGGCGCCGGCGCAATCGACGGCTCAGCCGGCCCCGGCCGGTGCGCCGCCAGCGGCTACCGCACCTGCTGCCCCGGCACCTTCGGCTTCGACCGCAACCGCGCCCGCTGCTGCGACGGCGCCCCCCGCGACCGCCGCTTCGACCGCCAAGCCCGATGCAGCGGCCGCCATCGCGCCGGCCATGAAGGAATTGTCGCCCTGGGTGATGTTCATGTCGGCGGACGTCATCGTGAAGGCGGTGATGATCGGGCTCGCCTTTGCTTCGCTGGTGACTTGGACCGTCTTCATCGCAAAGTCGATCGAGCTGTCGGTTGCTTCCACCAAGCTGCGCTCGGCGCTGAAGAAGACCGCAGAGGCGCGCTCGCTCGCGGAAGCCCAGATGGCGCTCGGCACTAAGGAGGGCATCCTGCCATCCTTCCTGACGGCGGCCCTGCGTGAGGCGCGGATGTCGGCCGGCCTGTCAAGCGATGCCGGCATCAAGGAGCGCGCCGCTTCGAGCTTTGCCGAGATCGTGCGCGCGGAACAGCGCCGCATCCGCATCGGCATGGGCGTGCTCGCCACCATCGGCTCGACCTCGCCCTTCGTTGGCCTGTTCGGCACGGTCTGGGGCATCATGAACAGCTTCATCGGCATCTCGAAGTCGCAGACCACGAACCTCGCCGTGGTCGCGCCCGGCATCGCCGAGGCGCTGCTCGCCACCGCAATCGGTCTCGTCGCCGCGATCCCCGCCGTCATCATCTACAACCATTTCGCGCGCGTGACGAAAGGCTATCTCGAGCTCGTCAGCCGCGCCTCGGGCGCTGCGGGACGGCTGCTCTCGCGCGATCTCGATCGCAGCCACGGCAGCGTGCATTCGCGCGCAGCGGAGTGAACCATGGGCGTTTCGCTCGCAGACAACGACGGCGAAGACGACGATTTCTCGGAAACGCATGACATCAACGTCACACCGTTTATCGACGTCATTCTGGTGCTGCTGATCATCTTTATGGTCGCAGCGCCGCTCTCGACCGTCGACCTGCCGATCGATCTGCCGACGTCGAGCGCGACGCCGCAGAAGAAGCCAGACAAGCCGACCTATCTCAGCATCAAGCCCGATTTGACGCTTGCGATCGGAGAGAACCCGGTCCATCGGGCGGAGCTGATCGGCACCCTCGACGGTCTGTCCGACATGAGCAAAGACAAGTATGTCTTCCTGCGTGCCGATCGCTCTGTGCCGTATGGCGAGTTGATGGGGGTCATGGAGCTCTTGCGCTCAGGCGGCTATACGCGGGTGAAGCTGGTCGCGCTGGAAGGCGCTCCGGGGGCGCCCTCGGCAGGCGCCGCTCAGCCTTAGAGGCGCACCATGTCGAACGAACCCAGACCATCCAGGAAGCTTTGGGTCTTGGCGGCGGTGGCGGCGCTCGCGCTTCATCTGGGTGGTGCGGCGCTCGCGCTGGCGCACCTGCAAGCCGATGACGGCGACGACGGTCTGGGTGCGGCCGGCGCCGAGTTCGCCGTCGAGGTGGCCTCGCCAAAGGCGCCCGATACCGACCTTCCGCCCGGGCCTGACAGCGAAGCGATGCAGGAGCAGCAGGCGCTTCCCGAGCAGAAGGCTGAGACCAAGGAAACCGAGCTGCCAAAGGATCAGTCGCAACAGGTCGACGATCCTGATCGGGTCGTCACTGAGAACATCTCGAAGAAGCCGCAGGACGAGGATCCGAAGATTGCGGCGGTCGAAACTCCCGCTGCCGAGGCCTCGCCGAAGTCGGTTGCCACGGCACGGCAGGCACTCGATGAAGACGCGCGCGAGGCTGAGAAGGCCTTGGCGCCGGTGCTTGGGCTTGGCAAGGACATCCTGAAGATTACCGCGGACTGGAACCGCAAGATCAGCGCGCATCTGACGGCCCACAAGGTCAATCCGGAGGGCAAGGAGCCCAATAACCAGAAGGTCAAAGTGAGCTTTGCGATCAACCGCAGAGGAAACGTGCTTTCGGTCGAGGTCGTTGAGTCGTCCGGGGACGCGGCTTACGATGCGGCGGCAGTCTCGATTGTCCGTAAATCCGATCCCATTCCGCAGCCGCCCGCCGGGCTGACAGAGGACCGGTTCGAGCGCACCGTCGACATCATTTTCACGCCACCGGACGCGAAGAAAAAGAAGAAGACGGCTCAGCGCCAGTAGAGCCGGATCCCGACATAGACCACGATTAGACAGGCAAAGATCAGCGCCACCGGCAGCGGCCGTTTCTGGGTTCCGGCGAATGCCGTCGCCCCGAAGGCGGCGGCCTTCTTTGGCTTGGGGGTCGGGCGGCGGAAGGCGGTAACATTATCCGCCGCCGTTTCAGGCGGACGGGGGCGGACGTCAGGCGGCGTTCCCGCTCCGCCCATCTCGGCATAGTAGGCCTTGTAGATCGCGCCGATGGTGGCCTCGGTGGCTTCGCCCTCGCTCATCTCCGCCAGCAGGTTCTTGTAGCTCGCGAGGAACTCCTGGGCTTCCGCAGGCAGCGCGGACGCCCCGTTGAGCTTGGCCATCATCTTCCATGTGGCAAAATCGGCGCGGGCGCGGGTGTCGGCGCGTCGCGCGATCAGCATATCGGCAGCTTTGACCAAGTCGGCCTCTGGCCCTTCGGCTTGTGTTCGGGTGTCGCTGTTCAACTACACATTGCCGGTCAGGAACAGAACAGCCTGAATCACATAACCGGTCAACGTTCGCAGTATTGCTGAAATAACATCAAGATTTAGACCGAACTGCGAACCCGCCAGCGGCAGCAGGATCAGGAGGCCGATCAGGATCAGCATCCCGACTGGCTCGAGCCGGGCCAGCGGCAAGGCAAGCCGCTGCGGCAACAGCCCGACCGCGACCCGACCCCCGTCAAGCGGTGGGATCGGCATCATGTTGAACACCGCCAGGATCGCGTTGATCACGAGGGCATTCTTGAGGTTGTCCGCAACCCATTTCGCCGAACTCGCGGGCACCAGTGGCAGGGCATGAAAGGCGAGGGCGGCGGCGAGCGCCAGCAGGACGTTGGTGACGGGCCCGGCCAGCGCCACCCAGACCATGTCGAGCCTGGGGTTGTTCAGCTTGCGGAAAATGACCGGCACCGGCTTGGCGTAGCCGAACAGGAACGGCGAATGCGCAAACAGCAGCATCGCCGGCAGGATCAGGGTCCCGAACGGGTCGATGTGGCGGAGCGGATTGAAGCTGACGCGACCGAGCTGCGAGGCTGTGTTGTCCCCGAGCTGATGCGCGACGAAGGCGTGCGCAGCCTCATGGAAGGTGATGGCGAGCAGCACCGGCATCACCCAGACGGATAGATCATAAAAAGAAATGTTCACCAGCTCATCCGTTTCGGCTTCTGCCCGCGCGCCTCCCAAAGCAGGCCGTATAGGGCCACAACCCTTCACAATCTACCGTTATATGGCGTTCAATTCCGAAATTCCCCGTTGCAAATGGTCCGCGAGAAGGCCGCCTGCCGATGATAGGTGGCGCGCGCGGTGAAGGCGAATTTCCGCCGGCGGCAACGGCGGCATGCCGTCACAATCGGACAGCACGCGAAGGCTCGCCGGCAAGGTCCCTGCTTTCACCACCGTCACCGCGAGGCCTTGAGCCGCAATCGTCTCGACTGCTGCGAGCGTCCGGCTGACATAGGCGAGGCGCCAGGGCACGCCAGCCGTGTCGAGCGCCTCCGCAGCCCATTGCCGGAACAGACACCCTGGCGGGTAGAGTGCCACGGGCAGGGGATTATGCGCCGCGGCGCGATAGGATGAGGCAGCCGCCCAGACCGCCCGCTCACGCCTCAAAAGCTCGCCGTCGCCACATCCTTGCGGATGCATGGCGATGACAAGATCGTAGGCATCGCCGAGCCGCGCCGGCATCGTCGCGGTCAGTCCCGTCTCGATCTCAATCCGGACCAGTGGATGATGCTTGGCAAAGCTCGTCAGCAGGGGCGGAATGACGATGGTGCCGTAGTCGTCCATCACGCCGAGGCGGACCACGGCTTCGGCCTTGCGTGCGCGAAGCGCCCCGACCGCCTCCGCGTTGAGCGCGAGAATGCGCTGCGCATAGGCGCGCAACTCTTCGCCTGCCGCGGTCGGCAGGACGCCGGCCCTGGTGCGCTGGAACAATCTTGTGCCGAGCCGCTCCTCTAAGCGCCTGATTTGAACGCTCACCGCCGATTGGGTCCGGTTGAGGACGTGGGCCGCGCGGGTGAACGAACGATGCTCGGTGACCGCGAGAAATGCCTTCAGCAGATTGGGATCGAGATCTGGTGTGGTCATGATGTAACGTTATCCCAGCATGACGGAAAATCCATTCCCCGTTTCGGCGCGCCTCTTATGCTGCCTTCGAAGCATTGATGGGAGCAATCGTGACCGAGATCTCTGGCGTTCTGGCTGCCGTGCTGTCGAGCGGCCTCGGCGGCACTTCGATCGGCGCCACGCGCTATCTCGTGAGTATGCTCGATCCGCTCGCGATCGGCTCGTTCAGGTTCGGCATCGGCTTTCTCCTGCTGCTGCCGCTCACGCTGCTGCGCGGAGACCGCTGGCCGGGGCGAGGGGACCGGGTCGCCGCGATCGGGCTTGGTCTTTTGTTCTTCGCCCTGTTCCCGATCCTATTCAATGCATCGCTGATCTTTACCACCGCCGCGCGCGGCGCGCTCGGTTTGTCGACGCTGCCTCTGCTCTCGCTCGTGATGGGGGCTGCGCTCGGCGCCGAATCGCTCACTTGGCGCAAGTCAATCGGTGTCGTAATTGCGACGTTTGGCGTTGCCCTTGCGCTTCTCTTCGACTTGGCTTCGGCGCCGTCGGGCGCCTGGCGTGGCGATCTGTTGATGATCGCTGCGGCCGCGTGTATGGCACTTTACGGTATCTGGTCAAAGCCGCTGATCCGGCGTTCCAGCCCGATCGCCTTCACGACCATGAGCATGGCGGCGGGCGCGACGTGCCTCATCCTGCTCTCGTATGTGCGCAGCAGTTTTGTGCCGGTGACCGGCTTCGGCACACCGCAATGGCTCGCGGCGCTCTATCTCGGGGCCTTCGGAGCCGCGCTGACCTTTTATCTCTGGGCCTTCGCGCTCGAGCGGACCACGCCGACGCGTGTCGCGATCTCGGTGACGGTCAATCCGATCACGGCATCGCTGGTTGGCGCCTATTTGCTGCACGAACCGCTAAGCTGGAATCTGGCGGCCGGCATCGTCGCGGTGTTTGTCGGGATATGGATTGCGACGACGGACCAGCGTGCTCAGGCGGTGAGCGCATCCGTTTCAAACCAGGCCTGACATCAAGCCGGGATCGTGGTCTGATATTGCGTCAGGCCGTCGTCGAGCTTCAGCCAGGCAAGCTTTTCCGAGACCCAGATGTGCTCGGTGGGCGCGAAGGCGTTGCGATCATCGAACGTGGCCAGCGCGACGCCGGCGAGCGTACCGTTGCGGCGCCAGGCGAACAGCCGCGTGCCGCACCGCTTGCAGAACACGCGGTCGATGTTCTCGGAGGAGGCGAAGCGGGCGGTATCGCCCTCGACGCTGAGCGCGCGCTGGTCGAATTGCGCGCGGGCGAAGTAGGGCGAGCCCATTGCTTTCTGACAGATGCGGCAATGGCAGATGCGGACGTTGAGCGGTTCGCCCTCGGCCTTGAACCGCACCGCGCCGCAGAGGCATCCGCCTTCCCGGATCATGATGTCCTCAATAAGTTGCGCGACCGCCAGAGATATCGAAGACCGCGCCGGTGGAGAACGCGCAGTCCTCGGATGCGAGCCAGGCCACCATCGCGGCCAGCTCTTCCACCAGCACGAAGCGCCCCTTCGGGATTTTCGACAGCATGAAGTCGATATGCTGCTGCGTCATCTGGTCGAAGATCGCGGTCTTCGCCGCCGCCGGTGTCACCGCGTTGACAAGGATGTCGTGGGCGGCGAGCTCCTTGCCGAGCGATTTCGTCAGTGCGATCAGACCGGCCTTGGACGCCGAATAGTGCGAGGCGTTCGGATTGCCTTCCTTACCGGCGATGGAGGCGATGTTCACGATGCGCCCGTATTTCTGCTTGAGCATCACGGGCACGATCGCCTTGGAGACGATGAAAGGACCGTCCAGGTTGATGCGTAGCACCTTGCGCCATTCCTCGATGTCGGTCTCCCAGACCGGCTTGTTGACGCCGGCGATGCCGGCATTGTTGACGAGGATGTCGATCTTGCCGAAAGCGCCGAGCGTGGCATCGCATGCCTGCTCGACGGCTGCGGTGTCGGTGACATCGACCTTAAAGACGCGGACGCCGTCGCCGATCTCCTTCGCCGTCTTCTCGGCCAGCGCGGCATCGAAATCCCAAATGGCGACCTTGGCGCCGGAGACGACGAAGCGCTCGGTAATCGCGCGGCCAAAGCCCTGCGCGCCGCCGGTGACCACAGCGGCGCGGTCGTTGAGATCGATCTTGTTCATGAGACGTGACCCCTGAACATCAGAGCATGTAACCGCCGTCGACGACGAGGTCGACGCCGGTGGTGAAGGCGCTTTCGTCACTGCCGAGATAGACCGCCATCGCTGCGATCTCGTCGGCGGTGCCGAGGCGGCCCATCTTCTGGCGGGAGATGAACATCTGCTTGCCTTGCGGCCCCTGCGCGGCGGCGCGGTCGAGCATCGAGGGCGTCTCGACGGTGCCGGGACAGATGCTGTTGCAGCGGATACCCTTGGTGATGAAGTCGAGCGCGACCGCGCGCGTCAGCAGCGACACCGCCGCCTTCGACGCGCTGTAGACGTAACGGTTGGCCGGCGGCCGCAGCGCCGCGCAGGACGAGATGTTGACGATGCTGCCGCCGCCCCCTGCCAGCATCTCGGGCAGAAACGCCCTGATGGTCCGGTGCATCGACTTGACGTTGAGGTCGAACGAGAAGTCAAAATCCTCTTCCGAGCACTCCAAGATCGTGCCGTGGTGCACGAAGCCCGCAGCGTTGAGCAGGATGTCGATCTTGCCGACGCGCTTGGCGAAGGCGTTGACGTCGACGGTGTTGCGGACGTCGAGTTTTGCGACTTCGGCGACGCCTTCCTTGGTGAGGCTCGCAATGCCGCTCTCGTTGATATCGGTGGCGATGACGGTCGCGCCCTCACGCGCGAATGCGACGGCGCATGCGCGCCCAATGCCTGCGGCTGCAGCGGTGACGATGGCCCGCTTTCCCTTGAGGCGGTCTGCCATGTTCTTGTTCTCCTTTGTGTAGTTTCAATGCCAACCCACGTCATTGCGAGGAGCTCTTGCGACGAAGCAATCCAGGCCATCTCCGTGGAGATATCTCTGGATTGCTTCGCTTCGCTCGCAATGACGGTGTGGCTGCTAGTGGTTATCTCTTGCCACGCCAAAGGTGCCGGCGACGTTCTGATAGCGCGTGGCGAGCTCCATGCAGGCGCCGGTCGATTGTTGGCCGACCGTATTGCGATAGATCTCCTGCCACGGCGTCTGGTTCGGCGGATGCTTGAAGCCGCCGCTGGCCTTGAGCTCGGCATGGCGCTTCTTCAGTTCCTCCTCCGAGATCAGGATGTTGGCGCTGCCCTTGTTGAGGTCGATGCGCACCTTGTCGCCGGTTTTGAGGATGGCGAGCCCGCCATCGGCCGCCGCTTCCGGCGAGGCGTTCAGGATCGAGGGCGAACCCGAGGTGCCGGACTGGCGGCCGTCGCCGATGCAGGGCAGGGACAGGATGCCGCGTTTGATCAATGCTGCCGGGGGCTGCATGTTCACGACCTCGGCGCCGCCGGGGTAGCCGATCGGCCCGGTGCCGCGGATGAACAGCACGCAGCGCTCGTCGATGTCGAGCGAGGGATCGTCGATGCGCTCGTGATAATCCTCGGGCCCCTCGAACACGATGGCGCGGCCTTCGAAGGCGTTGAGGTCCTTGGGGTTGCTGAGATAGCGGTCGCGAAACTCCTTGGAGATCACGCTGGTCTTCATGATCGCGGAATCGAACAGATTGCCCTTTAGGACCAGGAAGCCGGCGTCCTTCACCAGCGGCTTGTCGTAAGTCCAGATCACGTCCTTGTCAGGCGCCGGTGCGTTCCTACAGTTCTCGCCGATGCCGCGGCCATTGACTGTCACTGCGTCCTCATGGATGCGCTTGTGCTTCATCAGCTCGCGCACCACAGCCGGAACGCCGCCGGCGCGGTGGAACTCCTCGCCGAGATAGAAGCCGGCCGGCTGCATGTTGACCAGCAGCGGCACGTCGTGGCCGAATTTCTGCCAGTCGTCGATCGAGAGCTCGACGCCGATGTGGCGGGCCAGCGCGTTGATGTGGATCGGCGCGTTGGTCGAGCCACCGATCGCCGAATTGATGACGATGCAGTTCTCGAACGCCTTGCGGGTCAGGATGTCCGAGGGTTTCAGATCCTCCCAGACCATCTCGACGATGCGCTTGCCCGTCTCATAGGCGATCTGGCCGCGCTCGCGGTAGGGGGCGGGAATCGCCGCGCAGCCCGGCAGCGAGAAGCCGAGCGCTTCGGCGAGCCCGTTCATGGTCGAGGCGGTGCCCATGGTGTTGCAATGGCCGACCGAGGGCGCCGAGGAGGCCACGATTTCCATGAACTCTTCATAGTCGATCTCGCCGGCGGCGAGCCGCTCGCGCGACTTCCAGACGATGGTGCCGGAGCCGGTGCGCTCGCCGGCATGCCAGCCGTTCAGCATCGGGCCGCCCGACAGCACGATCGCGGGCAGGTTGACGGTCGCCGCGGCCATCATGCAGGCCGGCGTCGTCTTGTCGCAGCCGGTGGTCAGCACCACGCCGTCGAGGGGATAGCCGTAGAGGATCTCGACCAGGCCGAGATAAGCGAGATTGCGGTCGAGCGCCGCGGTCGGACGTTTGCCGGTCTCCTGGATCGGATGGGTCGGGAATTCCATCGCAATGCCACCGGCCTCGCGGATGCCCTCGCGGACGCGATGGGCCAGCTCGATATGATGGCGGTTGCAGGGTGAAAGATCATTGCCGGTTTGCGCGATGCCGATGATCGGCTTACCGGATTGAAGTTCGGCGCGGGTGAGGCCGTAGTTCAAATAGCGCTCCATATAGAGCGCGGTCATGCCCGGATTGTGTGGGTTGTTGAACCATTCCTGCGAGCGAAGGTGGCGGCGAGCGCCGTTGCCGGCAGCGTGCCCATTGGTTGGCTTTTTTGTCATTGGTCTCTCCTGCAATGCAAACGCACTGGCGTCCGTCTCAATCTGTCGGCTGGTGCGATGCCCAGCGGCGCGAGCGATGGTCTGCCGGCCCGCTGGCGGGTCATTTCCTCACAAGTACGATACTAATCTTGGCTACTTGGTAACGCTACCATTTTGTTGGCGGCGCCGGCTCCGGAAGCGGCTGGTCGATTGTCCGAACGCCGCGACAACGAGCTTTGACGCTCGATCACCTTGAAGCCGAGGTCGAGCACCGGTTGCTCGGGCCGCCGTCCATCGATCGCGTCGATCAGCATGGTCGCGGCCGTTTTCCCCATCTCGTAGCGATTGGTGCGCACGCTGCTGAGGGTGGGGACGGCTGAGGCCATGAATTCGAGGTCGTTGAATCCGACGATCGCGATCTGCTCCGGGACGGCGATCTCCCGGCGCCGGCATTCAAACAGGACGCCGAGCGCGAGGTCGTCATTGGCACAGAACACCGCATCGATGCCGGGGTCCCGCGCGAGCAGGTCGGTGAACAGGGCGCCGCCGAGCGTCACCGATGTCGGCGTCGCCGTCGTCACGACGAGCCGCTGCTCGAACAGGGCGGCGTCCTTCATGGCCGAGACATATCCATCGAGCCGCCGCTGCACCCGCGGATCCATCCGCGCGCCGATGAAGCCGACCTTGCGGTGACCCTGCGCGAACAGGTGGGCAACTGCCGCGCGCGCAGCATCATGGTGCGAAAAGCCGATCATCATGTCGACCGGATTGGGGCCGATCTCCATGATCTGCACGATCGGGCAGTCGGCAGCCTCCAGCATCGCGCGCGATTCTGTGGTCTGGTCGATGCCCGTGACGATCAGCCCGGCCGGCTTCTGCGCCAGAAACAGGCGCAGCAGCTTCTCCTCCTGGAGGATGCTGTAGCGGGTGTTGGACAGCTGGATCGAGTAACGGCTGCCTTCGGAGGCGTCATAGATGCCGCGCAGCACGTCGGAGAACACGTTATTGGTGAGGGATGGGATCAATACACCGATCACCTCGGTGCGTTGCGAGGCCAGCGCGCGTGCAGCAAGGTTCGGCACATAGCCGAGCTCCTTGGCGGCGCTCTCGACCCGCGTCCGCTTGGCAACCGACAGTGCTTCCGGATTGCGGAAGAAGCGGGACGCCGTGATCGGGCTGACGCCGGCAAGCTCGGCGACTTCCGCCAGCCGGATTTTGCCTGACTTGGTGCGTTTTCGACCCATTGCTGCTCTTAACACAGTCACGGTCGCAAACAAAGGAACGTTGACAGCGCTACCAGCAACGACTAACCAAAGACAAATTGCCAAAACCGCACAAACTGCCGACAATGTTGCCCGCTATGATCGGGCCTGGTTCGGTAAAGTCTGAAAAAGCAAGACGGTCGCGGCGCGAAGGGCGTCGTCGACTTTCGAGGAGGGAGCTAGATGTCGTCTGTGCAAATCCGCGACGTGCGGAAATCGTTCGGCAATTTTGAAGTCCTGCACGGCGTGACCATTCCGATCGAGGACGGCCAGTTCGTCGTTCTGGTCGGCCCCTCCGGCTGCGGCAAGTCGACGCTTCTGCGCATGCTCGCCGGTCTCGAGAACATCACCTCCGGCACGATCTCGATCGGCGACCGCGTCGTCAACAATGTCCAGCCCAAGGAGCGGGACATTGCGATGGTGTTCCAGAACTACGCGCTCTATCCGCACATGACGGTGGCCGAGAACATGGGCTTCTCATTGAAGCTGCGGAATGCCAGCTCGGACGAGATCAACAAGCGCGTCAAGCGCGCCGCCGAGATCCTGGCGCTGTCGCCGCTGCTCGATCGCTATCCGCGCCAGCTCTCAGGCGGCCAGCGTCAGCGCGTCGCCATGGGCCGCGCCATCGTGCGCGATCCGCAGGTGTTCCTGTTCGACGAACCCTTGTCGAACCTGGACGCCAAGCTGCGCGTCGCCATGCGCACCGAGATCAAGGAGCTGCACCAGCGGCTGAAGACGACGACCGTCTACGTCACCCACGACCAGATCGAGGCCATGACCATGGCCGACAAGATCGTCGTCATGCATGACGGCATCGTCGAGCAGATGGGCACGCCGCTCGAGCTCTACGACAAGCCCGACAACCAGTTCGTCGCCGGCTTCATCGGCTCGCCCGCCATGAACTTCCTCAAAGGTCATGTGCGCGTCAACGGCGTTGCCACGTTCGAGGGGCCTAACGGTGTCAAGCTGCCGCTCAAGACTGCGCCGACGGCGTCGGACGGCCGTCCTGCCGTCTATGGCGTGCGGCCTGAGCATTTCACCATTGCCGATGACGGCGCCGAGGCGGAGATCATCGTGGTCGAGCCGACCGGCTCGGAGACGCAGGTGTTCGCCAAGGTCGGCGGCGAGCAGGTCGTCGCGGTCTTTCGCGAGCGCCACCAGTTCAACCCGGGCGACAAGGTGCGGCTGAAGCCCGACCCGTCGCTGGTGCATTTGTTCGACGAGGCCACAGGCAAGCGCCTGAACGCCTAGCGTAAGACGTAAGACAAGAAAAAGCATCACAGGGAGGACGATATGCAAGACTTTACCCGCCGGACTCTGCTTCAAGGCGGAACGGCTCTGGCTGCGACCGGCATGCTGACCGGGCCGGCACTGTTCGATTTCGCCAAGGCCTGGGCGCAGAGCGCGCTCTGGAAGGCGGAGCCCGGTGCCAAGCTGACCGTGATGCGGTGGAAGCGCTTCGTGCCGCAGGAGGACGATGCGTTCAACGCGATGGTTGCGGCGTTCAAGGCTGCGACCGGCACCGAGATGAACGTATTCAGCGAATCCTTCGAGGACGTGCAGCCGAAGGCATCGGTTGCGGCCAATACCGGCTCAGGGCTCGATCTCGCCTGGGGCTTGCACACGCTGCCGCAGCTGTTCCCCACCAAAGTGCTGAAGATGAACGACGTCGCCGAGTATCTCGGCAAGAAGTATGGCGGCTGGACCGATGCGGCCGCCAAGACTTGCAAGCTCGGCGACGATTGGCTCGGCATTCCCGTGGCGACCAACGGCGGTTACATGACCTACCGCAAGTCGGCGCTCGACAAGGCGGGCTTCAAGGAGTTTCCGACGGACTTCCCCGGCTTCCTCGAAATGTGCAAGGCGCTGAAGGCGAACAACACGCCGGCCGGCTTCGCCCTCGGGCATGCCTCGGGCGACGGCAATTCGTGGCTGCATTGGGTGCTGTGGGGGCACGGCGCCTACACCGTCGATCAGAACGACAAGATCATCATCAATTCGCCGGAGACGGCGAAGGCGCTGGAATATTGCAAGGCGCTGTACGAGAACTTCATCCCGGGCACCCCGTCCTGGAACGATTCCTCCAACAACAAGGCGTTCCTTGCCGGCGAGCTCTATTGCACGGCGAACGGCATCTCGATCTACGTGGCCGCCAAGACCGATGCGACCAAGAAAGAGCTTGCCGCGGATACCTATCATGCCCTCTGGCCGGTTGGTCCGGTCGGCAAGCCGACCGAGCTGCAGCTGGCGCTGCCGATCCTCGCCTTCAACTTCACCAAATATCCGAATGCGGCGAAGGCGTTCGTCGCCTTCATGCTGGAGAAGGAGAACTACGAGAAGTGGCTGGATGGCGCGCAAGGCTATCTGACCCAGACCTTGAACGCCTATGAGTCCGCACCGATCTGGACGGCAGATCCGAAGAACGCCGTGTTCTCGCAGGCCTCCAAGCGCACGCTGCCGGCGTCCGGCATCGGCACGGTCGGCGAGAAGGCGGCGACCGCGATCGCCGATTTCATCGTCGTCGACATGTTCGCCAATTACTGCACCGGCGCCAAGGATGCGAAGGGCGCGATGGCGGAAGCCGAGCGCCAGCTGAAGCGCATCTATCGCTGAGGGTCACGGAGCGGGCGGCCGTCCGGCCGCCCGCTCGTCAACATTTCGATCAGGGATATCGGGCATGGCTGATGTCGCAATTCCCCGGGCCAAGCCTCAGATGAGCGAGGCTAGCGCCTGGACCCAGCTCAAACACAATCGAAATTGGCTCGGCTTCTGGTTCATGGTGCCGGCCATGGCGTTCCTGATCTTCTTCCTGGCCTATCCGCTGGGGCTCGGCATCTGGCTGTCCTTCACGGACACGCGCATCGGCAGGGTCGGGCACTTCATCGGCACCGAGAACTACGAGTGGCTCTGGGACGATTCGATCTTCTGGCTCTCGGTGTTCAATACGCTGCTCTACACCTTTCTCGCCAGCGCTCTCAAATTCGCGGTCGGACTCTATCTGGCGCTGCTGCTCAACGAGCACATGCCCTTCAAGGCGATGCTGCGCGCGATGGTGCTCATCCCCTTCATCGTTCCGACGGTGCTCTCGGCACTCGCCTTTTGGTGGATCTTCGACTCGCAATTCTCGATCATCTCCTGGTCGCTGAAGCATCTCGGCCTGATCAGCCAGAACATCAATTTCCTGGGCGACACGACCTGGGCGCGTATTTGCGTGATCTTCGCCAATATCTGGCGCGGCGTGCCGTTCGTGGCGATCACGCTGCTCGCTGGCCTGCAGACCGTCTCGCCGTCGCTGTATGAAGCAGCAACGCTCGACGGTGCCACGCGTTGGCAGAATTTCCGGTACATCACCTATCCGCTGCTGACGCCGATCATCGCTGTCGTGATGACCTTCTCCGTGCTCTTCACCTTCACCGATTTCCAGCTGATCTGGGCGATGACTCGCGGCGGCCCGGTCAACGCCACCCACCTGATGGCAACCTTGTCCTATCAGCGCGCGATCATCGCCGGGCAGCTGGGCGAGGGGGCCGCGATCTCAAGCGCCATGATTCCATTCCTGCTCGCTGCGATCATGGTTTCCTGGTTCGGCTTGCAGCGTCGCAAGTGGCAGCAAGGGGAAAGCAATGACTGATCTCCCCACCTCGCGGATCGATCTCAAGGCCGTGCTGCATGGCTCGGCGCCGACAGTCGCGAAGGATGATCACAGCGAAGGCATGAGCTATCTGCAGTCGGTGCCGCGCCGTCTGGTGACGCTCTATCTGCCGCTGGCGATCATCGTCGTCGTCCTCCTGTTCCCGTTCTACTGGATGGCGCTGACGTCGGTGAAGCCCGACGAGCAGCTGCTTGACCTCGACAGGTACAATCCGTTTTGGACCTGGAACCCTACGTTCAAGCACTTCCACAAGCTGCTGTTCGAGAGCTACTATCCGTACTGGCTCTGGAACACGATGTACGTGGCGATCTGCGCCACGGTGCTTTCGATCGTCGCATCGGTGTTCGCGGCCTACGCGATCGTGCGGTTGCGCTACAAGGGTGCCAATCTCGTTGGGGGGCTGATCTTCCTCGCCTATCTCGTGCCGCCGTCGATCCTGTTCATTCCGCTCGCCACCGTCGTGTATCAGTACGGCCTTTTCGACTCGCCGCTGGCGCTGATCCTGACCTATCCGACGATACTGATCCCGTTCTCGACCTGGCTGTTGATGGGCTATTTCAAGACCATCCCGTTCGAGCTCGAGGAATGCGCGCTGATCGACGGAGCGAGCCGCTGGCAGATCCTGATCAAGATCGTCGTGCCGCTCGCAATCCCCGGCCTGATCTCGGCCTTCATCTTCTGTTTCACGCTGTGCTGGAATGAGTTCATTTACGCCCTGACGTTCCTGCAGTCGACCAGCAACAAGACGGTGCCGGTCGCGATCGTCAACGAGTTCGTCGATGGTGACATCTACCGCTGGGGTTCGCTGATGGCGGGAGCATTGGCCGGCTCGCTGCCGCTCGTCATCCTTTACGCCTTCTTCGTGGAGCATTATGTGTCGGCGATGACCGGCGCCGTGAAGGAATGATCGCGGGGCTTGCCGAGGACGCGTTGGGAGCGGCGCGCTCCGGCCAATAAGAAGGAGTAGGCTCTTGCACATTCTGGTTCTGGGCGCCGCCGGTATGGTCGGCCGCAAACTCTGTGAACGGCTGCTGCGCGACGGCCGGCTCGGCAAGAGCGACATCACGAAATTGACCATGCACGACGTGGTCGAGCCGAAGAAGCCGGAGCGGGCCGGCTTCCCCGTCGAGACCGTGTCCGGCGATTTCGCCGTGCCGGGCGCAGCCGAGAAGCTGATCGCCGGCCGTCCCGATGTGATCTTCCATCTTGCCGCGATCGTCTCCGGCGAAGCCGAGCTCGACTTCGAGAAGGGCTACCGCATCAATCTCGACGGCACGCGGATGCTGCTCGATGCCATCCGCCTCGTTGGCGGTGGCTACAAGCCGCGCGTGGTGTTCACGTCCTCGATCGCGGTGTTCGGCGCGCCGTTCCCCGATGCGATCGGCGACGAATTCTTCCACACGCCGCTGCTCAGCTACGGCACCCAGAAGGCGATCGGCGAACTCCTGCTCGCCGACTATTCGCGCCGCGGTTTCCTCGACGGCATCGGCATCCGCCTGCCGACCATCTGCATCCGCCCGGGCCTGCCGAACAAGGCGGCATCGGGCTTCTTCTCCAACATCCTGCGCGAGCCGCTCGCCGGCAAGGAAGCGATCCTCCCGGTGTCCGAGGACGTCCGTCACTGGCACGCGACGCCACGCTCCGCGGTCGGCTTCCTGCTCCACGCCGGCACCATGGATCTCGCCACGGTCGGCCCACGCCGCAATCTGACCATGCCGGGCCTGTCCGCGACAGTCGGCGAGCAGATCGCGGCCTTGAAGCGCGTTGCGGGCGAGAAGGTCGCCGCGCGCATCAAGCGCGAGCCCGATCCCTTCATCGTCGGCATCGTCGGCGGCTGGCCGCGCAATTTCGATGCGAAGCGCGCGCGCGAGCTCGGCTTCACCACCGCCGAGAAGAATTTCGACGACATCATCCGCATTCACATCGAAGACGAGCTCGGCGGCAATTTCGTCGCCTGATCGCGCACTGAGCGGGTCATATGATGGCGAGCGTTGCTTGCATCGGCGAATGCATGGTCGAGCTCCGGCAGGCCCAGGGCGGACATTCGACCGGATCGTCCGCGGCGCAAGGGCAGGGCGGCGGCCTGTACTCGCGCGGCTTCGGCGGCGACACCCTGAACACGGCGGTGTACTTGGCGCGGCTCGAGGTGAAGGTCGACTATCTCACCGCGCTCGGCGATGATGCCCTAAGCGATGAGATGGTCGCAGCCTGGACTACCGAGGGCGTCGGTACGCGGCGCGTCGTGCGGTTGCCGGGCAAGCTGCCCGGTCTCTACATGATCCAGCTGGATGCAAAGGGCGAGCGCCAGTTCTTCCACTGGCGCGATAGCGCGGCGGCGCGGCAGCTGATGAATTTGCCGGAGACCGACGAGCTGCTCAACTCGCTGATGAGCTACGACATCGTCTATCTCTCCGCGATCACGCTCTCGATCTACGACGCGCCCGGACGCGAGCGCCTGTTCGCGGCGATCAAGCGCGCGCGCCTGCTCGGCACCCGCTTCGTGTTCGACACCAATTTTCGCGCGCGCGGCTGGCCGGACCGCGATGTCGCGCGCGAGGTGTTTGCCACGGCCTTCGCGGCCGCCGACATCGTGCTGACCTCGATCGAGGACCTGCTCGCGCTCTACCCTGGCGAAAGCCACCAGCAGCTGATCGCCCGCATCCCTGCTCCGGAGCTGGTATTCCGCCTCGCCGAGCCGGTGAGCCTCCTGCGCTTTCCCGGCGGCACCAACGAGGTCCGCGCCGAGCCCATGACCAAGCCGGTGGTGGACACCACGGCCGCCGGCGACAGCTTTGCCGCGGCCTATATCGCCGCCCGGCTCGCCGGCTCGGAGCCGGTCGAGGCCGCCCAGGCCGGGCATCGCCTCGCCAGCCTCGTGATCTGCTATCCTGGCGCCATCATTCCGGGCTATGCCATGCCGCCGAAGAAGCGGCACCGGCCGGCGGCCTCTCGCCAGGCGACCAAGTGAAGAAGCGACCACAACGATGACCACGAGTGCCCAACAAAATCACCTTGTCGCGCTGTTCAAGGCGGCGACCGTCATTCCCGTCCTCACCATCGAGCGTATCCAGGATGCGGTGCCGCTGGCGCGTGCGCTGGTTGCCGGCGGCGTCCGCACGCTGGAGGTGACCCTGCGCACTCCTGTTGCGATCGAGGCAGCGAGGGCGATGATGTCTGAGGTCCCCGAGGCGCTCGTCGGCATTGGCACAATTCTCAATCCGGCCGACTTCACCCGCGTCGAGAAGCTCGGCGTCAAGTTCGGCATCAGCCCGGGTTTGACCCCCGACCTCCTGAAGGCCGCTGCCGACAGCGCCCTGCCGTTCGCGCCGGGCATCGCGACCGCCTCCGAGCTGATGATGGCGCTGGCCCATGGCTTCGACGTCGCCAAATTCTTCCCGGCCGAGCAGGCCGGCGGCATCAAGGGCCTTCGCGCCCTCGGCGGGCCGTTCCCGAGCGTGCGGTTCTGCCCCACCGGCGGCATCAGTGAGGCCAATGCGGCGACCTGGCTCGCCGAGCCCAACGTGGTCGCCGTTGGCGGTTCCTGGCTGTGCCCGACGGCCGAAATCCGGGCGGGGAACTGGGCTGGCATAACTGCCATCTGCCAGCGCACCCTCAAGGCCCTGAAAGCCGCGTGAAGTCTTGCCATCCCTGGGCTAAGACTTAGCTCAGGAAGAGCCCCAGGGAGAAATGACCATGACCGCCAGCATCGTCGGATGGGCGCATACGCCGTTCGGCAAGTTCGATACCGAAACCGTTGAAAGCCTCGTCACCCGCGTCGCCAACGAGGCGCTGGCGGATGCCGGCATTTCGGCTGGCGATGTCGACGAGATCGTGCTCGGCCATTTCAACGCCGGCTTCTCGCCGCAGGATTTCACCGCCTCGCTGGTGCTCCAGGCCGACCCGAAGCTGCGCTTCAAGCCGGCGACCCGCGTCGAGAACGCCTGCGCAACCGGCTCGGCCGCCGTGCACCAGGGCCTGCGCGCGATTGCCGCAGGCGCCGCCAAGATCGTGCTGGTCGTCGGCGTCGAGCAGATGACGCGCACGCCGGGGCCCGAGATTGGCAAGAACCTGCTCAAGGCGTCTTACCTGCCCGAGGACGGCGACACGGTCGGCGGCTTCGCCGGCGTGTTCGGCAAGATCGCGAGCTCCTATTTCCAGAAATACGGCGACCAGTCGGATGCGCTGGCGCTGATCGCGGCCAAGAACCACAAGAACGGCGTCGCCAATCCCTTCGCCCAGATGCGCAAGGATTTTGGCTTCGACTTCTGCCGCGCCGAGAGCGAGAAGAACCCCTATGTCGCCGGTCCCCTGAAGCGCACAGACTGCTCGCTGGTCTCCGACGGCGCCGCGGCGCTGGTGCTGGCCGATGCCGAGACCGCCAAGAGCATGAGCAAGTCGATCGGCTTCCGCGCCACCGCTCACGCCCAGGACTTCCTGCCGATGAGCAAGCGCGACATCCTCCAGTTCGAGGGCTGCACCGTCGCCTGGCAGCGCGCGTTGGAAAAGGCGGGCGTGACGCTCTCCGATCTCTCCTTCGTCGAGACCCATGACTGTTTCACGGTCGCCGAGCTGATCGAGTACGAAGCGATGGGCCTGACGCCGAAGGGGCAGGGTGCTCGCGCGATCAAGGAGGGCTGGACGCTGAAGGACGGCAAGCTGCCGGTCAATCCGTCCGGCGGCCTGAAGGCCAAGGGCCATCCGATCGGGGCCACCGGCGTCTCCATGCATGTAATGACCGCGATGCAGCTCGCGGGACAGGCGCCCGAGGGCATGCAGCTCAAAAACGCAAAACTCGGCGGGATCTTCAACATGGGCGGTGCGGCGGTCGCCAATTACGTTTCCGTGCTGGAGCCGTTGAAGTAAGCTCAGTCCTGAAGGTGGGCAAAGGCGCCTACGCCCACCTGCTTTCTTGCGCTAGATGATGGTGGGCATGCTACGCTTTGCCCACCCTACGGCTCCTGATTGACTTTGCAGGAAATGCATCATGAGCAATGACTACGAAGACTCGCTGTCGATGGACGCACTGAACCATCGCATCGCGATCCTCGAGGACAATATCCGCCAGCTCATCGAGCAGGCCGCTGCCGCCTCGGGTGAGCAGAACGAGTCGCGGATCGCCGACCGCATCAATCAGCAGAACGACGAACTCGACCGTCTCATCAAGATCCGCGAATCCCGCCAGAAGAAATAGCGGGCGATATCGCCGCGGATGCATGCCGCCATACGCCGGTTGCCCTTGCGCGAGCGACGGCGCTGCCGTTAGCTGAACCGACATCGCAGGGCGTTTGAGCCCTGGGCAATGGGGAGCAAGCGATGGGGCCGCTGAAGGGCATCAAGGTCATCGACATGACCACCGTGCTGATGGGGCCTTATGCAACCCAGATGCTCGGCGACTACGGCGCCGACGTCGTCAAGGTGGAATCGCTCGACGGGGACGTCACCCGGCTGATCGGCCCGATGCGGCACGCCGGCATGGGCCCGGTGTTCCTCAACACCAACCGCAGCAAGCGCTCGATCTGCCTCGATCTGAAGAAGCCTGCGGGGCGCGATGCCGTGCTGCGGTTGCTTCGGGGCGCCGACGTTCTCGTCTACAATGTCCGGCCGCAGGCGATGGCGCGGCTTCAGCTCGGCTACGATGTCGTTTCCGAGATCAATCCACGTCTCGTCTATGCCGGCGTTTTCGGCTTCGGCCAGGACGGGCCCTATGCCGCAAAACCCGCCTATGACGATCTGATTCAGGGAGCGACCGGGCTGCCGGCGCTGATGGCGCAGACCGGCGACGGCGTCCCGCGCTACGTGCCCAACGCGCTGGTCGATCGCATCGTCGGCCTCACCGCGGTGGGCGCGATCTGCGCCAGCCTCGTGCATCGCGACCGCACCGGCAGCGGCCAGCGCGTTGACATCCCGATGTTTGAAACCATGGCCGGGTTCGTCATGGGCGATCACATGGGCGGGCTCACCTATGAGCCGCCGCTCGACAAGGGCGGCTACGCCCGCCATCTCTCGCGCGACCGTAGGCCTTACAAGACTTCAGACGGCTATCTCAGCGTCATCGTCTACAACGACAAGCAGTGGGAGAACTTCTTTGAGGCGACGGGGCGCGACGATCTACGCGCCGATCCCAAATTCGCAACCTTCGCCGGCCGCGCTGCCAATATCGACGTCGTCTATGCCGAGCTCGCGCGCATTTTTGAGACGCGCACCACGGCCGAATGGATCGACCTGTTGACCAAGGCCGACGTGCCGGTGATGCCGATGCACGACCTCGCATCGATCCTGCACGATCCACACCTGGAAGCGACGAATTTCTTCCCGGTCGTGAACCATCCGACCGAGGGGCCGATCCGCAGCATGAAGGTGACGGCCACCTGGTCGGAGACCGAGGCGGTGCCGGTTCGGCTCGCGCCGCGGCTCAACGAGCATGGCGCGGAAATTTTGCGCGAGATCGGTTATTCCGCCGACGAGATCGCTGCCATGATCCGCGATGGCGTCACCGGATCGGCGCCGGAGTAGGGAAACGACGATGACCACGGCTCTCTCATCCGTCATTCCGGGGCTCGCGAAGCGAGAACCCGGATCCTCGAGCTTCCGGGTTCGGCCCTTCGGACCGCCCCGGAATAACGAAGAGGATAAGTGAGACCCATGAGCTTCATCACCGGCGTCGGCCTCACACCTTACGGCAAGCACGAAGGTTCATCCTCGCTCGACTTGATGAGCAAGGCTGCGCAAGCTGCGCTCGACGATGCCGGGCTCAAGCGCGCCGAGATCGACGGCATCCTCTGCGGCTACTCCACCGTCTCGCCGCACATCATGCTAGCGACCGTCTTCGCCGAGCATTTTGGCATCCGCCCCGCTTACGCCCACGCCGTTCAGGTTGGCGGCGCCACGGGTCTCGCGATGACGATGCTCGCACATCACCTCGTCGAGGCAGGCCTCGCGCGCCACGTGCTCGTGGTCGCCGGCGAGAACCGCCTTACGGGCCAGAGCCGCGACGCCTCGATTCAGGCGCTGGCGCAGGTCGGCCATCCCGATTACGAGGTGCCGCTTGGCCCGACCATTCCCGCCTATTATGGGCTGGTCGCCACCCGCTATATGCACGAATACAGCGTGACCGAAGAGGATCTCGCCGAGTTCGCGGTGCTGATGCGTAAGCATGCGTGCACCCATCCTAGCGCGCAATTCCATGATCCCATCACGGTCGCCGACGTCATGGCCTCGAAACCGGTGGCGATGCCGCTGAAGCTGCTCGACTGCTGTCCGGTGTCCGACGGCGGCGCTGCATTCATCGTTAGCGGCGAGCGGACCGGGGAGGCGGGCGCGCGCATCCGTGGCTGCGCGCAGGCCCACACCCATCAGCATGTCACGGCCGCACCCGGCCTCAGCGAACTCGGCGCGGAAATATCGATCGCGCGCGCCAAGGAGGCGACGGGCATTGCGATCTCGGACGTGCGCTACGCCGCCATCTACGACAGCTTTACGATCACGCTCGCGATGCTGCTGGAGGACCTCGGCCTCGCCGGCCGCGGCGAGGCTGCAGCCCGTGTACGATCGGGCCATTTCAACCGCGACGGCGCGATGCCGCTGAACACCCATGGCGGCCTGCTCAGCTACGGCCATTGCGGCGTCGGCGGCGCCATGGCGCATCTGGTCGAGACGCATCTGCAGATGACGGGACGGGCGGCGAATCGGCAGGTGCGCGATGCCTCGATCGCGCTCTTGCACGGCGACGGCGGCGTGCTGTCGTCCCATGTGAGCATGTTCCTGGAGCGGGTGCGATGAGCGAGCGTCTGGGCGACTGGACCAGGGGCGAACAGGCTATCACCTATCAAACCTGCGCCGCCTGCGGCCATGTGCAGTATTTCCAACGCGCCTTCTGCGCCGCCTGCGGCGTGTCCAACGCGCACGAGGAGCGCGCCAGCGGCAAGGGCAGGGTCTATGCGACCTCGCTGGTCTGCCGCGCTGCGACGCCCGAGACGCGCGCGCACGTGCCCTACAACATCCTGCTGGTCGATTGCGATGAGGGTTTTCGCCTGATGGCGCATGGCGAGACCGGGCTTGCCATCGGCGATTCCGTCACTGCGAGCTTCAGGCTCTTTGCAGGCAAGCTCGTGCCGTTCTTCACCAAAGAGGTGTGAGAGAGTAGCGGGATTCGTCATTCGGGGGCGGTCCAAAGGACCGGGCCTGGAACGGGATTCTGGGCCTGGCGCTGTGCGAGGCGCCACCCCGGAATGACGAAAACTCTAAACCTCCGACTAAAGCGCGATGAGATTAGGATAAATCGTCATCGCGCTTTAGGTTATTGTTCGAGCATGATCTCCGCGCAAACGCGTTCCGCGTTTGTCGCGACGAAAAAGCGCTACACACTTTTCCGGATCATGCTCTAACGCCCGTAGAACAAGATGCTGGCGATGACGAGCATGGCCGTCACCGCCAGCATATGCGCGAGCGCTCCCGAGGCTGCCCCCTTGGTGGCTTCCTTCATGCCTTTTTCTCCCTAGACTTGGGCGTGACTCATCGTTGTGCGGCTAGCGCACCCGACGGCCAATTGTTTTACTCGGAACACCCCACTTACGAGTATCCGCCGCGATCTGTCCCCACGCGGCGAATATCGACTGTGTCAAGGTCGATCAGCAATGCGGCGGCAATTTGACTCGATGATGTTGCTCCTGCGTCAGCGCAAGAATAGAGTTTCGGGGAGCTCTCGCCGGCAACGACAAAAAGCATCAAAATCTCCGAGAAGACTTCAGGAAAATCATGGCCCGCATCAATTACAGCGACCCGTCCAAGGCCTCCGACCGCACCCGCGAAATCCTCGACAAGAATCGCAACGCCAACATTTTCCGCATGATGGCGCACTCGCCGAGCTATTTCGAGCAGTATTGCCGCTTGGGAGGCGCCATCCGCCACAAAGGTGAGCTCGATCCGGTGGTGCGCGAGCTTGCAATCACACGCACCGGCATTCTGTGCGAGGCGCCCTACGAGATCGTAGCGCACAAGCGCATCGGCAAGAATGTCGGGGTCACCGACGAGCAGAACGAGGCGCTTGAGAATTGGCAGGCCGCGAGTTGCTTCAACGAGGTGCAGCGCGCCGCGCTCGCGTTCACCGACGAGATCGTGAAATCGAACAAACCGACGGACGCGACCTTCAAGGCGATCGCGTCGAAGCTGACACCGGCCGCGCTGATCGAGCTCCAGCTCTCGGTCGGCTTCTACATCATGACATCAAAGTTTTTGGAAACCTTCGAGATCGATCTTCAGCCGGTCACGGAAGTGGTGGGCTGATCCTTAGGAGCGGCGAGGGATGCCGATGACGATCGATGAATATGCGGCCTGGGCCGCGCGCATTGGGAAAGTCGAAGAGCATCCGTCCAACGAGCGGCTGTCCTATCTCGGCCTCGGCCTTGCCGGCGAAGCCGGCGAGGTCGCCGATCACATCAAGAAGCTGCTCCGCGACGGCTGGCTGGATCAGGCGGGTCTCGTCGATGAACTCGGCGATGTCGTCTACTACTGGGCTTGCCTGTGTGCGGCCACAGGCCAGCAGCCATCCGACGTGCTCAAGGCGAGCGCAGCCAGGATCAACCGGCGCCTAAGCGAGGCCGCGAGCCGCTGAGCCGGTTCGGATCACCTCTCCCCGTCGCGGAGAGGTGAAGAACCGCGCCCAGCGCTACGTCGACGTCAAAATATCCACCTTCGCGTTCGCCACGATCAGGCGGTCGGCCAATAGCTGCGCCAGATTGCGCATGATGCGCTCGCTGGCGTGCGGGTGCTGCTCGCGGAAGCGCTCGAAATCCTTCAAGGCCACCTCGAACGCGGTCGCCGCCATGTCGGCGAATACGTCGGCGGACCGCGTTGGTTCCAGCAGCGCCATCTCGCCAAAGGCCATGCCTGCGGTGAGCGTTGCCAGCCTGACGCCATCGGGCAGCGTGACGTGGACCGCGCCGCTGCGGAGGAAGAACACGGCATCGGCGGGATCGCCGGTCGTGACGATTTTGGCGCCGGACGGATAAGTCCTGACGGTGCAGATTGCGGCGAGATCGCTCAGCTCGTCCTCGCTCAGCCCCGCGAGCAGCGGCTGCTCGGTAAGCTCGGTGGTCTCGTGGAAGTCGATCGAGCCGCCATAGCGGTAGACGATCTGGTCTTCGGCCCATTCGATCGCGGTGTCGAGCAGGTAGAAGTCGCGGACGTTCTTCAGCTCCGCCGTCCATTCCCGTAAGCTGTCCCATTCCTTGGAAGCGCGCCTGACGCCCGACAGCACCACGGTGACGTTGAGTGCGGCGAGCTCTTCGAACGCTTCGGCGATTAGCCGCGCTCCGGCGCGCGTGGTGGAGGTGACGCGGTGCAGATCGAAGACCACGAATTGCGGCCGCGGACGGCCTGCGAGCCGGCGCGAGACGTAGTCGACGGCCGACAGCGACAGTGTTCCGACCAGCTCGATGACCCGCACCTCCTGCTCATGCGCGGAAAGAATCTCGCGCTCCTGGGGCCGGCGCACGCGTCGCGACGGGCTCCTGCCGATGTCGTAATCGGCGATGACGGCGTTGCGCGCGTCGTCGCTGCGGTTGAGCATGTGCAGATCGTAATGCGAGGACAGCGCCTCGCAAACCTTGATGCCGCGCACGCTGTTGCCGTGCTTGTCGAGCTTGGGCGAATAGCTGCCGAGGCCGAGCCGGGCAGGGAGCGCGGCGAGGATGCCGCCGCCGACACCGCTTTTGGCGGGAATGCCGATCCGGTAGATCCATTCGCCGGCATAATCGTACATGCCCGAGGAGGTCATCACGGAGAGCGTGCGCGAGATCGCGTAGGGCGTCAGCACCTGCTCGCCGGTGACCGGATTGATGCCGCGATTGGCGAGCGTGGCCGCCATCACCGCGATATCGCGCGCCGTGACCAGCACGGCGCATTGCCGGAAATAGACGTCGAGCACGGCCGCGACGTTGTCGGAGATCACGGCGTTGGTCTTGAGGAGATAGCCGATGGCCCGGTTGCGGTCGCCGGTCTGGCTTTCCGAAGCATAGACGGCCTCATCGACAGCGAGATCGCGTCCGGCGAAACGGCTGAGCGCAAGGCGGATCTGCTCGAAAGCGCCCGCGCCCCTGCTGTCGTGGATCAGCCCTGTGCAGGCGATTGCGCCGGCATTGACCATCGGGTTGAACGGATGGTTCTCCGAATTGAGCCGGATCGAGTTGAAGGGATCGCCGGAGGGCTCGACGCCGATCGCGCTCTCGACCTTGCCTGCTCCCAAAAGATCCAGCGCCAGTGCGAACACGAACGGTTTGGACATCGACTGGATGGTGAAGGGCACCCGGCTGTTGCCGACTTCGTAGACATGCCCGTCCAGCGTCGCAAGGCTGATGCCGAAATGGGCAGGGTCGGCCTTGCTCAGCTCGGGGATGTAGTCGGCAACGCTGCCTGAGGTCTCGGCAGAGAATTCGTTGAGGCAATTGTTCAGAAACCGCAGCAGGGGCGGTTTCGAGCGGGTCCAGGCGGAGGCGGCGGGCGAGTGCGGCTTCATCGCCTCACTTGTGCAACGCAATCAGGGCGCGCGCAACCCGTCCGGCACGATGGTGTCCCGGCGAACCAGGAGAAGCGCGAGCAAAGTCGTGGGCACGAGGATCGCAAGGCCAAGCAGCGTCACCTGCATCTGCGACAGCGGCATGATCCCGCCGCCGGGCGTCGCGACCACGAAGCCGCCGATCACCAGCAGGACACGGATCGGCCATTCCAGCGCGCCGGCGCCGCGAAGGTCGCCGACGAAGGGCTGGTAGCCCTGGATGCCGCCGCAGATGAACAGCGTGCCGAACGCGGCAAGCCCCATCAGGCCGAGGCCGGCGAGGTATGGGCTTGGCCCTTGCAGCACCAGCGCCGGATTGAGCACGAAGAAGAAGGGGATGAAGTAAATGATGCTGCCGACCCACATCGATTCCCAGCCTGTCTTCATCGCCGGGGAGCCGGCGATGCCTGCGGCCGCGAACGAGGCGATGGCGACCGGCGGCGTGATCGACGACAGCATGCCCCAATAGAAGATGAACATGTGTACAGCCATGCGATTGAGCCCGAGCTTCTCCAGCGCGGGCGCGACCAGGATGGCGAGGAAAATGTAGCAGGCTGTCGTCGTCAGGCCGAGGCCGAGGATCAGGCTGGTCAGCGCGCACATGCCGAGCAGCAGGAAGGCATTGTCGCCGGCAATGTGCAGGAGGTCGTTGGCGAGGCTCGACACCACGCCGGTCATCGAGAACGCGCCGATCAGCAGGCCGCAGCCGGCGAGAATGCCGACCAACTCGACGAAGGTGCGGCCGTTGATCTCGAGGAATTTGCCGATGGTCGCAAACGTCCAGCGTGTGTCCTTCGAGAAGAATTGGTTGAGCACCAGCAGTAGCGCGGTGGCGTAAAACGGCGCGTGGCTCTCGCGCTTGAAGTAGAGCAGCATCACGATCAAAAGTGCGATGACGAAGACGTAGTACCAGCCCTCCCTGATCGTATCCATGATGCGGGGCAGCTCGGCGCGCGGAATCCCCTTCAGCCCGTGGCGCGCGGCGTAGGCGTCGACCTGCATGAACAGGCCGATGTAGTAGAGCGTCGCCGGAATGATCGCGGCGATCGCGACATCGGCGTAGCTGATATTAAGGAACTGCGCGATCACGAAGGCGGTCGCGCCCATTACCGGCGGCGCCAGCACCGCGCCGGTCGAGGCGCAGGCCTCGATCGCACCGGCATAGGACGCGCGAAAACCGCTCTTCTTCATGACAGGAATGGTCATGGTGCCGGCGGTGAGCACGTTGGAGATGATGGAGCCCGACATCATGCCGAGGAGGCCGCTGGCAAAGATGCAGACTTTCGCCGCCCCGCCGCGGAAGGTGCCGCACAGTGCGAAGGCGAGATTGATGAAGAACTTTCCGGCCCCCGTCATCATCAGCGCCGTGCCGAACACCAGGAAGCCGATCACGGTGTCGGCGAAAGCCTGAATGGGAATGCCGAGCAGGCTCTCGCCGGAGAGCACGTGGTAGGCGGTTGCTTGCTCGAGCGTCGATTGTGTGCCGCGGAACGGGCCGAGCCAGCCGGCCTCGGCGAACAGCGGATAGACGGTGAAGGGCAGGACGCTCAGCAGCAGGCTCCAGCCGCCGGTGCGGCGCAGCGCCTCCATCAGCATCACCCACATCACGAGGCCCGCCGCGATCACGCCGTTAGGCGCGCCGCCGAACTCCCAGCCGGCCTCAGCCGCCTTGCGTACGTTCGACATTAGCATCAGCGCCGCCGCGAAGGTCGCGACGAACAAGACGAGATCGTACCAGGGAATCCGGTCGAGCGGCGCGCGTTCAGTCCCAGGGAAGATCAAGAAGGTGAACGGCAGCATCAACGCTATCAGGAGATAGAAATATTCGGTGTTGAGCTGGGTGTAGCCGACGAAGAAGCGCAGCGAGAATTGCTGGTTGATGCAGAGCAGGATGGTTGCCGCCGTCGCGACCACCAACGTCCAGCGCCAGGCGCCGCGCAACGTGCGCACGCGCGTGACCTCCGCCTCCTGCATGTTGCCGGCGGCGCCGTGCGGATCGTCGAACACGATCCGCTTGGCCTCGTCCTGCGGGCCGGTGGAGACTGAGGTAGAAGACATGATCCTGTTCTAATCCTCGAAGCCGTTCGGCATGTCGGCCTTGGCGAGCGCAGCGGCGCGGGCCTTCATCCAGCCGTCGAGGAACGCCTTGTCATCCGATGGCGGATTGGATTTGCCGTACTCCGCCCACGCTGCGCCAAGTACCTCTTGCCGCTTGATCAGCTTGTTGTTGTGCGCTTCCTGCGCGTCGGTCCATTGTCCGGCTTCCTTCAGCGCCTTCACGGCGCCGGGATGCACCGGCACCACCCAGTTCTTGGTTTGCCGGTCGGCGGCAAGCCCGCCGGCGCCGGGCGCGGAATCCTTGTAGGCGTCGTAGTTCACGATCATCGCCTTCGTGATCGCATAGACCTGATCGGCCGGTTGCGAGGCATAGGCGACGAAGATCGGATAGGGATAGTTGCCGAGCTCGACCGGCTTGTCCGGCGAGATGCCGGCGCCGCAGGTCGCAAGCTGCGGGAAGAAGAACGAGCCGACCTTCTGCATCCGCGCCCAGCCCTCCTTGTCCTTGGCGGGGAGCGGCGGCCAGATCAGCCCGCGCGGCGAAGTCTCGGCTTCCTTGGCAGGACCGGTGATGGTGGTGCCGAAGGCAGCATCGACGTCGTTGTTGATCAGGCCTTTCCACATCGCGCCGTAGCTGGCGAACTCGACCACCTTGACATCCTTCTGCGTCAGCCCCGCGAAGGCGAGCACTGCGAGCGAGTTCTGGTTCAGCGCCGGCGAGCCGACGACGAAGCCGACACGCTTGCCCCTGAGATCTTTCAGCTCCTTCACGCCGGTGTCGGCGGCGACGGCGAGCGAGCCGCAATTGCAGTCGACGGTTGAGAGCAGGATCTGGAGCGGCTGCGGTCCCCATTCCTTCGATCCGAACTCGAATACGCCTTCCTGCGCGAAATAGGTGCCAGATCCCATCGCCGCGGAGGCCGCACGCTTGGCGCGGAGCGGCGCGAGGCGGGCGACGTCGTTGCCGGCGGGGAGCACGCGCACGTCGGTGCCGTATTTGTCCTTCATCATCTTGCCGACGCCGACTGCTATGTTGAAGCCGGCAGTGCCGGTGTCATAGGCGGTGAACGTCAATGTCGCCGGCAGCTTGATGTCCTCGGCGAACGCATAGCGTGTAGACGCAAAAGAAATGCCCGCCACCAAGGCAGGCGCGAGCACGAGCAGCCCACGAAGCATGTTTCCCTCCTTCATCCTCGCGTTTGCCGCGAAGAAACTTTTTGCTTGAATCGGATCATGTCACCGGGATCAGGCGATGGCAACGCCGTCTCGCGAATGCCGCAATGAGACTGACAGATTGTCGCGGAAGTGACGGATTATGCAGTCAGCTCGCGACAATCGCGATCGCCTGTCCCTCGGCAACGACGTCGTCGAGCTTCACCAGCAGCGATGTGATCGTGCCGCTCGCGGGCGATGGCACCGGTATCTCCATCTTCATGGCTTCGACCACCACAACGTCATCGCCATCCGCGACGGTTCCTCCAACTTGCACGGGAGTCGCGCAGACACGGCCCGCGACTTCGGTAACGATTTTAATTTCTGGCATGCCATCGCCTTTTTGTTGTCGTCGCAAAATGCCTGAGGTAGCGTCGTCTGCAAGTGGAATTTAATTCCGCAGAGCGGAACAAACGGTAGGGATCATGGGACGACGTTCGGAGCGGTTGAGTAGGCAAGGGGCGCTCGCCGGCGATGCCGGTGAGGGTGATGTCATCCAGGTGGTATCGCGCGCGTTCGACGTGCTGCGATGCTTCGAGGGCCACGATAGCAGGCTTGGCAATCTCGAAATTTCAAATCGCTGTGGCCTGCCGCGCTCGACGGTGTCGCGGCTCACGCACACGCTGACCCGCATGGGCCAGCTTGTGTATCTGCCGCGCGACCAGAAATATCGCATCGGCCCGAGCGCGGTGGCGATGAGCGCTTCGATGATGAAGGGCGCGCAGCTGCGCAGCATGATCCGCCAGCGGCTTCAGGAAGTCGCCGAGCAGGTTCCGGGCACGGTCGGCTTCGTCGTTCCCGATCGTTTCCATCTCGTCTATCTCCAGTTCGCGCGCTCAGCGACCGCACTCGGCCTGCACGAGGGCACCGGCAGCCGCATCTCGATGGCTTCGACCGCCGCGGGCGCGGCCTACACTGCGGCGCTGGCGCCCGAGATGGGCGACGCCTTCATTGCGGACATGGAGCGGGAAGCGCCCGAGGCTGCGAAGATTCTCAAACCCCGCATCGAGGCCAACCGGCAATCGCTGCGCGAGCGCGGCTATGTCGTGGCCTGCGGCCTCTGGAGCCCGCACATCAACGGACTCGCTGTGCCGATCTGGTCGCCGCAGTATCAGACCTTCGTGGTCGTCACGATCGGTCTTTTGGCCGCAATGTATGACGAGCAACGGCTGCATGACGAAGTCGCCCCGTTGATGCTCGCGCTCGGCCGCTCGCTCGGCAGCCTGATGGAAGGCGCGGAGGGCGATGCCTTCAACAACCGTATCTCGCGTAGACCGGTCGCCATAGCCGTGCATAACAAGAACAAGCCGATCAACTCGGAGGGAGTGAATGAACTGGAAGCCGGAACTCGACGAGCTAGCCCGGCGCGAAGCCTTCGCGCGGGAGATGGGCGGCGTTGACAAGGTCAAGCGACAGCATGACCAGGGCCGGCTGACTGTTCGGGAGCGAATCGGCGGACTGATCGACAAAGGCAGCTTTCACGAAATCGGTGCGGTCTCCGGCATCGGTGAGTACGATTCCAGCGGCGAGTTGCAGAAGCTGACGCCGGCGAACTGCGTGTTCGGTCGCGCACGCGTCGACGGCCGCACCGTGGTCGTGGTCGGCGACGATTTCACGGTGCGCGGCGGCTCGGCGGACGCGTCGATCTCGGCCAAGCCGCTGATGGCGGAGGAAATGGCGCACGACTTCCGGCTGCCCATTATCCGCATCATCGAAGGCTCCGGCGGCGGCGGCTCGGTCAAGACCATCGAGACCAAGGGCGCGGCCAATCTGCCGGGCGGCATCGGTGGCACGCGGTGGTATCGCTTCACGACGGAGAATTTGTCGCGCGTACCGGTCGTCGCGCTCGGCCTCGGGTCGGTCGCGGGGCTCGGTGCTGCGCGTCTCGCCGCCAGCCACTATTCCATCATGACCCGAAAGTCCGCGATGTTCGTTGCGGGCCCACCGGTGGTGAAGGCGCTGGGGCAGGACCTCTCGAAGGAAGAACTTGGCGGCGCCGACATCCAGACTCGCGCCGGTGCGGTCGATCATGCGGTCGAGACCGAGGAGGAGGCGTTTGCCTGCGCGCGGCGCTTCCTGTCCTATCTGCCGTCCTCGGTGTACGAGCTGCCGCCGACCTTGCCGTGCACCGACGATCCGGAACGCGCCGAGGAAGCGCTGCTGAACGCGGTGCCGCGCAACCGCAAGCAGGTCTATAAGATGCGCCCGATCATCGACGCCGTCGTCGACACGGGCTCGTTCTTCGAGGTCGCAAAGAACTTCGGTAAGCCTGTTATCGTCGGTCTTGCCCGGCTCGAGGGCAGGGCGGTGCTGCTGCTCGCCAGCGACAGTTTTCACTATGGCGGCTCCTGGACGGCGGATGCCTGCCAGAAGGTGGTGCGCTGGGTCGACTTCGCCGAGACCTTCCACCTGCCGATCGTCTATCTCATGGACTGCCCGGGCTTCATGATCGGCCTCGACGCCGAGAAGGCGGCCACCATCCGCCACGGCGTCCGCGCCATGGCCGCAGTCAACCAGACCACCGTGCCCTGGTGCACAATGATCCTGCGCAACGCCTTCGGCGTGGCCGGCGTCGTGCATCAGCCCGCCGATCGTTTCTCGATCCGCTACGCCTGGCCGTCCGCCTATTGGGGTTCGCTCCCGCTCGAGGGCGGCATCGAAGCCGCCTACCGCGCCGATATCGACGCGGCCGAGGACAAGGCCGCGAAGCTGAAAGCGATCGAGGAGCGCCTCAACAAACTGCGTTCGCCGTTCCGCTCTGCCGAAAAATTCTGGGTCGAGGAGATCATCGATCCCAGAAAGACGCGGTCGCTGCTGTGCGAGTTCGCGCGCCTCGCCGAGCCGCTGCGCAAGCCAGGGCCGCCGGAGAACTTTTCGATCAGGCCGTGAGTTTCAGCCATCGTCGCGACTGCGCGACAATCTTGTCGCGGCAGCCATGGCGTGACCTCAAAACAAGAACGCGCTACGCTTCCCCGGCAAAAACGAGAGGACGCGCCAATCGTGTATGACTTCATTATCGTGGGCGGCGGCTCGGCGGGGTCCGTGCTGGCCCACCGGCTCTCCGCAAGGAGCGCCAGCAAGGTCCTGCTGTGCGAAGCCGGACAGGACACACCACCCGGCAACGAGCCGGCCGAGATCAGGGACAGCTATCCGGGCACTGCCTATTTCGATCCGCGCTTCCACTGGACCGAACTCAAGGTCACGACGCAAGTTGTCAGCCACAACAATCCGAACGAGGAACGTCCTCCTTTACGCAAATACGAGCAGGCGCGCGTGCTCGGCGGCGGCTCGTCGATCAATGGTCAGATGGCCAATCGCGGCGCGCCGACCGATTACGACGAATGGCAGGCGCGGGGCGCCGAGGGCTGGAGCTGGAACGACGTGCTGCCCTTCTTCAAGAAAGTCGAGCGGGACCTCGATTTCGACGGACCGTACCACGGCAAGGACGGCAGGATCCCGGTCCGCCGTATCCCGAGGGAGCACTGGACGCGGCATTCACAGGCCTTCGCCGCGGCCTTCCAGCAGGCCGGCCATCAGTTCGTGCCGGACCAGAACGGCGAGTTCGTCGACGGCTATTTCCCGGTGACGCATTCGAACCAAACCGAGCAGCGCGTTTCGGCCGCGATGGGCTATCTCGATCGCGACACCCGTAAACGCGCCAACCTCACGATCTCCACCAACACGCAGGTTCGGGAGCTGCTGTTCGAGGGCACGCAATGCGTCGGCGTGAAAGCTGTGATCGATGGACGGGAGCAGGAATTTCGCGGTCGCGAGATCATTCTCTCCAGCGGCGCCATCCATTCGCCGGCGCATCTCTTGCGCGCCGGCATCGGCCCGGTCGGTCACCTCAAGGATCTGGGCATTCCCGTGCTGATGGGGCTGCAAGGCGTCGGCCAGCGCCTGATGGATCATCCCTCGATCTCGCTGTCGTCCTTCGTTCGCCGCGGCGCGCGCATGAACGAGCACACCAGGCGCCACATGCAGCTTGGGCTGCGATATTCCTCCGGGCTGCCGGGCGTGCCGAAAGGCGACATGTTCGTCGTCGTCATCAGCAAATCGGCCTGGCACGCGGTCGGCGCGCAGATCGGCTCGCTCCTAACCTTCGTCAACAAGACCTATTCCGAGACCGGGCAGGTCAAGCTTGCCTCGCGCGATCCCTCAGCGGAGCCGATCGTCGAGTTCAATTTGTTGTCCGACCGGCGCGACCTCGATCGCCTCATAAGCGGTTTCCGCAAGATGGCGGCGGTGCAGATGAGCGAAGTCGTCAGGAAGGTGACTGACAAGCCGTTCCCGGCCGCCTATACCGACCGCGTCCGCAAGATCGGCGTGGTCAATACCAAGAACAGGATTCTCACCACGATCGCCGCGGCTCTGATGGACGGCCCGGCGGCGCTGCGTCACTACATGATCGACAATTTCGTGGTCGAGGGTTTTACCTTCGATCAGGTGATGAACGACGACGAGGCGCTGGAAGCTTTCGTGCGCAAGGCGACCATCGGCGTGTGGCATGCCTCGTGCTCATGCCGCATGGGCCGGGACGACGATCCGATGGCAGTGGTCGACAATCAGGGCCGCGTCAAGGGCGTGCAGGGCCTGCGCGTCGTCGACGCGTCGATCTTCCCGGTGGTGCCATGCGCCAACACCAATTTTCCGGTATTAATGACCGCGGAGAAGATCGCGGCGGCGATGATGCAGTGAGCGGCAGGGTGCGCACCGGACGTTGGCCAATCAAGTGCCTCCGCAACGCTCCAGTTGCGGACGGGACTCGGTTGCATGCCGCAAGCTTGACTTGCTGGGCGGCATTCGTGCGCTGCGAGTTAATCATCTCAGCCGCTACGTGTAGGCGACAGCGATTGCAGGTTGTGTCGCGCGATCCCGCCATTTTTAGCCGCTCTTTAGGCCCATTTCAGCCAAACTGTTATTGGTTTCTCGTTGTCCGGGGCAGGGTCTCTCATTTGGAGTCCTGCAATGTTCAAGCGAGTATTTTCTGCGTGCGTCTTCGTTGTTCTAGGTTCTGTCGCTTCGGAAGCCCGGCCTTATCGCATTCATCAAGCCGCTGAATGCAATGTCACCATGCCCTGCGACTTCTCGTATTCGAGAACGCGAAACGAGCGGACTTCCAGGTCCTCACTGATTTCCAGATCTTCACTCAATTCCAGGTCTTCTCTACAAGCCTACCGCTCGACGCAACTGACAGTGACTGATGCAGGGGGAGCCGCCACGCCGGCGACCGTCTCCGGTGTATCCGGCGCGCGCGTTATCGGTGGCCGTCCGGCCGGTTGCCCTTCGTCCTTCTGCGGCTGCGGCGCGGCTCTGCGCGTGTTCGGCCGTATCGTGCCGGAATTGAATCTTGCGGCCAATTGGCTGCGCTTTCCGCGGACATCACCCGCACCAGGAATGGTTGCTGCACGACGAGGACACGTTTTCGTCCTGGAGCAGCACCTCGGGGGCGACGTCTGGATGGCCTATGACGCCAACTCGGGCGGGCGCGCGACGCGAATCCATGCGCGTTCATTGCGAGGGTATACGATCGTCAACCCGCGCGGCGGTTCGATGGCTTGAGGACGGCGGACACTATACTCTCGACAAGACCATGGACAGGTCGCGCCACCTTTGCGACCCGCCCATGCTGGACCATTGATTGGCGCCGGGCGCAGCGTCGATCACAGCCGCAGCACCTTGCCGGGATTCATGATGTTCTGCGGATCGAGCGCGCGCTTGATGGTGCGCATGATGTCGAGCTCGGTCTTCGAGCGATAGTGACTGAGCTCGTCGAGCTTGTCGATGCCTATGCCGTGCTCCGCCGAGATCGAGCCCCCCATGGAGGTGATGAGATCGTTCACGGCCCGCGTGATGACGCCCTTGTATTGGGTCAGCGTCTGCTGATCCATGCCGAGCGGCCCCATGAATGAAAAATGCAGATTGCCGTCGCCGATATGTCCGAGCGGATAGGGGCGGATGGTGGGGAGAATGCCGAGCACGGCCTTGAGTCCCAGATCGATGAACTCGGGAATCCTGGAGATCGCAACGGATACGTCGTAGCTCAGTCCCGGTCCCTCGGCCCGGGAGGCCTCGGCGACACCCTCGCGGATGCGCCACATTTTGCGCGACTGGCTGACCGTGTGTGCGATCGCTGCATCGCGCACGCGACCGGCCTCGAGCTGATCGGCGAGAAACTGCTCCATCTTCTCGGACATGCCCTCGGTGCCGTCCCGGCGTGGGCGTGCGGATGACCATTCGAGCAGGAGGTACCATGACGTATCTGCCTTGAGCGGATCCTGAGTGCCGGGGATATGGCGCAGCACCATGTCTATGGCGGAGCGGCTCATCAGCTCGCAGGAGCCGACATTGTCTTCGGAGGCGCTGTGGGCTTCGGACAGGATTTCCAGAGCCGCGCGCGGATCGCGCACCGCCAGCCAGGCGGTGCAGACGTCCTTCGGGGCAGGCCATAGCTTGAGAACGGCCTTGGTGATGATCCCCAGCGTGCCTTCGGCACCCATGAACAGGTGCTTGAGATCGTAGCCGGTGTTGTCCTTCTTGAGCGCGCGCAATCCGTCCCAGACCTCGCCATTGGGCAGCACGACTTCGAGCCCCAGCACGAGGTTGCGGGCATTGCCATAGCGCAGCACCTGGACGCCGCCGGCATTGGTCGAGAGGTTGCCGCCGATCATGCACGAGCCCTGGGCACCGAGGCTGAGCGGCAGGAACCTGTCGTGTGCGCTTGCTGTCTCCTGAAGCGTCTGCAGCACGCATCCGGCCTCGACCGTCATCGAATAGCCGACCGGATCGACCTCCAGAATGCGGTTCATGCGGCCGAGCGACAACACGATGCCGGTGTGCGCAGGCCAGGGCGTCGCCCCGCCCATCAGACCGGTGTTGCCGCCCTGCGGCACGATCGCGACGCCGTGCTCGTGGCAAAGCCGGACCACCCTGGAGACTTCCTCGGTGCTGCCGGGACGAACGATGGCACCGGCGCCGCCGACCAGCAATCCGCGCCAATCGGTCACGAACGGTTGCTTGCCGTGCTCGTCCTCGATGAGACCTTTTTGGCCCACGATCGCGCGCAACGCATCGCGCATTTCGGTGGTCAAAGGAGTGGCTGGAATGTCGGGTGGGGACGACGGGAAGGCAGCCGGCATGTGTTTCCTCTGGTGCATCTTTGGTGTGCACTGTGCACGTGACGTGCTGGGGTATTGTCCACGTTTGTGCCCGGGAGTCTAATGGGAATATAGCTCAAATTCCGCGGGAGCTCGGCGTCACCGCCAGCGCCGCGAAGCCGCGAGATCGCCTTTTACCGCGCGGCGTCTCGCCTCGGCAATGCCGCGGTGTTCGGCTTCATCACGATGAGGTATTAGGCCGTCGCCGCTTGCGGCTTCGGCTTGGGTTGCCGCGACAATGCCAGCACGATGAGCGAAGCGAACACACACAGCGCGCCAGCGACGAAGAAGGCGGGCAGGTAGCTCTCATAGACGGTGCGCGACAGGCCAGCGCCGAAGGCGGCGGTGCCGGCGCCGAGTTGATGGCCGGCAAAGATCCAGCCGAACACGAGGTTGGCGCGCTCGGGCCCGAACTTCTGCGCCGTGAGCCGTACGGTCGGCGGAACCGTGGCGATCCAGTCGAGCCCGTAGAACATCGCGAACATCGATAAGCCGTAGAACGAGAAATCGCTGAAGGGCAGGAAGATCAGCGACAGCCCGCGCAGGCCGTAATACCAGAACAAGAGCCAGCGATTGTCGTAGCGGTCCGACAGCCAGCCCGACATGATGGTGCCGAAGAAATCGAAGATGCCCATTGCCGCAAGCAGGCTTGCCGCCTGCACCTGCGGGATGCCGAAATCGAGGCACATCGGGATCAGGTGCACCTGGACGAGACCATTGGTTGAGGCGCCGCAGACGAAGAAGGTCGCAAACAGGATCCAGAACGCAGTCGACTTCGAGGCGTCGCGCAGCGTGCCGAGCGCAACGCCGGTGATCGAGCCGTGACTGGCCGGCGGAGCGGGCAGCGGCGCGGTCCCTGCGTCGCCGAATGGGCGCAGGCCGACATCGCTCGGCCGGTCCCGCATCGCGAGCAGGACTGCCAGCGCCGAGACACCGAGCATGGTGCAGACGAAGCCGAGTGCGAGGCGCCAGCCGAACCGTTCGGTGAGGCTTGCGAGCAGCGGCAGGAATACGAGTTGACCCGTGGCGACGCTCGCCGTCATGATGCCGACGACGAGGCCGCGTCTTGCTGCGAACCAGCGCGTGGCGATGGTGGCGCCCAAAACCAAGGCGGTCATGCCGGTGCCGATGCCGATCATCACGCCCCAGAGGGCGACGAGCTGCCAGACCTCGGTCATGCCGAGCGAGAGCACGAGCGCCGAGACGACGATCAGCTGGGCGGCGAGCGTGACGTTGCGCAGGCCGTAGCGGTTGAGCAGGGCAGCGGCGAATGGTGCCATCAGCCCGAACAGGATGAAGCGGATCGACAGCGCGGAGGAGATCTCGGCCGTGCTCCAACCGAACTCCTTTTGCAGGGGAAGGATGAAAACGCCGGGCGCACCGACCGTGCCGGCGCTGATCAGCGCGGCGAGGAAGGTTACGCCGACCATCACCCAGCCGTAGTGAATGTTGCGGCGGGAAAGTGCTGCCGCGAGCCAGTTCGAGATCATTGGGCCTCAATGTTGACGGGCGGTCGCAAGAGACCGGCGTCAGTTCGAGGATGGCACGGAAGCGTTCTGTCGCAAATGACAGAGTTCCCTCGTTTTCAGACTTTCTTGCGTCAGTGCCCCAGCCGCTCTACCGCAATCGCCGTGGCCTCGCCGCCGCCGATGCAGAGCGCCGCGACGCCACGCTTGAGGTTCTGCGCCTCCAGCGCATGAAGCAGCGTCACGATCAGCCGCGCGCCGGTCGCGCCGATGGGATGGCCAAGCGCGCAGGCGCCGCCATTGATGTTGAGCTTGTCGCGGGGAATGCCGAGATCGCGCTGCGCCGCCATCGCAACGACGGCGAAGGCCTCATTGATCTCGAACAGATCGACATCGCTTGCGCTCCAACCGACCTTGTCGAGCAGCTTGCGGATCGCCGGGATCGGCGCCGTGGTGAACCATTGCGGCTCCTGGCTGTGGGTGGCATGGCCCTTGATCTCGGCCAGAACCGGCAGGCCGCTCCGATCGGCGAGCGAGCGCTTGGTCAGCACGAGCGCGGCAGCGCCGTCGGCGTTCGCGGAGGAGGCCGCCGGCGTGATGGTGCCGTTGGCGCGGAACGCCGGCTTCAAGCCGGGGATTTTGGCGGGATCGACCTTCAGCGGATGCTCGTCGTTGGCGATGACGCGGGGACCCGCTTTCTCGGTGAGCGTGACCGGCGCGATCTCGGCCTTGAACGCGCCGCCTTCGACCGCCTTGCGCGCGCGGCTGAGTGTCTCCATCGCATAGGCGTCCTGGTCCTTGCGCGTGAACTGATAAGCTTCCGCAGTCGTCTCGCCGAAATCGCCCATGGAGCGGCCGGTCTCGTAGGCGTCCTCCAGCCCGTCCATCATCATGTGGTCGATGATGCGGTCATGGCCGGCGCGGTAGCCGCCGCGCGCCTTGGCCAAAAGATACGGCGCGTTGCTCATGCTCTCCATGCCGCCGGAGACGACGATCTCGGCCGAGCCGGCGCGGATGATGTCGTGCGCCAGCATGGTCGCCTTCATGCCGGAGCCGCAGACCTTGTTGACGGTGGTCGCACCCGTGGCGTCGGGGAGACCTGCTGCACGCGCGGCCTGGCGCGCCGGAGCCTGGCCCTGACCGGCTGGCAGCACGCAGCCCATGAACACCTCGTCGACCTTCTCAGGCGCGAGTTTTGCGCGCTCCAACGCCGCGCCGATTACGTGCGATCCGAGCTTGTGCGCGGGGAGCGGCGACAATTCGCCCATGAAGCGGCCGAGCGGGGTGCGGGCGGCGGAGACGATGACGACGGGATCGGCAGCTTCGGCCATGACGAACTCCTGCGGGGATAAGTAAGATTATGCTCATCATATGATGCGGCGCAAAAAATGCAACCGCGCCAGGGATGAGAAAATGTCGTCGTTCGGATGAGATTTAGTCGTTCGATTCGAGGAGGTGCTTCTTCGAGGCACATTGTCATCACCCGCGAAGGCGGGTGATCCAATATTCCAGAGGCCGTCGTGGGATACGGAGAAGCCGCGGCGTCCTGGATGCCCGGTCCCGGCTCCGCCAAGGCTACGCCGGGCCGTCAGGGTGCTCGGCCGCCGAAGCTTTAGCGAAGGCGGCAAGCCGGGGCATGACACGTTTGGCGTGGCGGCGACTTACTAATCAGAGACGATTGCGGCGACAGCCCTATCGCTTCCGGTTCACGAACGCCTGCATCAGCCGCGTCGGCTCGTCCGTCAGGAACGACTCGCCGAACACCTTGACACTGAGATTGACCGACTCCGTCAGCGGCAATTCCTCCCATTGCCGCAGCAGCGCCTTTTGCGATCGCAGCGCCTCGGGGCCGCATGCGAGCAACGCCTGCACGACGCGCTCGACCTCGGCATCCAGCCCGCCTTGCGGCGCAACCTTGTCGACCAATCCCCACGCGAGCGCCGTCGGCGCGTCGATGTTCTCCGCCGTCATCACCAGCCAGCGCGCGCGGGCCCAGCCGACCAGGCGCGGCAGCAGCGCGGCATGAATCACCGAGGGGATGCCGACGCGCACCTCCGGCATGCCGAAATGCGCATCATGGGCGGCGATGCGGAAGTCGCAGGCGGCGGCAACCTCGAGGCCGCCGCCGAGGCACCAGCCGGGCATGCGCGCGATCACGGGAGCCGGGAAGGCGCGCACCGCCTCGCAGAGATCGCGCAGGCGGCTGATGAAGGCTTCGGCCGATCTTTGGTCGAGTTTCGCCATCTCCTTGATGTCCGCGCCGCCGATCATGCTCTTTTCGCTCTCGCCGCGCAGCACCACGACGCGGATTGCGTGGTCGGTGGCAAGCCGCTGCAAGCCTTCGCGCATGGCGTCGGTCACGGGCGAGCCGAGGATGTTGAGCGGGCCGGCGTTGCAGATCGCGACATGGACGACGCCGCGCGCATCACGCGTCACGCCGCAATGGTGGTTGAGCATTTCCATGTGGCATCTCGAGGTTTGGTGGACAGGCGCAGGGCGCACCGGGTCGAGGTCACTTCCGGGCCGAAACGCCCGGCTTGTCAAGCGGGCGGTGGGCGGAGTTGCCAGGGCGAAGTCCGCCACATAGTATGATGTAAATCATACAAGAGGCGGTCATGACCCAATCCGACCATCTTGACCTGTTTTCGCCCGACCAGCGGCGCGAGCGCGTGGTGGATTGGCAGATGCCTGCACCGGTTGCGAAGGTGGCGATGGGTCTGTCGGGCATGGACGCCATGCTGGGCATTCGTGACGGCCGCCTGCCGCCGCCGCCCTTCGCAAAACTCATCGGCTTCACCATGGCCGTGGTTGAGCCGGGCCGGATCGTCATGGAACTGGAGCCGCGTGAAGATCTCGAAAATACTGTCGGCCTCTTGCACGGCGCAACCGCTGCGGCGCTGCTGGATACAGCCATGGGGTGCGCGATCTCGACCCGGCTGGAGGCCGGGCAGGGCTCCGTGACCCTCGATCTGAAGCTGACCTTCCTGCGTCCGCTCTCGGTCCGTTCAGGCCTGATCTCGGCCGAAGGCAAGGTGATCAAGCTGGGGCGCCAGACCAGCTACGCTGAAGGTTTCGTTCGTGACGGCAAGGGCGCGCTGGCGGTGCATGCAACCGCAACCTTTTCCATGATCGGCAACAATCTAACTGCGATTTAATGCGCCGTTCGCGACGTTCGCGTGTTATGAGATGATTTCCGACATTCAATGAGATCCGCATGCGCTATTCCCGGGAACACAAGCAGGAAACCCACGACCGCATCGTGAAGAAGGCCTCGGTGCGACTGCGCGAAAAAGGTGCCCACGGCATCGGCGTCGCCGATCTCATGAAGGAGGCAGGCCTGACCCACGGCGGCTTCTACGCGCATTTCGATTCCCGCGAGGCGCTGGTGATCGAGGCCTTCGCCTACGCCATGGATCGCTCGATGGAGCATTGGCGCAAGCTCACGAGCGAGGCTGCGCCGGAGAAGCGTTTGGCACTGATCGCGGATAGCTATCTCTGCGCGCTGCATCGCGACAATCCAGGCCATGGCTGCTCGATCCCCTCACTCGGCGCCGAGATCGCCCGCGAGAGCCCGAAGACGCGGAAGGCGTTTGCCGGCAAGCTCGACGAGATGATCGAGATGATGACCGATTATATCCCGAACATGCCGCGCAAGGCCGCACGAAAACAGGCGATTGCGACGCTCGCCACGATGGCCGGCACCATGCTGCTGGCGCGCATCGCCGGCTCGAGCGAATTGTCCGACGAGGTGCTGAAGGCGGGCCGGGACAGCGCGCTTGAGGGCGCGCGGCGTGAGCCGAAGGCCGCGGCCGCGAAGAAGGCGCGCGAGAAGCAGAACTAGTGCCAGCTACACCCCCTCGGGACCTCATCCTGAGGAGACCGCCAACCGGTCGTCTCGAAGGATGGCCGCGGGTGAGATACGGGCCTGCATGGTTCGAGACGGCACTTCGCGCCTCCTCACCATGAGGAGCTGGCAGTTGTGCTTCGGACCGGACTAATCGACGTTACCGCCCCGCAAACAGCGCTCGCTCGCGCTCCACGATCTCGCTGATGTAATCTGCGACGGCCCTGATCCGCGCGAGGTCCTTGCTGTCGGCGTGCATCAACATCCAGAACGTCCGCGTGATCGAGATTTCTTCGGGCAGTACGGCTTCGAGCTGCGGGTAGTCGCTTGCCATGAAGTGCGGCAGCACCGCGATTCCGAAGCCTGAGAGCGTTGCATTGAGCTGCGCGATCAGATTGGCGCTGCGGAAACGTGCGGAGATCTTCGGCGACACCTGCGGCAGATAGTCGAGTTCCGGCGTGAACAGCAGCTCTTCGATGTACCCGACGAAACGGTGCTGCGGCAGGTCCTGGCGCGATGTGATCTCTGGGAAACGTTCGAGATAGCCAGGCGCGGCATAGAGCCCGAGGCGGTAGTCGAGGAGCTTGCGGCCGACGATGCGGCCTTCCTTCGGCATGGTCAGGCTGATGGCGATGTCGGCCTCGCGTTTGGAGAGGCTGAACAGCCGAGCGGTGGCCACAAGTTGCAGGTCCAGATCGGGATAACGGTCCGCAAAGGGCGCCAGCCGCGGTGCCAGAAAGGCAGTGCCAAAACCATCGGGCGCGCCGATCCGCACGGTGCCGGTCAGCCGTGCGACCGAGCCGCCGACCTGCTCCTGATTGGCGACGATGGTCGATTCCATCGCTTCCGCACTGTCGGCGACGCGCTGGCCGGCCTCGGTGAGGAGATAGCCGGTCTTGCGCCGGTCAAACAATTTTGCCGAGAGATGCTTCTCCAGCCGGTCGACGCGGCGAATCACCGTGGCATGATCGACCCCGAGCTGTTTTGCCGCAGCCGACACCGAGCCGCCCCGCACGATGGCCAGCACGAAGCGAAAGTCGTCCCAATCGATAGCGCCTTGATCCAGCATTTTCGCACATCTATGGTGCAATATCTCAGACTTGAATCCTATAAAATGCAGGTCAATAGGATTTGTCAAAGTGATCAGGCTCGACTTCCAAGGAGATCATTCCATGCGTTCAATCGGACATTTCATCGGCGGCAAGGAGGTCAAGGGTACCTCGGGCCGCACCGCCGACGTTTTCGAGCCGATGACCGGTGACGTCCAGGCCAAGGTCGCGTTGGCGTCCAACGCCGAGGTTCGCGCCGCCGTCGAGAACGCGCGCGCCGCACAGCCGGAGTGGGCCGCGACAAATCCCCAGCGCCGCGGCCGCGTCATGATGAAATTCCTGGAGCTGATCCAGCGCGACTACGACAAGCTCGCCGAGCTGCTCGCGCGCGAGCACGGCAAGACCGTGCCCGACGCCAAGGGCGACATCCAGCGTGGCCTCGAGGTCGTCGAGTTCGCTTGCGGCATCCCGCATTTGATGAAGGGCGAATACACCGAAGGCGCCGGCCCCGGCATCGACATCTATTCGATGCGCCAGCCACTCGGTGTCGTCGCCGGCATCACCCCGTTCAACTTCCCGGCGATGATCCCGATGTGGAAGTTCGCCCCCGCGATCGCCTGCGGCAACGCCTTCATCCTCAAGCCTTCGGAGCGCGATCCCGGCGTGCCGATGAAGCTTGCCGAGTTGATGATCGAGGCCGGCCTGCCCGCTGGCATCCTCAACGTCGTCAACGGCGACAAGGAGGCGGTCGACGCCATCCTCGACGATCCCGACATCAAGGCCGTCGGCTTCGTCGGCTCGACGCCGATCGCGCAGTACATCTATGAGCGTGCCGCGCAAACCGGCAAGCGCTGCCAGTGCTTTGGCGGCGCCAAGAACCACGCGATCGTGATGCCGGATGCGGACATGGACCAGGCCGTCGACGCGCTGATCGGCGCCGGCTACGGTTCGGCCGGCGAGCGCTGCATGGCCGTCTCCGTCGCGGTCCCGGTCGGCAAGTCGACTGCTGACCGCCTGATGGAGAAGCTGATCCCGCGCGTCGAGAGCCTCAAGATCGGCACCTCGATCGATCCCTCGGCCGATTACGGTCCGCTGGTTACGCGCGAGGCGGTCGAGAAGGTCAAGAGCTACATCGACATCGGCATCAAGGAAGGTGCGACGCTCGCCGTCGACGGCCGCGGCTTCAAGATGCAGGGCTACGAGAACGGGTTCTATCTCGGTGGTTCGCTGTTCGACAACGTCACCAAGGAGATGCGGATCTACAAGGAAGAGATCTTCGGCCCCGTGCTCTCGGTCGTGCGCGCGCGCGATTACAAGGAAGCACTGGCGCTGCCGTCCGATCATGACTATGGCAACGGCGTTGCCATCTTCACCCGCGACGGCGACGCCGCGCGCGACTTCGCGGCCAAGGTCAATGTCGGCATGGTCGGCATCAACGTGCCGATCCCGGTGCCGATCGCCTATTACACCTTCGGCGGCTGGAAGAAGTCGGGCTTCGGCGATCTCAACCAGCACGGCCCGGATTCGGTCCGCTTCTACACCAAGACCAAGACGGTGACCTCGCGCTGGCCGTCCGGCGTCAAGGAAGGTGCGGAGTTCTCGATCCCGCTGATGAAGTAGGGCTGTAGCCCAGTCGTCATTACGAGGAGCGTAGCGACGAAGCAAATCCAGCGGAGACAGGCTGGATTGCTTTGCGGAGCCTGTCATCGGGCCGCGCTTCCCGCGGACCCGTTGGCTCGCAACGACGGTGGAGCAAAAGGGTAGACAACGTCATGCAGTTCGCTCTGAACGAGGATCAGATCGCAATTCGCGACATGGCGTTGGTGTTTGCGGCGGAGAAGATCGCGCCGCAGGCGCTGCGCTGGGACGAGGAGAAGCATTTCCCCGTCGACGTGATGCGCGAGGCCGCCACGCTCGGCATGGGCGGCATCTACATCCGTGACGATGTCGGCGGCTCCGCCATGACGCGGTTCGATGCGGCGCTGATCTTCGAGGCGCTGGCGACGGGCTGCCCGACCACCTCGGCCTTCATCTCGATCCACAACATGGCGTCCTGGATGATCGATGCCTATGGCAGCGACACCCAGCGCCACACATGGCTGCCAAAACTCTGCACCATGGAGCTCATCGCGAGCTATTGCCTGACCGAGCCGGGCGCCGGGTCGGACGCAGCGGCGCTGCGCACCCGTGCCGTGCGCGACGGCGACCACTACGTGCTCAACGGCCAGAAGCAGTTCATCTCCGGCGCCGGCGGCACCGACCTCCTGGTCGCGATGGTCAGGACCGGTGGCGATGGTCCCGGAGGCATCTCGACCCTCGTCATCGACGGCGAGACGCCGGGCGTCTCGTTCGGCGCCAATGAGCGCAAGATGGGCTGGAACGCGCAGCCGACCCGCGCGGTGATGTTCGAGAATGCCCGCGTGCCGGTCGCCAACCGCCTCAGCGAGGAGGGCGCCGGCTTCAAGATCGCGATGGCCGGCCTCGATGGTGGCCGCCTCAACATCACCGCGTGCTCGCTCGGTGGTGCGCAAGTAGCGCTCGAAAAGGCGCGCAGCTACATGAAGGAGCGCAAGGCCTTTGGAAAACGCCTCGACGAATTCCAGGCATTGCAATTCCGCCTCGCCGACATGGCGATCGAACTCGAGGCCGCCCGCACCTTTTTGTGGCGCGCAGCCGCGGCGCTGGATCGCAAGGATCCTGATGCCACCATGCTCTGCGCCATGGCAAAACGCTTCGGCACCGACGTCGGATTCGAGGTCGCCAACCATGCGCTCCAGCTTCACGGCGGCTATGGCTACTTAAGCGAATACGGCATCGAGAAGATCGTGCGCGATCTGCGCGTGCACCAGATCCTCGAAGGCACCAATGAAATCATGCGGCTCATCGTGGCGCGCAAGCTGATCGAGGGCGCACCATGAGTGGCGTGGAAGAGGGCGACCTGATCGCCCGTGTCGAGGGCGCAGTCGGCGTGATCCGCCTCAACCGCCCGAAGGCGCTCAATGCCGTGACGCTGGAGATGTTTCGCGACATCGACAAGGCGCTCGACCGCTTCGAGGCCGATGCGGCCGTCGCTGTGATCCTGCTGGAAGGCGCCGGCGAGCGTGGGCTGTGCGCCGGCGGCGACATCCGCACACTCTGGGAAAGCTCGAAGGTCAACGGTGACCTCGGCAAGATCCTGTGGCGCGAGGAGTACATCCTCAATGCCCGGATCAAGAAGTTCCCAAAGCCGTATGTCGCCTTCATGGACGGCATCGTGATGGGCGGCGGCGTCGGTTTGTCAGCCCATGCCAGCCATCGTGTCGTTACAGATCGCACGAAGCTGGCAATGCCGGAAGTCGGTCTCGGCTTCTTCCCCGATGTCGGCGGCACCTATCTGTTGTCGCATTCGCCGGGCGAGATCGGCACCTATTTCGGGCTGACCGGCCAGACCATGAACGGGCCGGACGCGATCCATGCGAAGTTCGCCGATTGGGTCGTGCCGGCGGTGAAGTTGCCGGAGCTGCGCAACGTCCTGACGAAGCTGCGCCCCGATGCGACTGCGGCCGAGGTCAGCATGATCATCAACAGCTTTGCGACCGGCGAGACAGCAGGACCAGTATCTGCGAAGGAGCCGATCATCGACCCGCTGTTCGGCTTCGACCGCATGGAAGATATTGTTGCGGCGCTCAAGCGCGACGGCTCAGAGTTTGCGCTCGCCACGTTGAAGACGCTCGGCGAAAAATCGCCACGCGGCATGGTGGTGACGCTGAAGCTCTTGCGGCTCGCACGCATGGCGTCCAGCCTGGAAGAGTGTCTCGTGCGCGAATATCGCGCCGCCCTGGAGGTATTTCGCAGCGACGATTTCCGCGAGGGCGTGCGCGCCGCCGTGATCGACAAGGACCGCAATCCGACCTGGTCGCCGCCGCGGATCGAGGATGTGACGCCGCAGATGCTGGCACCATATTTCGCCGAAATCGGCGCCGACGAGCTGAAGTTCAACTAGAATATTGAAGCGGAGGAAACGACAATGGCCACGGTCGCATTCATCGGTCTCGGCAATATGGGCGGCCCCATGGCCGCCAATCTGGTCAAGGCCGGCCATAAGGTGGTCGCGTTTGATCTCGTCGAGGCCTCGCGCAACCAGGCCAAGGCCGACGGCGCAGGTATTGCCGACAGCGCAGCGGGCGCGGTGAAAGGCGCGGACGTGGTCGTCACCATGTTGCCGGCCGGCAAGCACGTGCTCTCCGTCTGGAACGAGGTCGTTCCCGCGATGGCCAAGGGCACGCTGATCATCGATAGCTCGACCATCGACGTCGAGAGCGCAAGGCAGGCGCATGCGCTCGCCGCCAAGCACGGCGTGCTCTCCGTCGACGCGCCGGTCTCCGGCGGCACGGGCGGCGCCAAGGGTGCCACGCTGACCTTCATGTGCGGCGGTGAGGAGAGTGCGTTTGCGGCGGCCAAGCCCGTGCTGGAGAATATGGGCAAGAAGATCGTCCATTGCGGCGGCGCCGGCGCCGGCCAAGCCGCGAAGATCTGCAATAACATGATCCTCGGTATTTCCATGATTGCGGTGAGCGAGGCATTTGCACTGGCTGAGAAGCTCGGGCTCTCGCATCAGGCGCTGTTCGACGTCGCCTCGACCTCGTCGGGTCAGTGCTGGTCGCTGACGACCTATTGTCCGGTGCCGGGCCCGGTGCCGACCTCGCCAGCCAACAACGACTACAAGCCGGGCTTTGCCTCGGCGCTGATGGTGAAGGATCTGACGCTGGCGCAGGACGCGGCGAAGGCGGCAGGTGCGGTGACGCCGCTCGGCAAGCATGCGCAGGAGATCTATCAGTCCTTCGACGCCGCCGGGCAGGGCGGGGTGGATTTTTCCGGAATTATCAAGCACGTTAGGGCGCTGGCCGGGAACACTTGATGACGACATTTCAGGAAGCGCGCGCGTTTCTGCTCAAGCACCGCACGGATTTCGACGCAGCGGTCAAAGGCTTCCGCTGGCCCGATCCGGCTCCCTTCAACTGGGCGCTCGACTGGTTCGACGCCGAGCTGGCGGCGAATGCGGACAGCAAGGACCGTCCGGCGCTCTGGATCGTCGATGCCGCGCAGGATCGGCAGACCAAGCTCTCCTTCGCGGCGCTCTCAAAGCGTTCCAACCAGGTCGCGAACTTCCTTCGCGCGCAGGGCTTGAAGCGCGGCGACCACCTTTTGCTGCTGCTCGGCAATGTGGTTCCGCTCTGGGAGACGATGCTGGCGGCGATGAAGCTCGGCGTCGTCGTGATTCCCGCGACCACGTTGCTCACCGCCGACGAGCTGCGCGACCGGCTCGATCGCGGCAAGGCGAAGGCGGTGATTGCTGCCGAGGATCAGGTCGCGAAATTCGCAAGCCTCGGTGCCGAGAGTATCGTCCGCATCGTGGTCGGCGCGGCCTCCAGCGGCTGGCTGGCCTATGACGAGGCGGCGCACGCTTCGGAGAGTTTTGCGCCTGACGGTCCGACCAATGCCGACGACCCGATGCTGCTCTATTTCACCTCGGGCACGACCGCAAAACCAAAACTGGTGCGGCACAGTCAGCGCAGTTATCCGGTCGGCCATCTCTCGACTATGTATTGGATCGGGCTGCAGCCCGGCGACGTCCATCTCAACATCTCGTCGCCCGGCTGGGCCAAGCACGCCTGGAGCTGCTTTTTCGCGCCGTGGAATGCGGGCGCCACCGTGTTCATGGTCAACCAGCCGCGCTTCGACGCAAAAAGCCTGCTCGCCACCATTGGCCGCTGTGGCGTCACTACGTTATGCGCGCCGCCGACGGTATGGCGGCTGTTCATCCAGGAGAACCTTGCCTCCTTCAAGGTGTCGCTTCGCGAGGTCTGCGGCGCCGGCGAGCCGCTCAATCCTGAAGTGATCGACAAGGTGCAGGCGGCCTGGGGCCTCACCATCCGCGACGGCTACGGTCAGACTGAAACGACGGCACTCGCTGGCAATTCGCCGGGCCAGCCAATCAAGGTCGGATCGATGGGCCGTCCGCTGCCGGGCTATCGCGTGCAGATCAGCGATGCCGACGGCAACCCGGCGAAGGAGGGCGAGGTGACGCTGGTGCTCGGCGTGAACCGTCCCGCCGGATTGATGCAGGGCTATCAGAGTGATGACGGCAAGCTCTCCGGTGCGGAAGGCGAGCTCTATCGCAGCGGCGACGTCGTGTTCGCGGACGAGGACGGCTATCTCACCTTCGTCGGCCGCTCCGACGACGTGTTCAAATCGTCCGACTACCGCATCAGCCCGTTCGAACTGGAGAGCGTGCTCCTGGAGCACGAGCTCGTCGCCGAGGCCGCCGTGGTGCCGAGCCCCGATCCGATCCGGCTCGCGATTCCCAAGGCCTTCGTGTTGCTGACGTCGGGCGCCGAGCGCTCGCCGGAAACCGCGCTCTCGCTCTTCAAGCACCTGCACGCGCGCCTTGCGCCGTTCAAGCGCATCCGCCGTCTCGAAATCGTCACCGAGCTGCCGAAGACCATTTCTGGAAAAATCCGTCGCGTGCACCTACGGCAGCTGGAGCGCGATGACGACCGCAACGATCCCCTGCGTGGCCGCGAATTCCGCGAGGAGGATTTTCCGGAGCTGGCAAAAACACGGAGTGAGACCTAAGTGAACGAAGCCTGGAAGAAGCCGCCGATTACGCTGGACGCCTATCAGGCCATGGTCGGCAAAGAGATCGGCGTGTCGTCATGGCACCTGATCGACCAGCCCCGCATCGACGCCTATGCCGACGTGATCGAGGATCACCAGTTTATCCATGTCGACCCGGAGCGCGCCAAGAAGGAAACCGCGTTCGGCACCACCATCGCACACGGCTTCCTGACGATGTCGCTGATGTCGATCATGTCCTATGAGGTGATGCCTGTGATCGCGGGCACCACGATGGGCGTGAATTACGGGTTCGACAAGCTCCGCTTCATCTCGCCGGTGCGCTCGGGCAAGCGCGTCCGCGGTCGCTTCATGCTGACGGAGGCCAAGCTGCGCAAGGCAGGCGAATTGCAGTCTCGCACCAACGTGACCGTGGAGATCGAAGGCGAGGACAAGCCCGCGCTGGTCGCGGATTGGCTCGGGTTGATCTATTTCGCCTGACACCGCCCGTCGTTGCCTGGGCTTGACCCGGCAATCCATCGCTGCTCAAAAAGGCACCCCAGAGCGGGGTTTCACCCTCTCCCCTTGTGGGAGAGGGTGCCTCGCGAACGCGAGGCGGGTGAGGGGTCTCTCTCCGCGAGCGCATCTGCCGAGAGAGACCCCTCATCCGGCGCTTCGCGCCACCTTCTCCCACAAGGGGAGAAGGGAAGAAGAACAGAGACTCCTACTCATGGCAATCAGGTTCGACGGACGCGTCGCCATCGTCACCGGCGCGGGCAATGGTCTGGGGCGGGCGCATGCGCTGGGATTGGCCAGCCGCGGCGCCAAGATCGTCGTCAACGACTTCGGCGGCGCGCGCGACGGCACCGGCGGCTCGCTGTCGCCGGCCGAATCCGTGGTCGAGGAGATCCGCAAAGCGGGCGGCTCCGCGATGGCCGACGGCGCCGATGTCTCGAATTTCGAGCAGGTCACAGCCATGGTCGAGCGCGCCACCAGGGAGTGGGGCAGCGTCGATCTCCTGTGCGCCAATGCCGGCATCCTGCGCGACAAGTCGTTCGGCAAGATGGAGGCGGCCGATTTCCAGAAGGTGCTCGACGTGCATCTCGTCGGCACCTTCTATTGCTGCAAGGCGGTCTGGGCCGGCATGCGCGACCGCAACTACGGCCGCATCGTGCTGACGACGTCGTCCTCCGGCCTCTACGGCAATTTCGGACAGGCCAATTACGGCGCGGCGAAATCGGGCATGGTCGGACTGATGAACGTGCTCGCGGAAGAGGGCCGCAAGAACAACATCCGCGTCAACATTATCTCGCCGACGGCGGCAACCCGCATGACCGAAGAGCTGCTGCCGCCGCAGGCGCTGCAACTGATGAAGCCGAACGCGATCACGCCCGCGGTCGAGTACATGCTCAGCGAGGACGCGCCGACCCGCACCATCATGGGGGCCGGCGCCGGCTCCTTCGCCGTGATCAAGATCTTGGAGAGCGAAGGCATCAACCTGCCGGAATCCGAATGGACCCCGGACGCGGTCGCCGCGCATTTCGCCGAGATCAGCGATATGTCGAAGGCCAAGGCGCTAACGGGTGCGTTCGAGCAGACGCAGAAATACGTCGCGCAGGCCGCGGCGCGGGCTGGGGTAAAACTCTGACAGCGGTCGCCGTCATCGGCGGCGGTCCCGCCGGGCTGATGGCGGCGGAGGTGCTGGCACAAGGCGGCCTGCGCGTCACCGTCTACGATGCCATGCCGTCCGCTGGCCGAAAATTCCTCATGGCCGGCCGCGGCGGTCTCAATCTCACCCACAACGAGCCGCTGCCGCAGTTCATGGCGCGCTACCGCGCGGCGGCGCCGAAGCTGAAGGGTGCCATCGACGCGTTTCCCCCCGACGCGCTGCGCGCCTGGAGCGAGGCGCTGGGCGAGCCGACTTTCGTCGGTAGCAGCGGGCGGGTGTTTCCGAAGGCATTTAAGGCATCGCCCCTGCTGCGCGCCTGGTTGCGGCGCCTGGATGCGCGCGGTGTCCGCTTCGTCTTTCGCCATCGATGGACTGGCTGGGACGGCGGGGGACGGCTGCAATTCCAAACACCCAATGGAACGGCTGAAATCGTTGCCAAAGCGACGGTGCTGGCACTCGGCGGCGCAAGCTGGCCGCGGCTTGGCTCCGACGGCGGCTGGGCGACAATTCTGGCGGACAAAGGCATTGCGATATCGCCGCTGCGGCCTGCCAATTGCGGCTTCGCCGTCTCCTGGTCCGATGTGTTCCGCACGCGTTTTGAAGGCCAACCGCTCAAGGGAATTGCGCTCAACTTCGGTCCGCATGGCCTGCGCGGCGAGGCCATCATCACGTGGGCCGGCATCGAGGGTGGGGCGATCTACGCGTTGTCGGCCGAACTGCGCGAGGCGATCGCTGCGGACGGCGAGGCGGTGCTGCGCGTCGCCTTGCGCCCGGACGTTGATGAGGCCGAACTCGTCAAGCGCCTGTCTGCCCCGCGCGGCAAACAGTCGCTCTCCAACTTCCTGCGCAAGACCGCGCAGCTTTCGCCCGTATCCGCCGGGTTGCTGCAGGAGGTGGCAATCGGCACGGGCCAGTCGCTGTCGGCGATGCCGCCCGAGCGATTGGCGGAGCTCATCAACGCCGTGCCGATCAAGCTAACTGGCGTAGCGCCAATTGCGCGTGCCATTTCCAGCGCCGGGGGCATCTCATTCGATGAACTCACTGCGGATTACATGATCCGCAAGTTGCCCGGCGTATTTGCCGCCGGCGAGATGCTGGACTGGGAGGCGCCGACCGGCGGCTATCTGTTGCAGGCGTCGTTTGCGACCGGCGCCGCGGCGGGCAGGGGCGTGCTGAAACGGCTCGCCCAATTGTCGTCCTGATTTTCCCGATCATAACGTGCCGGTCCTAGAGACGAGATTCGTGAGGAGGCCCAACACGCCGAAGCTTGCTGCGACGGCGCAAACCAGGGTCCAGCCGCCATAGCTCCAGGCCAGGGAGGCCGCCGCGGCGCCGACGCCGCCACCGAAGAAGAACAGCGCGACAAACAGGCCGTTCAGTCGGCCGCGTGCTTCCGGTCGCAGCAGGTTGATGGCGCGGCGGCCGAGCGTCTGGTCGGTGGTGATGCCGACGTCGAGCAGGATCGTGCCAAGGCTCAATACCAGCAGTGCGGTGATGCGGGATTCCAGCATGCCCGCCCAGGCACACAGCGCGAGTGAGCCGATGATGAGCAGATGGGCCGCAAGGAACATCGGCCGCGCCCTGCCTTTGTCGCCCCAGCGGCCGGCGATCGGTGTTGCCGCCGCGCCAGCCACGCCAATCAGCGCGAACGCAGCAATTCCCTTGGCGTCGAGGCCGAATGGAGCATCGGGCAGCCGCAGTGCGACCGCCGACCAGAACGCGGTGAAGGAAGCCATGACAAGCGATGCGGTCCAGGCGCGCACCCGCAGCACGGGCTCTTCCCGCAGCAGCCTTGGAAAGGATAGGAGCAATTCGCCGTAGCTCGCGTGTGCTGTCGGTTGAAGCGTTGGAAGATAGCGGCCAAGTGCACCGGAAAGCAGCGCCATCAGCGCGGCCGAGACGACGTAATAGGCGCGCCAGCTCCAGAGATCCGCGATCAGGCTCGCCGCGGGCCGTGACAAGAGGATACCGACCATCAATCCACCCATCACTTCGCCGATGGCCTGACCGCGACGGTCCGGCGGCACCATGGATGCGACAAGCGGAACCATCATCTGGATCGCCGCGCAGGACGCGCCGAGGATGAAGGTGGCGAGCAGCAGGAGCGAGGGCGTCGGCGCAAGTGCCATTGCAAGCGCGGCGAGGATGGCGCAGCCGAGCGTCCGCAGGATGAGTCGCCGGTTCTCGACGAGATCGACCAGAGGCACGAGCAGCAGCAGGCCGAGCGCATAGCCGAGCAATGTCAGCGTGCTGATCAGGCCGGCCTGCCACGCAGTCATGGACAGTGACCGGCCAATCAGCCCGAGCAGGATCTGCGGCGCGAACAGATCGGTGACGACGACACCGGCGGTGACGGCGCCAAGCCAGATCAGGGGCCGCTCGGCGAGTTGGCTTCGAGACCCCGGCTTGGTGGCTTCGGAAATAGTCATGGATCCTCGCAGCTCTGGTGCGAGACCCTTTAAGCGGAAGCATCAATATGCTACAATTCAAATAAGACTATAAAGAATATGCGAGTTGCTCATGAACACCCATGACCTTGTCGCTTTCGTCGCGGTGGTCGAGACCGGATCGATCGTCGCGGCCTCGGCACGCCTCAATCTCACGCAGCCCGGCGTGACACGTCGCATCCAGAATCTCGAGGAGATGCTGGGGGCACAGCTCCTGGATCGGCTGTCGAAGCCGCTGAAACCGACGGCGGCGGGCCACGAGGCCTATGAGCGGGGCCGGCGCTTGCTCAGGATGCTGGACGACCTCAAGTCGGGCGTTGCCGATGACGGCATGGTGCGCGGCGAGTTCAGGCTCGGTCTGACGCCGTTCCTCTCGGAGGCAGGGTTGACCGGACCGCTCGATGCTGTGCGCGCCGAATTTCCCGCACTTGCCGTCCGTGTTGTCTCAGGTTGGTCGCCAAATCAGCTCGAACGTGTCTGTCGCAATGAACTCGATGCCGCCGCGATCTGTCTGCCTGACGGAGCCGTGCCGCCTGCCGATCTCGTTGCCGATGATCTCGGTGCGCAGCCGGTTGTATTTGTCGTCGCGCGCGACATGAAGATTCCGCGCATCGTGGACCTGGAACGACTGTCGCAGCTATCCTGGGTGATCAACCAGGACGGTTGCGGGTTTCGCGATACGCTGAAACGAAAGTTCGATGCCGCGCATCTTCCGTTCAATATCGCGGTAGAGGCGTTGGACAGCGAACTGCGCCTGTCGCTGGTGTCGCGCGGCCTCGGCATCGGGCTGGTCACTCCGATCGCACTGAAGCACAGCGCGTTTCGTGACAAGCTCAAGGCCGTCGCTGCGCGCGACTTCAAACCCGCCGTGCGCGCATGGATGATCCATCGCGCGCCCGCCGGGCGTCTGGAGCGGCCGATCAAGCTCTTCCGCGACGAGCTGGACAGAGAGCTCCAGGCCCTGATCGGGCGTTAGCGCAGCTTCCCCCGCGCCGCGACCGGCAGTGTGCCGATGATCTCCTCGCCGCGCACCATCACGACCTCATCCATCATGTTGACGACGACGCAGACATGGTTCGGCACGATGCGGACGACGTCGCCGACGTTCGGCCGCGTGTTGCTGCGGGAGAGGTCGAGGAAGCCGTGCTCCTCGGCAAAGCGCGCGATCTTCGCTTCGGGATGCTCCAGGATCAGGCCGTGACCGTCGAGGCCGCCGGTGTCCGTGGTCAGCGTCTTCGAACCGGCATCGAGAATGCCGCGCTCGGGCGCGGCGCGGCTCACCACTGTCGAATAGATGTGCAGTGCGCAGTCGTCCCAACTGGCGACGCCGGCGGCGACCTGCATGCGGTCGTTGTAGATATAGGTGCCGAAGCGGTGCTCGGTGCCGCCCTTGAGCTTGCCGAGGTTCTTCAGGTTCGGCGTGCCTCCGGTGGAGACGATCTTCGCGTCCAGCCCGTGCGCGCGCACGCCGGCTAGCGCCTCGTCGTAGAATTTTTGCGCGTCCGCCCAGCCGGTCTCGGTCGGATACATCAGAAAGCCGGCGAACTGCAGTCCTTTGGACGCGCCGATCTCCCGCGCCAAAGCGATTGCTTCGGCCGGAGTCTCGACACCGGCGCGCTTGCGGCCCGTGTCGCATTCGACCACGACCGAGAGCGGGCGGCCTGATGCGGCGGCTGCCTTGGGGAGCCCTGCGACGACGGTCGAATTGTCGGCGGCCACGGTCATGTTGGCCTTCGCCTGGAGCGCGCCGAGCCGCGCCATCTTCTCTTCGCCCAGGAGATTGTAGCTGATCAGGATATCGTCGATGCCCGCATTGGCCATGATCTCGGCTTCGCCGAGCTTCTGGCAGGTGATCCCCTTGGCACCGGCCGCAACCTGCATCTTTGCAATCGTCGGGTTCTTGTGTGTCTTGATGTGGGGACGATTGGCGATGCCGGCATCATCGCAGGCCTTCTGGATGCGCGCGATGTTGCGCTCGACCCTGTCCATGTCGATGACGGCGCAGGGCGTGCCGTATTCGCGGGCGATCTTTGCGGCGAGGGGGGTGGTCATGGAAGTCCTTTAGTTGGCGCGTATTCCAATCGCAAAACCGGTGCCCACTTTTGCGGAATACGCGCTATGCCTGTTCAATCTCTTCGCGGAGCATTTCGAGTTCGAGCCAGCGCTCTTCGGCAGCAGACAATTCTTCATGCGCCTTGGCGATGGCGGCGGAGGTGTCGTCGAACTTCTTACGATCCTTGGTGTAGAGGTTGGGATCGTCGAGCACGCGTTGCAGCTTGGCGATATCGGCCTGCAACGCTTCCATCTTCTTCGGCAGCGTTTCCAGCGCGTGCTTCTCGTTGAAGCTCAGGCGCCGCTTTGGCGCGGCAGCGGGAGCAGCTGGCCGCTCCTCTTTCTTCTCCGCCGAGGCTTGCGCCTTTGCCGTATCACGCTTCAAGTCCGCGCCGCGCTGCGCCAGCATGTCGCTGTAGCCGCCGGCATATTCGATCCATTTGCCGTTACCCTCGGGCGCGATCACGGAGGTGACGACGCGATCGAGGAAATCGCGGTCATGGCTGATCAGGATCACCGTGCCCTCGTAATCGCCGAGCATCTCCTCGAGCACGTCCAGAGTGTCGAGATCGAGATCGTTGGTCGGCTCGTCCAGCACCAGGAGGTTCGAGGGCTTTGCCAGCGCGCGGGCCAGCATCAGCCGGCCACGCTCGCCGCCGGAGAGCACCTCAAGGGGCGTGCCGCGCTGTTCCTGTGCGAACAGAAAGTCCTTCATGTAGCCGACGACATGCTTCGGCTTGCCGCCGACCATGATGTGATCGCCGCGGCCACCGGTCAGCGCTTCAGCCAGCGTCGACTTCGGATCGAGGCTTTCACGGTGCTGGTCAAGCGTTGCCATCTCGAGATTGGCCCCGAGCCGCACAATGCCGGAATCCGGCTGCATGCCGCCGGTGAGCAGATTGACCAGGGTGGTCTTGCCGGCGCCGTTCGGCCCGATGATACCGAGCCGATCGCCGCGCTGAATGCGGGTGGAGAAGTTTTCGACGATCTTCCGCTCGCCATAGGCCTTGGTGATGCCTTTGGCCTCGATCACCAGCTTGCCGGACTGCTCGGCCTCCGCGGCTGCCAGATTGGCGCTGCCGGCGCTGCCGCGATAATTGAGACGCTGGTCGCGCAGCGCATGCAGATTGGCGAGGCGCTTGACGTTGCGCTTGCGCCGGCCGGAGACGCCGTGGCGCAGCCAGTGCTCCTCGTCGATGATCTTGCGGTCGAGCTTGTGCTGGTCGCGCTCTTCCTCCGCCAGCACCTCGTCGCGCCAAGCCTCGAACGAGGCAAAGCCGCGGTCGATCTGCTTGATCTTGCCGCGGTCGAGCCAGGCGGTGGAGCGCGACAGGTTGGTGAGGAAGCGGCGGTCGTGGCTGATCAGCACCAGCGCACTGCGCCGGCTGTCCAGCTCCTTTTCCAGCCACTCGATGGTGGAGAGATCGAGATGGTTGGTCGGCTCGTCCAGCAGCAAGATGTCGGGCGAGGGCGCCAGCACGCGGGCGAGCGCGGCACGACGGGCCTCGCCGCCGGAGACGTTATGCGGGTTCTCCTCGCCGGTGAGCCCGAGCTGCTCCAAAAGATAACGCGCCTGGTGCAGGTCGTCGCCGGGCGCGAGGCCTGCCTCGACATAGCCGAGCGTGGTCTTGTGCTCGCCGAAGTCCGGCTCCTGCGGCAGATAGCGCACGGTAGCGCCAGGCTGCACGAAGCGCGTGCCGCCGTCGGGTTCGACCAGGCCGGCCGCGATCCTGAGTAGCGTCGACTTGCCGGAGCCGTTACGGCCGATCAGGCAGACGCGTTCGCTTGGCGCGACATTGAGCTCGACGCCGCTCAAAAGCGGGGTGCCGCCAAACGTCAGCCTGATGTCTTTCAGTTGGATCAGCGGCGGCGCCATGGTCAGCTCTGACTGGTTGCGGCCGCATCAGCGCGGCGGCGCTGAATCCGGCGCAGCGTCTGATCGAGCGCCGAGAGGAATGCGGAACGGTCGCGCGGCGCGAACGAGCGCGGGCCGCCGGTGACTTCGCCGGCCGAACGCAGATCCGTCATGAGGTTGCGCACCGCCAGCGTCATGCCGATCGATTCCTCCGTGAACGGCTTGCCGTTCGGTGCGATCACGTCGGCGCCCGCCTTGACGCAGCGGCTGGCCAGCGGAATGTCTGATGTCACGACAACATCGCCGGGCTTGGCGCGCTCCGCGATCCAGTCGTCGGCCGCGTCCATGCCCGGACCGGCGGCGATGCGCTCGATCAGGCGATCTTGGGGCACGCGGATGAAATTCCCGGCAACCACGCTCACGGGCACGCCGTGGCGGAGCGCGACGCGGTAGATCTCGTCCTTCACCGGACAGGCGTCGGCATCGACATAGATGCGGGTGGGGGTGTCAGTCATTGGCCCGCGTGGTACCCCATTCGGGCCGCAAAGGCGAGGGGATTGACCGGTGTTCCCTGGGCTCTACGATCAGCTCCGAAACAACAAGAACGGGGAACGCCAGCCATGCCGGACCGGCTCGAAACCTATCGCGTCGAAGCCTACAACACTGCAAAGCAGTCCGAGAACAAGATGCACGACGACACGGTGGCGCGCCGTTTCGGCTTTTCCGGCGGGCTGGTGCCGGGCGTCGATGTCTTCGCCTACATGATGCACGTGCCGATTGCCCGCTGGGGCCGCGATTTCCTCACCCGCGGACTGGTCGAGGCGCGCTTCATCAAGCCGGTCTATGACGGCGAGACCGCCGATGTCGATGCCACCGAGCACAACGGCCTACTGACGATCGAGGTGTTCAGTCGCACCGAGCTTTGTGCGACCGGCACGGCCACGTTGCCAGCGGCGGCGCCGGCGATTTCGCTGACCGATTATGTCGAGGTGCCTGTTGTTGCCGAGCGCGCGCCAGTCGGTCCGGCGACGTTCGAAACGGGGAAATGGCTGGGCACGATTCCGCGTCGCTGGGCTGGACAGGATGCGGCCGACTATCTCGCCGACATCAGGGAGACCGATCCGATCTTCGCATGCGAGGGGCTCGGCCATCCCGGCCTGATTCAGCGCGTCATGAACCGCGTGCTGGTCGACAACACCATTCTGGGTCCGTGGATTCACGTCGGTAGCCGTATGCAATTGCTGGCGGCCGCGCGCGCTGGCGACGAGATCACCGCGCGGGCAAGAGTCACCGCGAATTACGAGAAGAAGGGCCACCGCTTCGTCGAGCTCGACGCGCTGATTGTCGCCAACGGCACCACGCCGCTGGCGCACTGCCAGCACACCGCGATCTACCAGCCGCGCGAGCAGGCGGCGGCGTAATTACCGACACCGTCATTCCGGGGCGATGCGAAGCATCGAACCCGGAATCTCGAGATTCCGGGTTCGGTCCTGCGGACCGCCCCGGAATGACGAGGTGAGATTTAAGGACGGCGTCAAGCCCGGCCATGACGACCGAAGAAGCGCGGCCCTTACGCCGCCTTGGCCTTCGCCTCTTGGATCGCCCGCCACACCCGCTCCGGCGTGAGCGGCATGTCGATGTGCTTGATGCCGTACTCTGAAAGCGCGTCAAGCACCGCGTTCACCACCGTCGACAGGCTGCCGGCGCAGCCGGCTTCACCGCAGCCCTTGCTGCCGAGCGGATTGGTCGTGGCCGGCACCGGATGATCGCCGACCGTCATGTTCGGCACATCCTCGGCGCGCGGCAGCGCGTAGTCCATCAGCGAGCCCGTGATCGGCTGGCCGCTGTCGTCGTAGCGGATCTGCTCCATCAGCGCCTGACCGATGCCCTGGACGACGCCGCCATGGAGCTGGCCTGCGACCAGCATCGGATTGATCACCGTGCCGAAATCGTTGACCGCGCTGTAGCGCACGATCTGCACCACGCCGGTCTCCGGATCGATCTCGACCTCGGCGACGTGGCAACCGTTCGGGAAGGCCGACGGCACCGGCTCGCTGGTGTGGTCGACGTCGAGGCTGTCAGGCACGCCCTCCGGCACCTTGCCACCATGCAGGCGCTGCGCCAGCTCCATGATGTCGATGCTGCGATCGGTGCCAGCGATGGTGAAGCGGCCGCCTTCGAACTCGATGTCGGCCTCGGACGCCTCCAGCATGTGCGCGGCGGCGCGCTTGCCCTTTTCGATCACGAGCTTGGCGGCGCCCACGATCGCCATGCCGCTGGCGGTGATCGAGCGCGAACCGCCGGTGCCGTTGCCAGCGTGCACGATGTCGCTGTCGCCCTGGACGAGCTTGACGCGCTCGAAGGGCACCCCGAGCTGCTCGCTCAAGACTTGCGCAAACGGCGTCGCGTGGCCCTGGCCGTAATCGAGCGTGCCGGTGATGAGCTGCACGGTGCCGTCAGGGTCGAACACGATCTTGCCGAGCTCGGGGCTCGGCGGGGCCGTGACCTCCAGATAGGAGCCGACCGCGATGCCGCGCAGCTTGCCGGCCTTTTTGCTTTCCTTCTTGCGCTTCGCGAAATTCTCGTGGTCGGAGATTTCGAGTGCCTTGTTGAACACGGCCTGGAAGTCGCCGCTGTCATAGGTGACGCCGGAGGAGGCCGCGAACGGCATCTGGTCCGGCTTGATGAAGTTGCGCTTGCGCAAGGTCAGTCGGTTGATGCCCATCTCGTCGGCGGCGCGGTCGATCAGCCGCTCCATGTAATAGTTCGCCTCGGGCCGACCGGCGCCGCGATAGGCGCCCATCAGCGTGGTGTTGGTCAAAACCGTCTTGATGTCGACCGCCATGAGCGGCGTGCGATAGACGCTGGAAAAATTCTTGCCGGTGTTGAGCGAGAGCGGCCCCGGCGCAACGCCAGTGATGTAGGCGCCGAGATTGCCGTAGCCGGAGAGCTTGGCCGCGAGGAAATGCCCCTCGGCATCGAGCGCGAGCTCGGCATGGATCTTTTGTGCACGGCCGTGGCTGTCGGAGAGAAAGCTGGTGGAGCGCTCGTCCAGCCATTTCACCGGCCGCTCCAGCGCCTTCGCCGCGTACAGGATGCACATGTACTCGGGATAGTTGATGTTCTTCATGCCGAAGGAGCCGCCGACATTGGCGGTGAGGATGCGTACCTTCTCGTTCGGCACTTTCAGGTTCTTGGCGAGATTGGCCCTGTTGCCGGCGACACCCTGCGTCGGCACCTGAAGCGTGTAGCGCTCGGTCTTCTTATCGTAGGAGGCAAGCCCCACGCGCGGCTCCATCGAAACCACCGCGACGCGGGTATTCTCTATATCGAGCTTGGTGACATGGGCGGCGCTGGCAAACGCCGCGTTGACCTTCTCCATGTCGCCATAGTGGTAGTCGAGCGCGACGTTGTTCGGGATATGGTCGTAGAGCTGCGGCGCGCCGGGCTTGGCCGCCTCCTCGGGGTCCGTCACTGCCGGCAGCGGCTCGATGTCGACCTCGACGGCCTCGGCCGCATCGCGCGCCTGGGCCAGCGTCTCTGCCACCACGAAGGCGACGGGATCGCCGACGAAGCGGACCTTGTCGGTCGCCAGCGGCTGACGGTTGGTCTGAAGCAGGGGCGAGCCGTCGCGGCTCTTCAGCGGCAGGCCGCAGGTGAAGGGGCCGTAGCCGGCTGCATCGAGATCCGTGCCGGTCCATACCCCCAGCACGCCCGGCATCGCCTTGGCGGCATCAATGCCGATGCCGCGGATGATGCCATGGGGATGGGTGGAACGGACGACAACGGCATAGGCCTGGCCGGGCAGGTTGAAATCATCGGTATAGCGGCCTTTGCCGCGCACCAGCGTGTCGTCCTCCTTACGTCGGACGGGCTGCCCGACGCCATATTTTTGCAGTGCAATAGCGTTTTCGAGCGCGGACGATTTGGTGTGTTCTTGCATGGAGTTGACCTGAAAAGCCGGTATTTGCGCATTTTCGCGGCAGCGGGAGACCGGACCTCACTGAAATAACCCACGGCCCCGTTCACGACAACGCACGAATGGGCATGGTCCCATGTGATGCGATGTTGCGCAGACCTGCTGCGCTGCTAATGTTTCAGGCGAAAAGCAATTCCAGATCGGCCCGATGGGTCGCGGAAAGACAGTTTGTATGAATGACCACACGCGGCTCCGCGATGGCCTTGGGCTGCACGGTGAGCTGGATGGGTCGATGGCGGCGGTGGCGTTGGCCACTGTACCGGCCGTCGGCGCGCAGGCGCCGGGAACCGGCGTCTATGCCGCGCTGGACCTCGGCACCAACAATTGCCGGCTCCTGATCGCCTGTCCGACCCAGGACGGCTTTCGCGTAGTCGATTCCTTCTCGCGCATCATCCGGCTCGGCGAGGGCGTCTCGGCAACGGGATGCATCAGCGAGGCGGCGATCGAGCGCGCCATCGCGGCGCTCAGCATCTGCCGCGACAAGATCAATTTGCGCAAGGCGCGGCGGCTGCGCCTGATCGCGACCGAAGCCTGCCGCGCAGCCTCGAATGCGGAAGGTTTCCGCAGCCGTGTCGCGGCCGAGACCGGCATCGAGCTGGAGGTGATCGACCGCGAGACCGAGGCGGCGCTCGCCGTGCTCGGCTGTTCGCCGCTGGTGGATCCCAGGGGACGCGGCGCGATCCTGTTCGACATCGGCGGCGGCTCGACCGAACTGGTGCGGATCGAGCGCGATCCACAAAATCCCCAGCCGCGCATAAAAGCCTGGATGTCGATCCCGCTTGGCGTCGTCACGCTCGCCGAGCAGTTCGGCGGCCGCGACGTGACGTCGGAGATCTATGCCGCGATGGAGCACGAGGTTGCGAGCCACGTCGCGCCGTTTGCGGAAGAGCATGGCGGCGATCTCGCCGACATGCATCTGCTGGGCACCTCGGGCACGGTAACCACGCTCGCCGGCATCCATCTCAACCTCGCGCGCTACGACCGCCGTCGCATCGACAGCATCTGGATGAACGATTCCGACATCACCGCGACCATCAACAAGCTGCTCGGTATGAGTTACGAGGAGCGTGCCGGCAACAGCTGCATCAGCATCGAGCGTGCCGATCTCGTGCTCGCCGGCTGCGCCATCCTCGATGCTATCAGGCGCGCCTTTCCGCTGCCGCGTCTCCGCGTCGCCGATCGGGGCCTGCGCGAAGGCATGCTGGTCGAGATGATGCGCGAGGACGGCGCTCTCAGGAGCTGGTGAGATGGCCAAGGACACCACCGGCCGCTTGCACGTCCAAGTCAAGACCAAGGTCAAGACCGGCGGCAAGCGCAAGCTCTCGTCGAAGCTGTGGCTGGAGCGGCAGCTCAACGATCCCTATGTCGCGAAAGCCAAGGCGGCGGGCTATCGCTCGCGCGCGGCGTTCAAGCTCTTGGAGATCGACGACAAGTTCCGTCTACTCAAGCCAGGCCTGGCCGTGGTCGATCTCGGCGCCGCGCCCGGCGGCTGGAGCCAGATCGCGGCCAAGCGCGTCGGCTCCGCGGAAGGCAAGGGCAAGGTCGTCGCGATCGACCTGCTGGAGATGCCGGAGATCCCGGGCGTCGATTTCGCGCAGCTCGATTTCATGGACAATGACGCCCCCGAGAAGCTCACCGCGATGCTGGGCGGCGGCGCCGACGTCGTGATGTCCGACATGGCGGCCAACACCACCGGCCACCGCAAGACCGACCAGCTCCGCATTGTCGGCCTCGTCGAGACCGCGGCGGCCTTTGCCTGCGACGTGCTCAAGCCCGGCGGCAGTTTCCTGGCAAAGACCTTCCAGAGCGGTGCCGACGCTGATCTGCTCGCCCAGCTCAAGCGCGATTTCACCGCCGTGCGTCACGTCAAGCCGGCCGCGAGCCGCCAGGATTCCTCGGAACGCTACGTGCTGGCGACGGGGTTTCGGGGCGAGGCGAAGGCGTAACCACAAGCGCTGTCATTCCGGGGCGCCTCGAAGAGGCGAGCCGGGAATCCATTTCTCCTCGCGCTCCGCGGCACAATAGATTCCGGAGATTCCGGGCTCGATGCTGCGCATCGTCCCGGAATGACCGAAGGAACTCACCCCAGCCGCTGATCCCGCACGTCCTGGGTATCCTCGCTCGCTGCCTTGAGCGCTGCCTTCTCTGCGCCCTTGCCGGCACCTTTGCGGCTTGCGATCTCCGCCGCCTTGCGGCCGGAGATCTCGTGACCGGCGTCAGCGGGCATCTGCCAGAAGAACCAGCTCGAGGCCGCCGAGGTCAGCGCGACCACGACAAAGGCCGGCGCGAACACGGTGGCGTTGAGCTCGCTGACATGACTGAACCACATGGTCGTCTCGACGCAGGCGGCGCCGACGGCGACGCCGGCGGAGACCGCGAGCTGCTGGTTGACGCTGACCAGCGTGGTGGCCCGGCTCATCTGGGCGGTCTCGACATCGGCATAGGCGACCGTGTTGATGGCGGTGAACTCCAGCGAGCGGAAGAAGCCGCCGACCACCAGGATCACCATGATGATGAGCAGCGGCGTCGTCACCGTGAACAGCGCGCAGACGCCGAGGAAGAATGCGCTGATGATCGCGTTCACCGTCATCAGATTGCGGAAGCCAAAGGCGCGGATGATGCGCGCCGCCAGCGTCTTCATGCCCATGGCGCCGAGCGAGGAGGCGAAGGTGACGAGGCCGGAGTGGAACGGCGACAGGCCGAAGCCGATCTGCATCAGGAGCGGCAGCAGGAAGGGCAGCGCGCCGATGCCGAGCCGGAACATGAAGCCGCCGAGCACGGCCGCGCGTAGCGTCGGCAGCTTCAGCAGCGAAAAATCCAGCACCGGCGATCCCGTCCGCCTTGCGTGGATGACGTAGAGCGCCATCGAGATCGCGCCGCCCACCACCAGCGCGGCAACCGTGCTCCAGGGCAGCAGGTTGAGCCCGGCGACGGAGAGACCAAACGCGATGCCGGCCAGTCCGATGCCCGCCAGCATCATGCCGTAGAGGTCGAATGGTTCCTGAGTCTCGCTCTTGATGGGATCGATGAAGCGCAGCGCCATGAAGATGCCGAGCAGCCCGATCGGGATGTTGATCAGGAAGATCCAGTGCCAGGAAGCGTAGGTGGTGATGAAGCCGCCGAGCGGCGGGCCGATCACCGGGCCGATCAGGGCAGGGACCGTCACCCAGGCCATCGCGTTGACCAGCGCGCTCTTGTCGACCGAACGCAGCAGCACGAGACGCCCGACCGGCGTCATCATGGCCCCGCCCATTCCTTGCAGGATGCGCGCGAACACGAAATCGGTGACCGAGGTCGAGAGCGCGCAGCCGACCGAGCCGACCATGAACACGCCGACCGCGATCGCGAACACCATGCGCGCGCCGAAGCGGTCGGCGGTCCAACCGCTCGCCGGGATGAACACGGCCAGCGACAGCAGATAGGAGGTGATCGCGAGCTTCAGCGTCAGGGGACTGGTGCCGATATCGGCCGCGATCGCCGGCAGCGAGGTGGCGATCACGGTCGAGTCCATGTTCTCCATGAAGAGAGCAGTGGCCACGATCAGCGGAATGACGCGTTGCTTGTCGACCATGACGGATTGGTAATGAAAATCGGAAGGAAGAGTGGACTTGCGGCTTATCACCCCCGTCAGGCCGGGACCATTGCGCAACAACGCATAGCACCTAAATCCCGCGTAACGGTGTGACCCGCTTCAACGGTTGCACCCGGGGGAGTCGCGCTGCCTCGTCATTGCCGGGCCCCTTCTGGCGCCAGCCCGGAATGACGGTGGGTGGGGGCGCGCACAGGCTATCCCCGCTGAATCTGCCCAAAAAGCCTGTGCATGGCTGGCCGGCGGTCCGAATTGCTTTGATTCGTCACGCGGCCGTGCTATCGACCCGCGTCAACCCCACCGATGGGCTCCGATTCTCCGGCGATGCCGCAAGGCACGCCGAGGGCGGCGCTCATCCATAGCTATTTGCGGCAGGGCCGCAGGAAGGAGTTGGCAGATGGCCACGGTGCAACTTCAAGGCATTCGCGAAGCCTTCACGTTCGACGACGTGCTGTTGAAGCCGGGCCTGTCGGACGTCATGCCGGGCGAGGTCGACATCCGTTCCCGCGTCACCCGCGCCATTCCGCTCAACATCCCGATCATGGCCTCCGCCATGGACACCGTCACGGAGGCGCGGATGGCGATCGCCATGGCGCAGGCCGGCGGCCTCGGCGTCATCCATCGCAATTTCGATCCCGACGGGCAGGCTGCCCAGGTGCGGCAGGTCAAGCGCTACGAGTCGGGTATGGTGGTGAACCCGCTCACCATCAGCCCCGAGGCGACGCTCGACGACGCACTCAAGCTGATGAGCGATCACGGCATCTCCGGCATTCCCGTCGTCACCGGCGCCGGCAAGTCCACGCCGGGCAAGCTGGTCGGCATTCTCACCAACCGCGACGTGCGGTTTGCGACCAATCGGCAGCAGAAAATCTCCGAGCTGATGACGCACGAAAATCTCGTCACGGTGCGCGAGAATGTCAGCCAGGACGAGGCGCGACGGATGCTGCACCAGCATCGCATCGAGAAGCTGCTCGTGGTCGACGAGCAATATCGCTGCGTCGGCCTCATCACCGTAAAGGACATGGAAAAGGCGGTGGCCCATCCGCTCGCCTGCAAGGATGCGCAGGGCCGCCTGCGCGTTGCTGCTGCCACCACTGTCGGCGACACCGGCTTCGAGCGCACCGAGCGCCTGATCGACGCCGGCGTCGACCTCGTCGTCGTCGACACCGCGCACGGCCACTCTCGCCACGTGCTGCACGCCGTCAACCGCATCAAGCGTCTCTCCAATTCCGTGCAGGTCGTTGCCGGCAACGTTGCCACCACCGAAGGCGCGCAGGCACTGATCGACGCGGGTGCGGATTGCATCAAGGTCGGCATCGGCCCGGGCTCGATCTGCACCACGCGCATCGTCGCCGGCGTCGGCGTGCCGCAGCTCACCGCGATCATGGATGCGGTGGAAGCTGCGAAGAAGTCCGACATTCCGGTCATCGCCGACGGTGGCATCAAGTTCTCCGGCGATCTCGCCAAGGCGCTCGCCGCCGGCGCCGACATCGCCATGGTCGGCTCGCTGCTCGCCGGCACCGACGAGACGCCGGGCGAAGTGTTTTTATGGCAGGGCCGCTCCTACAAGGCCTATCGCGGCATGGGCTCGGTCGGCGCGATGGCGCGCGGCTCGGCCGATCGCTACTTCCAGCAGGACATCAAGGACGCGCTCAAGCTCGTGCCTGAGGGCATCGAGGGCCAGGTACCCTACAAAGGCCCGGTCGGTAACGTCATGCACCAGCTCGCCGGCGGCTTGCGCGCCGCGATGGGCTATGTCGGTGCGCGCGACATGAAGGAGCTGCACCAGAAGGCCCAGTTCGTCCGCATCACCGGCGCGGGCCTGCGCGAAAGCCACGTCCACGACGTCACCATTACGCGCGAAGCGCCGAACTATCCGGGCGGGGGCTAGTCGTTTTCGCTCTCGTGCCCCGGACGCAGCGCAGCGCTCTTTCAGCGGTGTGCTGCAGAGCCGGGGCCCAGTGTTCTTCCATACTGGGCAATCATCCGTGCTGCGTGGGTCCCAGCTCTGCGCAGCAGCGCAAGAGCGCTGCAGCGCGTCCGGGACACGAGAACGGCGCATGCCTCCCCGACCACCCCCTCCACTGCTTTTGTATTGACGCGCCTCGCTCCCTCCGCTTCGCTCGCAACGAAGAAACTCCGGAGGAAGCCATCATGTCCCAAGGCAAACGCATCGTTCTCGCCGCGCGTCCCGTCGGCGAACCCAAGCCATCTGATTTTCGCCTGGAGGAATTCGCGGTGCCGACGCCTGCGGCAGGCGAGGTCCTGCTGCGCACGATCTGGCTGTCGCTCGATCCCTATATGCGCGGGCGCATGAGCGAGGGGCCATCCTACGCCGCACCGGTGCCAATTGGCGGCGTGATGGAAGGCGAGGCGGTCAGCGAGGTCGCGGCGTCCAACAATCCGGATTTCGCGGTAGGCGATATCGTGCGCATCCGCTCCGGCTGGCAGACCCACGCAATCTCGAACGGCAAAGGATTGATCAAGGTCGATCCCAAGCTCGGCCCGATCTCGACCTCGATCGGCCTGCTCGGCATGCCCGGCATGACCGCCTATACGGGCCTGCTCGACATCGGCAAGCCGCAACCCGGCGAGACCGTCGTCGTCGCCGGCGCCTCAGGTGCGGTCGGCTCGGCCGTCGGCCAGATCGCGAAGATCAAGGGTGCGCGCGCGGTCGGCATCGCCGGCGGCAAGGACAAGTGTGATTACGTCGTCAAGGAGCTCGGCTTCGATGCCTGCATCGATCACCGCAGCCCCGATCTCGCGGCCAAGCTCAAGGACGCCTGCCCGAAGGGCATCGACGTCTATTTCGAGAATGTCGGCGGCGCGGTGTTCGAGGCGGTGTTCCCGCTGCTCAACCCCTTCGCGCGCGTGCCGGTCTGCGGCCTGATCGCGCATTACAACGACACCGAGGCCAAGCCGCCAAAATGGGCCGCATCCTTGATGCGCGCGACCCTGACCAAGCGCCTGACCTTCCGCGGCTTCATCGTCTCCGACTTCGCCGCGCGCCATGGCGATTTCCTGCGCGACATGTCGGCCTGGGTCCGCGAGGGCAAGGTGAAATACAAGGAGTTCGTCACCGAGGGCCTGGAGAGCGCGCCCGGCGCCTTCATGGGCCTCTTGAAGGGCGCCAATTTCGGCAAGCAGCTGGTGCGGGTCGGACCGGACAAGGTCTAGCTGCGCCGGGGCCACACGCCGGAGGGTATGGTTAAGAAAGAGTCACCAAATGGTCACACCTGGCGGCAAAAGCCGCAGGTGTGACCCGTGTTCATTGACCCCGAGGTGAAGGCATTGAATCATCGCGCATATTTTAGGTGCTGCGATGTTAGAGATTGGTATTTTCTGCGTAATCCTGCTGGCAGCCGGCTATTGGGCGACCATGTTCGTCATGGGCCGGCGCGACGACGTCATCCATGGCAAATTCGTGCATGTCGACGAGGAGGGCGATTTCATTCGTCCAGCGCTGCCGGCGCTGCCGCCGCCATTCCCGAAGCGTCCGGTCAAAGCCGCCCAGCCGGCCAGGGTCCAGCCTGCCAAGGATCCCACGGCCAAGCCGGTCAACAGCGAGGCGCTGCAATCCTTGCTGGCCGCGATCCAGCAGGACCTCAAGAGCGTCGCCTGAGCCGTCAAGCACGCATTAGTGCGCGTCGCCCATCTGGGCGAGGAGCTCTTCGATATCGACATCGACCTGGCCCGCGGCCCTGATGTGGCGGACCTCAAAACTGTCGGGCTGGAAACGATACTCGACGAGCCCGACTTCCTTGATCGCGATCCGGTCCTGGCGCGCATCGTTGATGACGAAGCCGGCCGACGGCGCCCAGACATGGCGGGTGTGACGATGGGTGAAGTCGCGCCGCTGGTGCACATGACCGCTGGCGATGAGGCGGAGATCGACGTGCTCGAACATCTCGATCAGTCGCGCCCGGGCCGGCTGCGGCACATAGCGGATCGAGGTGTCCGGCGTTTCGGGATCTTCCGGCAGGTTGAGAAACAGCGGCTTGTGCAGGAACAGCGCGACCGGCTTTGCAGTGGTGCGCGCGATCTCGCGGGCCAGCCAGTCGAATTGTTCGGCCTCGAAGGCGAGCCCTGAATTCATGACAAGTGAATCGAGGCCGATGAAGCACCAGCCGGCAGCCTCGAACGCCCAATGGTCCTCGCCGATGATGTCGCAGAATTGCCGGCGGTGCGCCTCGCTGACCGGCGGCTTCGGTGCCGGTCCAATCATGGTTGGATTGTCGCCGATGTCGTGATTGCCGGGGAGATAGCGGCAGGCGACGGGCAGGGCATCGTGCAGGCTTTTCGCGAATGCGACATCGTCCACGCCGGTCGGACCGTCGAACGAGACATCGCCGGTATTGATGACGAGATCGGACCTGATGGCGTCGATGTGCTCGCTGACGCGGTGGAAGTTGGCGATCAAGCCTGGAAAGCGCCGGCCGAGATGGGTGTCGGAAATCTGCGTGAGGCGAAATTCGGACATGCGTTCATCATACCGGTTCTCACGCGTCGGAACGATGACGGTGCGGGCATGCGTCGCACCGAACAAAGTTTAAAGCACGCGATAGCGGATCGTGTAGCCGTCCTGCGGGGCGACGGGGCCGGCGAGCGGCGAGGCGATGCGGTCGGCATGGCGGTCTCTCGCCTCGCGGCCCGCGGGGGCCGAAATCGCCTTAACGATCGACATTTGATCGCGAGAGCGGGAACACGGGTTCAAGTCGTTCATTGTCAGCGCCAAAAGTCGCGGCTAATGACGGTTAGCGGCATTTCGCCTCCCGGGAAAGTTCCGATGTCCGTTCAAATGGTCCTGCTGCCGGTCTTCGTGCAGGTCGCTCTCACCTTCGCGCTCTTGATTGGCATGGTCGTCGCGCGCCGCAAGACGCTAGTCTCGGGCGAGACCAAGATCCGCGACATTGCACTCGGCGAGCCGAACTGGCCGAAGGGCGCCACACAAATCGCCAATTGCTACCGCAACCAGTTCGAGCTGCCGGTGCTGTTCTACGTCCTGATCGCACTGGCGCTGCCGCTGCGCCGTGCCGATCTCTTCATCGTGCTGATGTCCTGGGTGTTCGTGGTGACGCGCTTTGCCCATGCTGGCGTTTTCGTCACCTCCAACGATCTCGGCCGGCGCTCCACGGTCTGGCTCGCCGGCGTGCTGGTGCTGTTGGCGATGTGGATCTATTTCGCGCTGAAGCTGCTCTTGCTGATCTAGGCGCCTGTGCGCCAATCTATTTGAAAGATTTGAAATGACGCCCGCTGCCCGGCTGTCCGCAGCCATCGAATTGATCGACACCATCGAGAAGGACCGCGTGCCTGCGGCCAAGGCGCTGAAGGAGTGGGGCACCGCGCACCGCTTCGCCGGTTCCGGCGACCGCGCCGCCATCGCCGGCCTGGTCTGGGACGTGCTGCGCCGTTACGCCTCGAGCGCGTACCTGATGGATGCCGATACTGCGCGGGCGCGGCTGATCGGCATGCTCCGCCTCGAGCGCAACATGGACACGGCCACCATGGCCGCGATGTTCGACGGCAGCCGGTTTGCGCCAGCGCCGCTGACGGAGGCCGAGCAGGCCGCGCTCGCCTCGCGTTCCCTGAAGGATGCGCCCGCCGCTGTGGCCGGCGACTATCCAGACTGGCTCGATGCCCACCTTGCAAGAGTATTCGGCGAGGACCGTGCCGCCGAGGCCGCGGCGATGGCGAGCCGGGCCCCGCTCGACCTGCGCGTCAACACGCTAAAATCCAATCGGGACAAGGTGCTGCGTGCACTTGCTCATCTTCATGCAAAACCGACGCCTTGGTCCGCAACCGGCCTTCGCATCGAGCTTTCGGCCGACGCGCGCAACCCGGGCATCCAGGCCGAGGAGGATTTCATCAAGGGCGCCATTGAGGTGCAGGATGAGGGATCGCAGCTTGCAGCCCAGTTCACTGCGGCAAAACCCGGCGAGCAGGTGATCGACCTCTGCGCCGGCGCCGGCGGCAAGACGCTGGCGCTCGCCGCCCTGATGCAGGGCAAGGGCCGGCTGATCGCCACCGACCGTGACAAGCGCCAGCTCGCCCCGATCCACGAGCGGCTATCGCGCGCCGGCGTCCACAATGCCGATGTCCGCACGCCCAAGGGCGACGCCGATCCGCTTGCCGACATCCGCAGCACCGCCGATCTCGTCGTCATCGACGCGCCCTGCACGGGAACTGGTACCTGGCGCCGCAACCCCGACGCCAAATGGCGCATGCGGCCGGGCGCCCTGGAAATCCGCCTGCGCGACCAGGCCGAGGTGCTGGAGCGCGCGGTTCCGCTGGTGAAGCCGGGGGGCCGCATCGCCTACATCACCTGCTCGGTGCTGCCGGAAGAGAACGGCGAGCAGGTCAGGGCGTTCACCGGCCGCCATCCCGAGTTCACGGTCGTCCCGCCCGAGCAGACCGCGAGCGTATGGGACGAGGCGGAGGCGTTTGGCGAGGCCGCACTGCAATCGGATGAAGGCTGGCTGATGACGCCGCGGCGGACCGGGACGGACGGGTTCTTCGTTTCGGTGCTGAGGAAATCGGGCTGACGGCGCCAGCGGCGCCCAAAATAAAAGCCCCGCGAACCGAATCCGGTCGCGGGGCCTGTATTCGCTAACCGCTTCTGACCGGTACGTCCGTGGTCAGAAGCGCCTTGCGCGGGCGTTAGCCGACGCGGAGATTGTCAGCCGAGGACTTGCCGCTGCGGCGGTCGGCGACGATGTCGAACGAGACCTTCTGACCCTCGTTGAGGGAGGAGAGGCCAGCGCGCTCGACGGCGCTGATGTGCACGAATACGTCCTTTTGGCCGTCGTCCGGCTGAATGAAACCATAACCCTTTTGGGTGTTGAACCACTTCACGGTGCCCATAGCCATGGGAATGTCCTTTAGTTAGTTAGAGAGGATACGCACGCAGACCGGTACGCAGCATTGCGCCCATAGTCCCTGATGAGTCGATGTTTGGAGAATTCATCTGAAGCGTGCGCGCCCGTCAGCAACGAAGCGAAGCGGCCCAGTCGTTCGGCCAAGTATCGATGATCACAATATAGCGAGAATTTGGGGCCAGTTCAAGGCACCACCCGTGGCTCGGCATGTCGTGCGCGTTTGCTATTTTGCGGTGCAAATTGGCCGGCTTCGCGCCTCTCAATCGACGATGAACAGCGTCGCACCCACCGCCGTCGAGGACCGGTGCGCGGCGTCGCCGAAATCCGAGACTTGGTAGCTCATCCCCGCCGTCAGCTTGAACTTGCGCCCGTCGCGCAGCTCCGAGTCGAGCTCGCCCTTCAGCACGTAGAGCACGTGACCGCGATCGCACCAATGATCGGCGAGATAGCCCGGCGAATACTCCACCATCCGCACCCGGAGTTCGCCGATATTGAGCGTCCGCCACTTGGCCTCGCCGGTCTCGCCGGGATGCGTGGTGGGTTCGACTTGGCTCCAGTCGGTCACGGTGAACGGGGATGCCGGGAGTTTCATGGCGGAGTCCTATCGGTGTCGGCAGTGTTGTTAGCGCACACCGCGGTCTCCGTCACCGCGTGTGGGAGTCACGAACCTTCCTCCTTCACACTGTCATCGCCAGCCTTGTGCGCACTTGCGCACTGGGGCGGGCGCTCCAGTATTCCAGGGGCGGCAACGATCGAGCCGAGAAGCCGCGGCGTACTGGATTGCCCGCTTTCGCGGGGAATGACAGCGAGCGTGGGGCGGCCTTCCGAAACCGCGGCCTATGCCACCAAATGGTTCGCCGACCCCTGCACGATCAGCCCTTCGGCGTTCACCCGCAGATATTCGCAGATCCGCTTGCCCCGCTCGTTCTCGTAGAACACGACCACGCTGTCCGGGCTGACGAACACATCGATCAGCGAGAAATGCAGGTTCGGCAAAAGCCCCAGCGCCTTGCCCCAATAGGCGCGAAGCGCGTCCTTGCCGCGCACGGTGCCGCTGGCATCGAACCCCATCACGGGGATGCGGTCTGACGTCATCACGGCCGCCTCGTCATAGAGCGTGAGCACGCGTTCGAGGTCGCGCGCATTCCAGGCCTCGATCCAGGTGCGGCCGAGTGCGGCGAGCGTTGATGGCTGATGATGCTGTGACATGGCGTTCTCCCTGTTCGGCCCCCTGTTTGGGAGGAGGGCATAATAGGTCAATATTGCTTACCTATGTGGCTTTGTCCATGTCCAAAGAAGGATGTGGGGGGCGCGCCCGCGCGGTTGCGGGCGGCTTCGGTGTCGCGTATCTGCTGGCCATGACAGCAGCACAAAACGACCGCTCCACGTCGACGCCCTCGGTGGCCTCGGCGCACGACAAGATTCTCATCGTCGACTTCGGCAGCCAGGTGACGCAGCTGATCGCGCGCCGCGTGCGCGAGGATGGCGTCTATTGTGAGATCGTCCCGTTCAATAAGGCCGAAGCCGCTTTCAACGAGATGAAGCCGAAGGCGGTGATCCTCTCCGGCGGGCCAGAGTCGGTGCATGAGGCCGGCTCGCCGCGCGCCCCGCAGGCGATCTTCGATTCCGGCGTGCCGGTGATGGGCATCTGCTACGGCCAGATGACCATGGCAGCCCAACTCGGCGGTGAGGTCGAGGGCGGCCATCACCGCGAATTCGGCCGCGCCGATGTCGAGGTGAAGGCGCCGAGCAAGCTGTTCGAGGACGTCTGGTCACCAGGCGGCAAGAACCAGGTCTGGATGAGCCATGGCGACCGCATCACCAGGATGCCGCCGGGCTTCTCGGTCGCCGGCACCTCGCCGAACGCGCCGTTCGCGATCATCCAGGACGAGACGCGCAAATATTACGGCCTGATGTTCCACCCGGAAGTGGTGCACACGCCCGACGGCGCCAAGCTGATCCGCAACTTCGTGCGCAAGATCGCAGGCCTTTCCGGCGACTGGACCATGCGCGCCTTCCGCGAGGAGGAGATCCAAAAAATCCGCCAGCAGGTCGGCAAAGGCAAGGTGATCTGCGGCCTTTCCGGCGGCGTCGATTCAGCGGTCGCCGCCGTGCTGATTCATGAGGCCATCGGCGACCAGCTCACCTGCGTGTTCGTCGATCACGGCCTCTTGCGCCTCGACGAAGCCAAGACCGTGGTCGACCTGTTCCGCCACCATTACAACATCCCGCTCGTGCACGTAGATGCCTCGAAACAGTTTTTGGGCGAGCTCGAAGGCGTCACCGATCCGGAAACCAAGCGCAAGACCATCGGCCGCCTCTTCATCGAGGTGTTCGAACAGGAGGCCAAGAAGATCGGCGGCGCCGACTTCCTCGCGCAAGGCACGCTCTACCCTGATGTGATCGAGAGCGTCTCCTTCACCGGCGGCCCCTCGGTGACGATCAAGTCGCACCACAATGTCGGTGGCCTGCCTGAGCGCATGAACATGAAGCTCGTCGAGCCGCTGCGCGAGCTGTTCAAGGATGAGGTGCGCAAGCTCGGGCGCGAGCTCGGCCTTCCCGAAATCTTCGTCGGCCGCCACCCGTTCCCGGGCCCGGGCCTCGCCATCCGCTGCCCCGGCGAGATCACCAAAGACAAGCTCGACATCCTGCGCAAAGCCGATGCCGTCTACATCGATCAGATCAGGAAGCACGGCCTCTACGACGAGATCTGGCAGGCTTTTGCCGTGCTGCTCCCGGTGAAGACCGTCGGCGTCATGGGCGACGGCCGCACCTACGACTACGTCGTCGGCCTGCGCGCCGTCACCTCCACCGACGGCATGACCGCGGACTTCTACCCGTTCGACATGAAGTTCTTGGGCGAGACCGCGACGCGCATCATCAACGAGGTGAAGGGCGTGAACCGGGTGGTGTATGATGTGACAAGCAAGCCACCGGGGACGATTGAGTGGGAGTAGGAGCGTGCGGCGTCGCCACGTATCGATCACTGGATTAGTCAGGCGACAACCGGAGTTATTGGAAGTGCGCCGTGGAACACCTGCGCTCCGGCGACCGCGTCAAGCCGCAATTCCCGTATCCACATGTCGATCGCGTCTGCTCGAAGACGGAATAGGCAATAAGTATTTCGCTCGCCGGGAGGCAGCCGTTCATTCTTTGCACCCGCGCTGCCGTTAGCGATAACGTGGATTGGCGTACCAGCTGAATCGCCATTGAGCGGAAGGCTTTGATACATGGCGATCTTCGGTTTGTGCTGATGTCCGTGAAGAGCCACGTTGACGCCCGCGCGCTGTGCTGCGGCTAATATTTCGGACGCGTCCAGCGTCAACGTGACGCCTTTTGATTTGGGGGCTTCCACGTTTGCCACGGGGAGCAAATGGTGGTGGATAGCGAGAAACCGGAACGTCGGGCGTTCCACCTTTTGCTTTGCCAGATCAGCTATGGCATCCAGGCCGTTGCGCCCGACATAGCCGTACTCTGTCCATTCAGTCGCAGCGATTGTGCATGAGTTCAGCACGCAGACGTCGAGATCAGCCGCGCCAAGATGCACTCTGCGGACGTAGTTTAGCGATGCCTTCCAATCCCGGCCGACTAACTCGTCGACGAAGGTTCTGAACATCGTTTCGTGCTCATAATTGGCCTGTTTCTCTACTGCGTTCTCGCGAACGGTGACTGTGGAAGCATCGGAATACCGCACAACGTCGTGATTGCCAGGTACTACGATGATCTGATCCTTCTGCAGCCCCAGCCGCTTACGCAATGCTTCAAACTCAGCAAGCGCCGCGCGACGTGGTGCAGCAGCCCAGTCACCGTGCGTCATAAAATCTCCGGTCACGATCACAGCGGCGACGTCGTTCGTCAGGCCAAGGCGATCGAGATCGGCGACTATACATGCCGTGAGCGTCTGGCGGCCGTCACCAATCCCGACGTCCTCGTCCTGGAGGCGGAAGCCGTAGTCTTTTCCGAAGTGCAGGTCAGATAGATGAAGGACACATGATCGACCCGGCGCCTCAGCGGCCGATGCTATGTGGCCAAGAGCAGGATCGGCCACTGCGCCGATCCACAGGAAGGTTTGCTCCCTGATCGCATCAGCCAGCGTCTGGTCGTATCTTTGGTCTTCTATGGACCGAAGGATGAATACGCCGGCTGTCTTGTCAAGATCGTGTCTGTAGTACGCAGGAACGATGCCCGTTTCTGCCGCCTTTGGTTCGACGAATCCCACGCAAGCGCACAGGTACGCGCGTTCGGCCGTCCGGTCGATAAGGACGACTCCGATCTCCTGCTGGTCGTTTAGAAGCGTTACGATCTTTTCCGTCTCGGCGGGTTCGAACGTCTTCTTCCACCAGCCCCATCCGACGCGACCTGTTTGAGCGATCAACTCGCGGTGCGCTGCAATGGTGTCAATTCCCGGCGTGGTGTCGCGGAATCGAAGGGCTATTGCCGGTGGTGCCATTGGATCACTCTCCGATATGGTGGGCGCGGGATGTGCCACGCGAGAAGGCCGGGCGCTTCGATCAGTGCCCGTTCGAAGTCGTTGTAATCCGAAGCGCGCAAGGCCGCCCGTAACGTGGTGATCATGCGCTCCGATGATCCTAGTGTCGCGACTTCGCCACTGGAGCTCCAGATATCGATTTGATCAATACCCGGCGCGCGAGCACTGACGTATGGCCAGTGCCATCCGTCCGCCGATGCAACACGCTGCATCCTAATTGGGCCATCGCCAGGTCGGCGCCTTATCGCCAGCTGGTAGTCATCGATCGTCAAACGCAACCACTCGGCTGCTGTTTCCCTTGGTGGACAAGCTGATGGGATAACGCGGACATCAAGTCGCACAAGTTCTCCGATCAGCGGTGATTTCGATAAATCGGTATCGCCTCCATATTTGCGCGCTACCGCCTCAAACAGAGGCGTCACATAGTGAAGTGCTGCTGCATTGCGGTTGACCTGAGCCCAGTGCGAAAATTGACTGAATAGGAGCGTCAGCTCTGCGGCCGCTGAAGGTCTCGTTGTGTCAGGCCATACTGAAACGAAGACCGTGCCGCCCGGGCCGACAGCCCTGGCAGCTGCCGCGGACCAGCTCGCGAGCTGAGCAGGATACCATGGTGGATCGACGAGCGCCGCACCGTAGCTACGGTCCGCGCCAAAATTGGCCGCGTCACACACAATCTGTCGGCGGACTGCCTGGAGAGGTTGACGATCCACCAGCGTTACGTCGCTACCGGCTGCTTCCAGGAGGCGAGCAACAGTTGGAGCTCCTATGGCGACTATAGGAGTGGTATTCCCTAGTAAGCTTACGAGCGCTTCCGCAGTGGCGTCGTCATAGCGCCAGTCGAAGTCGAGCGGATGAGGCGCAGGAGGAGTGACCGAAGATTGTCGGTCGTCCACTTGGGGCGGCAACAGATCAATGATCTGGTCATCTCTTTCCGGAGTAACGTCGCAGGACATGTCCCTGGGGCACAATACAGTTTTAACGCGCCGGAACGGAGCTGTTTTAAAAGTGAGAGAACTTGTCTTCTATATTACCAGAGGTTGTCAATGACAACGAAGGATTGATCTCACCGTCCGTTGGCAAGCCCTCGGCGCTCCGGCGAGGGCTTTATGTCCGCCGCTTTCGTCCATGATAGGAAACCCAAAATCAACGTCAGGAACTCGCCATAATGCCCACTGCGATCGCGCCCAGCCAACAGCCCACCTCCACCACCACCGACCCCGAGACCCTCGGCTGGATGCGCGGCTTCCCGCCGTCCCCCGACCGCATCATCACCTTCCAGGACGGCTCGTTCCGCAGCTTCCCCGAACTGCGCTGGGCCTGGAGCAACATCCGCCAGCTGGTGCCGACGGTGAACGTCTGGCGCGGGGCGGGGCCGGCGTCGGTGCTGCCGCGGGAGGACCATGACATCGGCGCGGTCGCCTCGATTACGATGGACGGCCGCCCGCTTACGTTCGCAAAAATGCTGGAGGAGACCTACACCGACGGCATCGCGGTGCTGCATCGGGGCAAGCTGATTTATGAGCGCTATTTCGGTGCCTTGAAGCCGCACAAACCGCATATCGCGATGTCGGTGACGAAGTCGTTCACCGGCGTGCTGGCGGGCATGCTGGTCGCCGAGGGCAAGATCGATCCGCAGGCGCCCGTCACGGATTATGTGCCGGAGCTGAAGGCAAGCGCGTTCGCCGACGCGCGCGTGCACGAGGTCATGGATATGACCACGGGGCTCGCATACACGGAGGTCTACACCGACAAGAATTCGGATGTGTGGGGATTGCGACGTGCGAACGGCATGGCGCCGATCCCGCCGGGTTATGACGGCGCGACCACGATCTTCGATTTCCTCATCGCGCAGAAGAAGCAGGGCGAGCACGGCAAGGCCTTTGCCTACAAGACGATCAACACCGACGTGCTGGCCTGGATTTGCCGCGTCAGCGGCATGACGCTGTCCGATCTTCTCTCCGAGCGCATCTGGCAGCCGATGGGTGCAGAGGAGGACGCGCATTATCACGTCGGCCGCATCGGCACCGAGAGCGGCGGTGGCGGTCTCTCCACGATACTGCGCGATCTCGCCCGCTTCGGCGAGACCATGCGCAATCACGGCCGCTTCAACGGCCGCCAGATCGTGCCTTCGTCTGTGGTCGAGGACATCGCGCGCGGCGGCGATCCCCAGAAATTCAAGCCGGCCGGCTACACCACGCTGCCGGGCGCCTCCTACCGCAATCAATGGTGGGTCAGCCACAATGCCCACGGCGCCTATATGGCGCGCGGCGTCCACGGCCAGGGCATCTACATCGATCCCAAAGCCGAAATGGTGATCGCCCGCTATGCCTCGCATCCCATGGCGGGCAACGCCGCCAACGATCCCGTGACACTGCCGGCCTACATGGCGCTGGCGAAGGAGCTGATGGCGGGCGGGTAGGGTGGCCGAGGCGCCCGTTCGCGCCACACGCTCGGTGTTATCGTCCGACTTGATTGGGTGATCCAGTATCCAGAGACGATCATGATTGAACCGAGAGGCCGCGGCGTACTGGGTCGCCCGGTCGAGCCGGGCGACGACAGTACAAACCGCAAGATCGGTCGAGCACGCCATGGCCGTCCGCAGCTAACTGGAGCCGCCACGGAGGAAGGACGATGAAGGCGGCGCTGCAAACCTATCAGGACCGGATGCGACGGGTGTTGGACCATATCGACCGGCATCTCGACCATGATCTGGACCTCGACACGTTGAGCGGTGTTGCGGCCTTCTCGAAATTTCATTTCCACCGGCAGTTTTCGGCGACCTTCGGGCTGTCCGTGCATCGCTATGTCCAGCTCGCCCGCATGAAGCGCGCTTCGCATCAGCTCGCCTACACGGACGCGCAGAGAGTCACGGACATCGCGATCGAGGCCGGCTACGACGCACCGGACGCCTTCGCCCGCGCCTTTCGGCAACGGTTCGGGCAATCGCCGTCGTCGTTCCGGAAATCTCCCGACTGGGAACCGTGGCTTGCGGCCTTCGGGCCTCTCGACAACGCGAGGAGCAAGCTCATGCAGACGACCTTTACCCGTGACGACGTGACGATCCGCGATGTGCCCACCACGAAGGTGGCGATCATGGAGCATCGAGGCGACCCGGCAACGCTACAAGCTACCCTCCAGCGCTTCATCGCGTGGCGCAAGGCAGCGGGCCTGCACCCCAGGACAAATCCGACCTTCAACGTCTGGCGCTCCGAACGGCGTCCTGCCTCGCCCGCCGACTACAGCGTGGACCTTTGCGTCGGTACCGACCGGGCGATCGTGGCCAATGGCGAAGGGATCAAGGCCGGCGAGATCCCCGGCGGCCGCTGCGCCGTGCTGCGCGTGGTCGGCTACACCAACAATCTGGAGCCCGCCGCGCTCTATCTTTATCGCGACTGGCTTCCGGCCAGCGGCGAGGAAGCGCGCGACTTCCCGATCTATTGCCAGCGGCTGAGCTTCTTCCCGGAGGTGCCGGAGCATGAGACGGTCGCGGAGCTCTTTCTGCCGCTGAAATAGGTCCTCGGCCTGTCCCAGCGGATCGCGAGCAACGGACAGGCCGTTATCCATGACCGCCGGGCCATAACTCTTCATGCGAATGAGCATCATCGCCGCCCCGGCGACGCCTCAACTTCGCGATATCTTCTCGAACCGTTTCACCAGTCGCTCCCGCTTCAGCCGCGACAGCCGCTGAATCCAGAACATCCCGTCGAGTTGGTCGATCTCGTGCTGGTGGCACACCGCGCGCAGGCCGTCCGATTCCTCGGTTCGTGTGTTGCCGTCGAGGTCCTGATAGCTGATCCGCACGCGCGCGTGGCGCTGGACCTCGTCGTTGACCCCGGGCATCGAGACGCTGCCTTCGCGATGCAGGATCATCTCGGGCGAGGCCCATTCAATGACCGGATTGACATAGGTGAGCGGGCCGTCCCCGGCGTTGAGCTCGAGCACCACGACGCGCAAGGGCACGCCGATATGCGGCGCGGTGATGCCGATGCCCGGCGCGGCGCGCATCGTGTCGAGCAAGTCGTGCGCAAGTTCGCGCAAGCCGTCGTCGAACGCGGTCACGGGCCACCCCGGCGTCGCGAGTCGGCGGTCGGGGTAGCGGAGGAGGGGGCGGATGGTCATGCAGGGCTTCTACCATTTGCCAATTATTGGAGCATCGCCCGTTGCGTCCGCTTCACGCGTCCGGATACGGCGTGCCGTCCTTGTGCAGGAAGCGGCCGTCGGATGCCGGGCTCATCATGTCGATGTCGGAGCAGGTGATGAGGTCGTCTTGCGAGCGCGAGCCGATTTCGAGATAGACCGCCGTCGCCTTCGATCTGTTGATCATGTGATGGCCGTTGCCGCTTGCCTTGGGGAAGGCGGCGCAATCGCCCGCGCGCAGCACGGTTTCGCCGTCGTTCTCGATCAGCGTCACTTCGCCTTCCAGCACATAGACGAATTCGTCCTCGTGCGAATGCCAGTGCCGCTGGCTCGACCAACCGCCCGGCGGCAGGCGCATCAGGTTGACGCCGAAATCCGACAGGCCTCCGGCATCACCGAGCCGCTGCCGGATGCGGTCGGCGCATGGGGTGCTGAAGGGCGCCGGATACCCGGAGCCCTTACGGGCCGGCACCGTGGCGAGGTCGATCTTCGGCATGGATGGGTTCCCTGCATTTCAGCGCGCCGATGGAGGAGACATCGCGACGCATCGTCGGACACAGCCGCACGCGGCGCGGCGAGCGTCTGGAGAGCGGACGGACGAATGGTCACGATCGCAATCGTGGACCAGGTCAGGATCAGCGGGATGATGCCATTGTGCAGCTGTTTTGCCCGACGTGTCAAATCGCGGTTCGCACATCGTGAGGTGCAAGCACCCTAAGTCGTTGATCTTGCAGCACCCGGCTACTGTGCATGGGGTTGTTTTCGCGACTTTTACTGGCAGATCACAAAACGTGCCGCAAAATTTTACGTCGGCTTGTCGACCCCGGCTGTTCCCATTCGTCTTCCACGCAAGACAGACCTGAACGGGAGACCCAAATGACCCAATCCCCCTATCGCTGGGTGATCGTCGCCGCCGGCGGCCTGCTCGGCTGCGTTGCGATCGGCGGCATGTTTTCGCTGCCGGTGTTCCTGCAGCCGATCGCGAAGGACACCGGCTGGTCGGTGACCGGCATCTCCAGCGCGATGACGATCGGCTTTCTGGCAATGGCCTTCACCAGCATGGCCTGGGGCACGCTGACGGATCGATTTGGGCCGCGGCCGGTGGTGCTGACGGGATCGACCGTGCTGGCGCTGAGCCTGTTCGCCGCGAGCCATGCGACCTCGCTGATCGTTTTCCAGTTCGTGTTCGGGCTCCTGGTCGGGGCGGCCTGCGCGGCGATCTTCGCGCCGATGATGGCGACCGTGACCGGCTGGTTCGAGACCCATCGCAGCCTCGCCGTGTCGCTGGTCTCCGCCGGCATGGGCATGGCGCCGATGACGATGGCGCCGTTCGCGGCCTGGCTCGTTTCCGGCCATGATTGGCGGACCTCGATGCAGATTGTCGCCCTGGTGGTCGGCGCCATCATGATCCCGGTCTCGTTGCTGGTGCGCCGTCCGCCGGCGCTCGCGCACGCGGCCGCCGCACCAGCGGGCGAGGGCGCCGGGCAAAGCGAGATGTCGATGGGCGAGGCATTGCGCTCGCCGCAATTTTTGATCCTGCTCGCCACCAACTTCTTCTGCTGCGCCACCCACTCCGGTCCGATCATCCACACCGTCAGCTATGCCGTGAGCTGCGGCATTCCGCTGGTCGCGGCAGTGACGATCTACAGCATCGAAGGTTTTGCCGGCCTGGGCGGCCGCATCGCCTTCGGCGTGCTCGGCGACCGCTTTGGCGCCAAGCGCGTGCTGGTCTCGGGCCTCCTGCTCCAGGCGTTCGGTGCGCTCGCCTACGTCTTCGCGCATCAGCTCACGACGTTCTACGCGGTCGGCGCCGTCTTCGGCTTCATCTATGCCGGCACCATGCCGCTCTACGCCGTCCTCATCCGCGAGAACTTTCCGCTCAAGATGATGGGCACGGTGATCGGCGGCACGGCGATGGCCGGCAGCCTCGGCATGGCAACCGGTCCGCTCGCCGGCGGCCTGATCTACGACGCGTTCTCGAGCTATGCCTGGCTCTATATCGCCTCCTGGGCGATGGGTCTCGGGGCGTTCCTGATGGCAATGACGTTCCGCCCGTTCGCAAAGCCGCAAGGCGAGGTGGCAGCGGCGCCGGCATAAGTTCATGATCGAGGCGCAGCATCAGAGCTGCGCCTCGATCGCCGCCTTGTCGATCACCGACCAGACCTGCCGGATCCTTCCATTGTGAAACGCGTAGAAGACGTGCTCGCAAAAGGACACGCGCCTGCCGTTCACCTCGAGCCCCAGGAATTGTCCGGCCGGCGTGCAGTCGAATGCCAGCCGGCAGGCGATGGTGGGCGGATCTGAGATGAGCAGCGCGATGTTGAAACGCAGATCCGGGATGTCGCGAAAGTCCTGCTCCAACATCGCACGATAGCCAGACAGGCCGAGCGGGCGGCCGTTGCGGACGACATCGTCATGCACGAACTGGCCGAGGCCCGGCCAGTCCTGCCGGTTCAGGCAGGCGATGTAATTGCGATAGCGGTCGGCGAGGTCGGCGCTGTTCATCGTGAAGCTCCCATGCTGCAAGGATAACGCAGCAGGAGGCGAATTCGCCTCGCGGCGTCACAGCCGCTTTTCGAAGAACAGATCGGGATAGGGATCGTCATTGAAGCGAGGAATCTCGCGCCAACCGGTGCTGCGGTAGAGCTGGCCGGCCTCGGGCAGCGCGCTGTTGGTGTCCAGCCGCAGCAGCCTGATGCCGAGCTCGCGCGCAGCATCCTCGGTCGCATCCATCAGGCGGCGGCCGAGCCGCAACCCGCGCGCGGCGGGCGCCACCCACAGCCGCTTGATCTCCGCATAGCCGTGATCGGTGCCCTTCAGCCTGACGCAGCCAATCGGCAGCGTGTCCGAGATCGCAACGATGAACGTGCCGCGCGGCCGGCGCATGTCCTTGGCATCGGGATCACGCGAGCGCGACACGTCGAAGCCCTGCTTGAAGCGGCGCCCGAGCTCGGCATAGTACTCGCCGAGGCAATAGCGGGCCTCCGCGCTTTGCGGGTCCATCTCGTCCAGTCTGACACGCTCGCGCGTCAGCGCGGAGGCGATCAGGTCCATCGCCGCCAGCAGCGCCTCGGCTTGCGAGTGTTGCGCGAGGATGCCGCCCGCCTGCGCGTTCGACAGCGCCTCATAGGCTGCGAACTCGCGCCGGCCCGCGCGCGTGAGCTTTGCCATGCGCCGGCGCGCATCGTCTTCGCGTGCATTGGTCTCGATCAGCCCTTCGTCCTCGAGGCTGCGAAGCAGCCGGCTCATCAGCCCGGAATCGAGACCGAGATGGTCGCGGATCTCCGCCACGTCCGAGCGGCCGTGGCCGATCGCGTTGAGCACCCGCGCCGCGCCAAGCGGCCGGCCGCGGCCCAGGAACGAGGTATCCAGCGCACCGACAGCGGAAGTGACGGCGCGGTTGAAGCGGCGGACGCGGGAGACGGGGTCGAGCATGATGTCTGACTTTAGTCAGGTATATCCTGCTGTCAATCGCTTTGGGCATGCCAGGAGGTCCTCGCATAGGCGCACAATTGATCGCAACCGCGCTTCCCTTGCGCCACCGACCGGAGATCGCCGCGGCGATGCCGCGCGAGCCGCCGGTCACGCGTGCCGCACCGCGGCCGGGACACGCGAGAGGTGGATGCTGTCGCTCCACACTCTCTCAGTGCGAGCGCAGCGAAGCAGTGCAGAAATGGATCCGGGAGCGACTCTGGATTGCTTCGCTGCGCGCAATGACGAGACTGGAGCTCTCGCGCGCCTCTTTGTGAGTTGTGCCCGTGCTGCGAGCCGCTACCATGCGGCCGCTCCCGGAGCGTGGGACGTACAGCAAGCGGAGACCACATGAGCGGACAGGACCACAAAGTCAAAGGATCGGACCTGTTTGTCGCCGCGCTGGAGAACGAGGGCGTCGACCGCATCTTCGGTGTCCCCGGTGAGGAGAATCTCGATCTCGTCGAATCGCTCCGCACCTCCAGGATCGAGCTGATCCTGACGCGCCACGAGCAGGCCGCAGCCTTCATGGCTGCCACGCATGGGCGGCTGACCGGCAGGCCCGGCGTGTGTCTATCGACGCTTGGACCCGGCGCACTCAATCTGTCCACCGGCGCGGCCTATGCACATCTCGGTGCGATGCCGATGATCCTGATCACCGGTCAGAAGCCGATCATGAGCAGCCGGCAGGCGCGCTTCCAGATCGTCGACGTGGTCGCGACCATGAAGCCGCTGACGAAGCTGTCGCGGCAGATCGTCAGCGCCTCCAGCATCCCGACCGTGGTGCGCGACGCCTTTCGCGTCGCGATGGAAGAACGGCCCGGGCCGGTTCATCTCGAATTGCCAGAAGATATCGCGGGCGACGAAGTATCCGCCGTCCCGGTGATCCCGGTCCATCCGATCGAAATTCCGGTCGCCCATCGTGCCGCGCTCGACCGTGCCGCCGAGATGATCCTGGCTGCAAAGCGTCCGCTGGTGATGATGGGCGCGGCGACCAGCCGGCCGCGGTCGACGCATGGCATCGCAAGCTTCGTGCGGCGGACCGGCATTCCCTTCTTCACCACGCAGATGGGCAAGGGCACCGTGCCCGGCGGCACCAACCTCTATATGGGGACCGCCGCGCTGTCCGAACGCGACTACGTTCATGACGCGATCGATGCCGCCGACCTGATCGTCGCGATCGGCCACGACCCCATCGAGAAGCCACCCTTCATCATGGGGCCGGCGGGGCCGAAGGTGATTCACGTGAGCTATACACCGGCGAGCGTGGAGCTGGTCTATTTTCCAGACGCCGAGGTCGTCGGCGACGTCGGCCCGAGCCTGGAGCTGCTCGCCGACCGGCTCGAAGGCAAGCTGCCGCAGGCGGCGGCGCTTTTGCCGCTACGCGAAGAGATTCTCAGGCACATCGCCGATCGCGCCACCGAGGCGCGCTGGCCGCCGACACCGCAGCGGATCGTGCACGACATCCGCCAGGTGATTCCGGAGAACGGCATCGTCGCGCTCGACAACGGTATGTACAAGATCTGGTTCGCGCGCAACTACCGCACTCGCGTTGCCAACACGCTGCTGCTCGACAATGCGCTGGCGACGATGGGTGCCGGCCTGCCGTCGGCAATGATGGCCGCGATGCTCCATCCGGACCGCCGTGTGCTCGCGGTTGCCGGCGATGGCGGCTTCATGATGAACAGCCAGGAGCTGGAGACTGCCGTCCGTCTCAAGCTCAATCTCGTCGTGCTGGTGCTCGAGGACAACGCCTACGGCATGATCCGCTGGAAGCAGGCGGTAGATCATTTTGCCGATTACGGCATGACCTTTGGAAACCCTGACTTTGTCGTCTATGCCAAGGCCTACGGCGCCAAGGGGCATCGCATCGTGAGCATCGACAGCTTCGGCCCGACGCTGGAGGCAGCCTTCAAGGAGGGCGGCGTGCACCTTGTCTCGATTCCGATCGATTATTCGGAGAACGTGCGGGTGCTGGTCGACGAGCTGCGGGCGCATGAAAAGTCAAAGGCGTAAGTGTGTTCGACACTTCGCCACACCCGTCATTGCGAGCGCAGCGAAGCAATCCAGAGCCGTTCCGCAGAGGCAGTCTGGATTGCTTCGTCGCTTCGCTCCTCGCAATGACGGGGTATGCCGACCAGCCCGAATGCGATAACAACTTGCGGCAACATCCAACCAACCACAGGAATATGAAATGACCCGGGTTCGTTGTGTCACCGAGATGGGCATGGGCGTCGACATCCACGGCAGGGATGCCACCAAGGCGGCGAAACGTGCGGTGTCGGACGCGATCAGGCATTCGAGCCTCGGCTTTTTCCGGATGATCGGGAAGACCGCGAACGACATGTTTGTCGACGTCACGATCGCCGTGCCCAATCCGGAAGCCGTCGACAAGGAAGCCGTCGCCAAGGAGCTGCCTTACGGCACAGTGACCGTCAACGCAGTCAAGGGCGGGCTGGAGATTCCCTCCGCCACGGAAGTGGCCAACGACCCCATCCTCATCGCCAATGCGGCCGTGATCGTGAGCTTCGACAAGGATTAGGCCGGTGTCCGACAGCGATATGGCGCTGCTGGATCGTCCGATCTGGAGCGCTCTGACAACGCGCCAGAAGCATCTGGCCGAAGGCGGCCCGCGGGCGCTGCGCTATCCCGTGGACATGACGCCGTTTGCCGACATGATCGACCTGTCCGCAGCAAGCTTTGCTGCGCTCGGTGATCTCATGACGGGATCGCAAGTAGCTGCGCTGTTTACGCCGGAGCCGGTGGACGTGCCCGCCGGCTTCAAGGTCGTGCTCGCCGAGACCGGCGAGCAGATGATCGGATCGCCCGCCGACAGCCCGCTCCGCGATGCCGAGATCGTCACGCTGGGACCCGCCGACGTGCCCGCCATGATGGCGCTGACAGAGCTGACCAAGCCGGGCCCGTTCGCGCTGCGCACGCACGAACTGGGGACGTTCTTCGGCATCCGTGCCGGCGGCGAGCTGGTTGCCATGGCCGGCGAGCGGATGAAGCCAGGCAATTTCACGGAAATGACGGCCGTGTGCGTGCATCCTGATCATCGCGGCCGCGGCTATGCGCAGGCGCTGCTCGCGGCGGTCGCGCGGCAGATCGAGGCGCGCGGCGAAATTCCTTTCCTGCACGTATTTTCGAACAACGCGTCCGCCATCGCGCTCTATCAGCGGCAGGGCATGCGGATTCGCCGTCGCCTGCACGTGACGGCGCTGATGAAGCAGGAATGAGCTGCGCCGCGGGCTTCATATCCGGCGAATTCGCGCTATATCGTTCCCAACCATAATTTGGGGAAACACATGGACGCCAGGACACCTGATTTTTCCGCCGCGCGGACGGCGATGCAGCGCTACGTCGATCAGGAGATCATCCCCGGTGCATCTTGGGCTGTGCTGCGGGGGCGCGATGTCGTCGACCAGCAATGCGTCGGCTTTGCCGACTGCGAGGCCAACACCGCGCTTCGGCCCGACCACATTTTTCGTGCATTTTCCAATACAAAGATCTTCGTCACCTGCGCCATCATGCTGCTGGTCGAGGAAGGCCGCGTCGGGCTCGATGATCCCGTCGAGAAATTTCTGCCGCAGCTCGGCCATCGCACGGTGTTGAAGCCGGGGGCTGCGAGCCTTGCCGATGTCGAGCCGGCGAGGGGCCCGATCACGATCCGACAGCTGCTGACCCACACGTCCGGGCTCAGCTACGGCATCTTCGATCCGGGCACGGTGCTGTTCAAAGGCTACAACGAGGCGCGCGTGCTCAATCCGCTGACGCCGCTCGCCGACATGATCGACCGGCTTGCCGATCTGCCCTTGTCCTATCATCCCGGCACCGGCTGGGAATATTCGGTGGCGACCGACGTGCTCGGCCACGTCGTCGAGGTCGTCTCCGGCCAGCGGCTCGACGCTTTCCTCAAAGCGCGCATCTTCGATCCGCTCGGCATGACCGATACAGGCTTCTATGTGCCGGAAGCGCAGCAGGGCAGGCTGGTCGCACTCTATAACGGCGCTGATGTGCTCGATCCCATGAAGCCCGGCCTCACGCGGGCCGACCATCTGCCTTATCCGCAGGCTTATCGGCGGCCGTTGCCGCGACTGTCCGGCGGCGGCGGTCTGGTCTCGACCTTGCCCGACATGCTGGCGCTGGTGCGCGCGTTGCTGCCCGGTTCTGATGCGCTGCTGAAGCCGGAGACGCTGCGGCAGATGATGACGAACCAGCTGCCCGTTGGCCAGACCATCCGCTTCGCCAATCTCGGGCCGATCCCCGGCAAGGGCTTTGGCCTCGGTGGCGCCGTCACCTTCGCGCCGACGCCGTTTGATCCTCCGAACTCGACTGGTGAATTCCAGTGGGGCGGGCTTGCAGGCACCCATTGGTGGATCTGCCCTGACGCCAACACCGCCGGCGTGCTGATGGCCCAGCGCTACATGGGGTTCTGGAATCCCTTCTTCTTCGAGTTCAAGCGCCTGGCATATCAGGCGGTCGGCGCGACATGACGAGAGTTCGGCCTGGCTCGTCGGCTGTGCCAGATACAAGGTGAGCTGGAGGCGTTGCCTCCCGCCCGTCCTCGTCAGTCCTTCCACGGATCGAACTCGCCTTCGCCGGCCATGGCGACGGCGAACGGCCGCAGCGTGTGCAGCACCCGCACGGTGCCGGCGTGCTGCGCCAGCACGTCCGGCAGGCGGCGATAGGCCATCGGGCTTTCATCGAGGTCGGCACCAACAAGGGTGACTCCGCGCTCGCTCAGCCATCGGTCCATCTCCGCGCGTGAGAAGCGCCGCTTCGCCTCCCTTCGTCCGAACAGGCGGCCGGCGCCGTGCACGGTCGAGTACAGCGAGGCCTTGGCTTCGGGGCTGTCGACGCCCTCGAGGATGACGGCGTCATCACCCATCGAGCCGCCGACGAATCCCTTCTGGCCGGGAAACGCCGGCGTCGCGCCCTTGCGCACCACCCACAAATCACGGCCGTCGTGGGTCTCGCGCCAGGCGTAGTTGTGGTGGTTGTGCACGCTCTCGGTCACGCTGCCGCCGATGATCCGGCGAACGCGCTCGACGACCCACTCGCGGCCCGCATAGGCGTAACGTCCGGCGAGCTGCATCGCCGCGATGTAGCGGCGGCCGAGCTCGGACTCCTCGTCGACCACGGCAGGCGGCACGTTCATGCCATCCTTGCCGCCGGCGGCCTTGAGATAGCGCGTCGCGGAGGTGTGCCCGAGGCCGCGGCTTCCGAAGTGGACACCGACCCAAACAAAGCCTTCCTCGTCGCGCATGAGGTCGACATAGTGGTTGCCCGATCCGACCGTGCCGAGCTGGCTCGCCGCCTTCTGACGATAGGCCTCCATGTCGCTCTCGCGCCAGGCATGGCCGTCGTCGAACAGCGCGTGCTCGGCCCGCTCGGCATTGGCGCGGCCGACACCGAACGAGATCGTCTTGGCGACGTCGCGGATGATCGTGGGCACGATGTCGACGATATCGTCGAAGCGCGTGTCGAGCTTTGCGGCCATGTTGCCGCAGCCGATGTCGAAGCCGACGCCGGAGATGCTGATCTGCTTCTCATAGGCGATGACGCCGCCGACCGGCTGGGCATAACCGAGATGGCCGTCGGCGCAGATCACGCCGGATACGACATTGCCGACCGCCATGCAGTTGCGCATCTGCGCCACGGTCGCCTCCTCATGCGGACCGAAGATCTTCAGCGGCGCATTCTGGAAGCGCGCCTCCTGCGGGCGCAGCTTCGCGATCTCGCTCGCGGCGGTGTTGGCTTCGCGGGCGAGATGCTCCTTGCGCGCGGCGTCGCGGTACGAGCACCAGGCCGGCTGGCCGCGTCCTTCGCCGACGCGCGAGTCGGGATCGATACCGGCGGCGAGGCAGAGCTCGCGGGCGCGTTCCATGTAGGGATCGGATCGTCGCATGGCCGTGATTCCTGCTTCACTTCCTGCGCGCACCACAGAGTGGACGCGCGGCTCCTGTCAGAGATTTCGCTGGTTCCAGGCGCAGTCCCGCGTCCGGATTCGTTGTCGTTTCGCATCAATTCAACGCCGTCTTCGAGGTAGTGATCCACGCAACCGAGGCTTCGGAGAAGCGCCGCGGGCAACAAAAAACCCTCCGGAGCGGCAGGCTCGGGAGGGTCCGTGAGAAGCGGACTGTCGATCTTGCGGTTAGGCAAGATCGCTCCGATGAGCCGGGCATGCGACATCGGATTGGCCGAAGGCCGTTCGACAGTCGCGCAAATCTTTCGTAGCGGTACAGCATCGCTCGGTTCATGTTGTCGGTCGCGAACGGAAGTGCTCGCGAGGCCGCGGGAGGCAACCCGCGGTTGTCAAGCAACGGCGCGTGTGAAATTGCAAGATATGGACGCAAGACATGGACGAATGAGTGCCAACCTATCTCGGTCTCGATGGATTTCGCTTCGGCTGGGTCGCTGCCTGGATCGATGAGCGCGGCGATCCTGACGCGCCTGCTCGCGTTGCCGCATGCGCGCGCGATGATCGACATGCCGATCGGCTTGAATCCGAGCGGCTATCGCGCTTGCGATCTGCGTGCGCGCGAATTGATCGGCCCTGCCGTGTTTCTCGGCGCGCGCCGCGACCTGTGGACGTTCCCGGATATGGCTGCGGCGAATCGCTATTACTGGGAGCAGGAGGGCAAGGGCAGGGGCGTATCGGCGCAGCTCTGGAACATCAGAGACAAGCTCAAGGAGGTCGACGATGCCATGGCGCCGGCGCGGCAACCGACGATCGGCGAGGCCCATCCTGAATTGATCTTCTGGAATCTGGCCGGACGAGTTCGGCTTGAGCCGAAGACGTCATCGCGTGGTCAAGCGCAGCGTATTGCTCTGCTGAGAGACCGGGGCTTCACCAAGATCGAGACATGGCTGACGCTTCGCTATCGCACCGGCATCGGCCGTGACGATCTGATCGATGCCTGCGCCTGCGCGGTCGCGGCGCGCGAGAGCACGCAACGTGTCGGCGACGACGAGATCGATCCGCGAGGCCTGAGAATGAAGATCAACTATTGAGCCCTCCTTAGCCCTCGCGATCGCTTCCGTCTCCCGTGTAGCGCCGGCGAGGATAACTCTGCTTCAGATGAACGCCATCGTCGTCCAGCCTTGCTGCTCTCTGTTCGTACTCCTCGGCCATGGACTGCAGCCGCCGGGCAGCTTCGCTATGTGCGAGATCGCCGGCGACGCGGCGGCACCGCTCAGCATGGTCCAGCAGGGCGCGCTTCTCGATGCTCATCCGGCGATAACGCTTGGAAGGCTTAATGGTCCCTGCGCGGGCGCTTGGAACAGCGCAAGGGGCTTTGTCTCGATGACCGGGAAAAAGTAGCAATATTTTCAAGCGGCCAAGGAACATGGTTCCTGAGCCGACGTTGAAGCCAAAGGCTGCTGAGGGACAAGATAACTATGTATGACACCTGCCAATTGGCGACCGCGATGCTCGCGGTTGCCTTTACGGCCCTGCTGTTGATCACGGGCCAACGGTTCATCGAGTACCGATTGCAACATGAAGCAATGATTCCGATCGTGGCGCTCGCAACGCTGCCGCCATAAGCGCGGGTTCGCCGGGACGAATCGTGACTTGCGCCGGACGGCGTCCTGCTTAGATTGTGCACGCCTCAGTCCATGCACCACAGGTCCGATGTCCGATCTATCCGCCTTTCCCATCACCAAGCGTTGGCCGGCGAAACATCCCGAACTGCTCCAGCTCTATTCCTTGCCGACGCCGAACGGCGTCAAGGTCTCGATCATGCTGGAGGAAATTGGATTGCCTTACGAAGTCCACCTCGTCGATTTCGGCAAGGACGACCAGAAGACGACCGAATTCCTCTCGCTCAATCCGAACGGCAAGATCCCGGCGATCCTCGATCCGAACGGCCCGGGCGGCAGGCCGCTGCCGCTGTTCGAATCCGGGGCGATCCTGCAATACCTCGCCGAGAAGACCGGCAAGCTTCTGCCGGAAGACGCCGCACGCCGCTATCGGACCATCCAATGGGTGCACTTCCAGATGGGCGGCATCGGGCCGATGTTCGGCCAGGTGGGATTTTTCCACAAATTTGCCGGCAAGGATTTCGAGGACAAGCGGCCACTCGAACGCTACGTGAGCGAGTCCAAGCGCTTGCTCGGCGTGATGGAGACGCAACTCGCCGGCCGTCACTGGTTCATGGATGACGATTACACCATCGCCGACATCTCGATGCTCGGCTGGGTGCGTAATCTCATCGGCTTCTACGGCGCAGGCGATCTCGTCGAGTTCAGCCAGTTCAAATCGGTCGGCGCTTGGCTTGAACGAGGTCTCGCGCGTCCGGCGGTGCAGCGCGGGCTGAATATTCCGAAACGGCCGTGAGGCTAGCCAGCGCCTTGTACGTCATGTAGAGCGCCATCAGCGCGACGAGGGCGATCATGGTCCGGCGCAGCACCGATTTGCTGACGCCATTGGCCATGCGTGCGCCGAGATCGGTGCCGATCCAGAGGCCGGCCAGAATGCCGATGATGGCCGGCCAGCTGACCATCAGTCCCTTGCTCCAGTAAATCCAGGCTGCCGGACTGTTGGTCGGGATCACCGAGAAGATGAGGCTGACGAGTTGTGCCTGATGCTGCGGTACGCGCAGGCCCGCGGCGAGGCCGACGGTGATCGCGAGGCCGCCGCCGATGCCCATGAAGCCGGACGAAAAGCCCGCGAGCACGCCGATAAGCAGCAGAGGGAGCCACTGCAATTCGGCGGGATCGCCGGCCTTGCTCTCGCCGTCCTTGCGGTCGCGGCGTAGCGCCAGCGCCGCGATCAGCGCGACGAGATAGATGACGTAGGTCCATTGCAGCACTGTGTCGGGCGTGGCGGCCGCAGCATAACTACCGCTGGCGCCGCCGATGAGAAATCCGATGCCGATCCAGACGATCCATTGCAGCGGGCTGCGGTTGCCGCTCTGCCAGTAGCGGCGTACGCCCGCAAGGCCCGTCGGCGGCACTTGTGCGATCAGAGATGTGCCCTGGGCGACGTGCTGCTCGGCGCCGAGCAACAGCACGGAGAAGATGACGAGGCCGCCGCCGGGGCTCCTGCCCGAGAAGCCCGATGCCAATCCGGCGACCAGACCGACGCCGGCGCCGGCGAGGAGTTCATATATCCAGGTCATCGTTCATGTCCTGGTTCGTCGCTTGACGTCCGCCTTGGTCGTGCGCAGGCCGTCGACCACGCTGTCAACGGCCATCATGCAGGCGTCGACGTCAAAATCCTCGCCCCAGCATTGTTGCAGCACAAAACCCTGGAAAATCGCGATCAGCACGCGCGCGATCGCCTCGGCGCCGAGGTCGCGCTTGATGAGTCCGTCATGCTGGCCGCGCTCGACCAGCGCCACGATCATCGCGCGCGGCATGTCGATGCCTTCGACGACGCTGCTGCGGACGCGGCGGTTGCGCAGCGCTTCGGCCCAGCCATGAATGCCGACACGGCGGCGGGGCTCGCCGGCGGGATCGGTAAGCCATTGCGCGTAGACGCGGACCAGCGCGTGCAGCCTTTCGATCGGATCGCCCGATCCTTGAGCGACCGAGTTGAGCACGGCCTCACGGCGATGCCGGTCGTCCGCGAGCGCTTCGATCAGATCGTCCTTGCTCTGGAAATAGAGATAGACCGCGCCATGGCTCAAGCCCGATCGCTTGACGATATCGGCCATGCCGGTCTGGTGAAAACCGTTCTCGGCAAAGCAGGCGAGGGCCGCTTCGAGGATCTGCTGCCGCCGGCCTTCGCGCTTCTTGTCGCTGATCTTGGGCATCGGCTCAGTCCATAAATAACTGACAGATTGATCACTTTGGAGGTTTGTCAGCGACGGACAAATTCTCGGTGATCTACATAAAAAACGATCGATCAGTCATTTTTAAAGCAGAGCGGCAGCGAGGTCAAGACCTGCCGGCGCCGGACCGGGAGACAAGCCGGTGAAGTGGCTGACGCGCCCTGCCAGCGGCGGCGGGGCGGCTCTTGGCTCGGGGTGCCGCTAGAACAGCCGTCCGCCGTTGGGCACGGGCTTGCTCGGCTGCACCAGCACGACCTTGCCGGCAGCATCGGGGAAACCGAGGGTCAACACCTCGGATACGACCGGGCCGATCTGGCGCGGCGGGAAATTGACGACGGCCGCGACCTGCAGCCCCACCAGCGTCTCGAGCGGATGATTTTCGGTGATCTGCGCCGAGCTCTTGCGGACGCCGATCGCAGGGCCGAAGTCGATCCATAGCCGAAAGGCCGGCTTGCGCGCCTCCGGAAACGGCTTGGCGTCGACGATGGTGCCGACGCGGATATCGACCGCGAGGAAGCTGTTGAAGTCGATGGCCGGCGAGGCGGCGGCCGCGGGGTCGTGAGTGACGTGCATAGTCCATCCGTTCGGCAAATGGCGTCGTTCGCAATATTGTCGCGCGAACCGGAGTTTCGTACAACGCTGCGGTCACCATGCGACGCATGCGCGAGGACGACTTGCCCAACATCATCTACGGCATCAAGAACTGCGACACCATGAAAAAGGCGCGCACCTGGCTCGACAGCCATGGCGTGCCTTACGAGTTTCACGACTACAAGACGGCGGGAGTCGAGAAGGACAAGCTCAAGCAATGGAGCGAAAAGGTCGGCTGGGAGACGTTGCTCAATCGCGCCGGCACGACTTTCAAAAAGCTCCCCGATTCCGACAAGGAAGGGCTCGGCGAGAAGAAGGCGCTGGCGTTGATGCTAGCGCAACCATCGATGATCAAGCGGCCGGTGCTGGAAATTGGCGGCAAGCTGCTGGTCGGATTCAAGCCCGATATCTATGCCAAGGAAGTCGGCGCCAAGAACGCTGAAGCCAAGGCGCGCTAATTCAGTTCGATGGTCTCGGCGGTGACGCTTGGGCCGGACTGGTCGGCGATCTCGACCACGTCGGCTGCTGCGATGCGACCAGGCGCGCGATGAAAGAGGTCGCGGTCGATCACGACGCGCAGTCTCGGACGCGGCGGCGCGTCATTTCCGCGCATCAGATTCTTGATCTCGAAGCCGCCGTCCTCGCAGAAGGTCTTCACCGACGCGATGATGTGGCTGACCTTGTCCTCGGTCAGGAACGGCAGCAACAGCCGTTCGTAGGCGACGATGCGACCGTAGATGTCGTCGATGTCGGCAACGCTGTAGATCGGAAGCCCGCGCGCAACGCATTCGTGATAGAGGGGCATCACGAAGGGCGCGAGCCGCGGTCCGACATAGTCGTGCAGCAGGGTGCCTTTGCCGCTGTGGCCATAGGCGCGCGAGATGCGCGTGCCTTCGCTCTGGATGATCAGGTGCGGCGTCGGCGTCGAATTGTCTACCGTGTAATAGATGAGATCGGACAGCTCTTCCTCGAGCCGCGCGGGCTGGTACTCCCAGATCGCCGGTGCGACCTGCTGGCGCGCATAAAGTCGCAGCCACGTGTTCAGGAGATCACGCTGCCTGATCGACTTGACGACGGAGGGCGCGGCGCTTGCGAAATCCAAAACAATATTCCCGGCATGTCAAAACCCGCACATGATCCATGCCGCGGGAAAATTTTCTATGAAGGCTGGCGCGGGAGACGAAAGACCGTTAACGACGGCTTGACGACCGGTGCCTTGCGAACCGGGAGGCCGGGCAGGCACGACATCAAAACATCTCCGACTAAGGGAGCATTTGTATCCCAGCCGGAGGCCTGATCTGCTCAGCTTTCCGCCTTGCCTAACCCCCGTCACCTCCGGCATATTCCGCGCCCGGAGGCGGCGTTCCGGAGGGGCTCCAAGGCCTCCGGAAAGCCGAAGCAACAAGGACAGCCACGCGCGGCCAGCGCGTCGCGCGGGCAGGGGGAAATCTGTTTGGCCGATGAGTTCATTCTCGAAACGGAAGGCTTGACCAAGGAGTTCGCGGGCTTCTTCGCCGTCCGCGACGTTGCGCTCAAGGTTCGCCGTGGGAGCATTCATGCGTTGATCGGTCCGAACGGGGCCGGCAAGACGACGTGCTTCAATCTTTTGACCAAGTTCCTCAAACCGTCTGCCGGAAAGATCCTGTACAAGGGACAGGACATTACTGCGATGGCGCCGGCCGACGTGGCGCGCATGGGCTTGGTTCGCTCGTTCCAGATTTCGGCGGTTTTTCCGCATCTCACCGCGCTGGAGAACGTCCGCGTCGCCCTTCAGCGCCAGCACGGCTCTTCGTTCGACTTCTGGCGCTCCAAATCCGTGCTCAACTGCTTCAACGATCGCGCGCGCGAGCTGTTGAACGATGTCGGCCTCAGCGAGTTTGCCAATACGCCGGCGGTCGAGATGCCCTACGGACGCAAGCGCGCACTGGAGATCGCAACCACGCTCGCGCTCGACCCCGAGATGATGCTGCTGGACGAGCCGATGGCCGGCATGGGTCACGAGGACATCGACAAGATCGCGGCGCTGATCAAGCGCATCTCCGCGAAATATACCATCCTGATGGTCGAGCATAATTTGAGCGTCGTGGCCAATCTCTCCGACATCATCACCGTGCTGACGCGCGGGCAGGTGCTCGCGCAGGGCCATTACTCCGAGCTCACCAAGGACGAGCGCGTCAAGGAAGCCTATCTGGGAGCCGGTCATGCCTGACACTGCGATCGCCGAGGCTCCGGCAAAGGCCGCGACCGGCGGAAACATCCTTCAAGTCCGCAACCTGGAAGCTTGGTACGGCGAGTCCCACATCCTGCACGGGATCAACTTCGACGTGAATGCGGGCGAGGTCGTCACCCTGCTCGGGCGCAACGGCGCCGGCAAGACGACCACGTTGAAATCGATCATGGGCATCATCGGCAAGCGAACCGGCTCGGTGAAGTTCAACAATCAGGACATCATCCGCGCGACCTCCGACAAGATCGCGCGGATGGGTATCGCCTTCTGCCCCGAGGAGCGGGGCATATTCTCCAGTCTCGACGTGCGGGAGAATTTGCTGCTGCCCCCGGTGGTCCGCGAAGGCGGGCTGCCGCTCGATCAGATCTTCGACCTGTTCCCGAACCTGAAGGAGCGGCTCAACAGCCAGGGCACCAAGCTTTCGGGCGGTGAGCAGCAGATGCTGGCGATCGCGCGCATCCTGCGCACTGGCGCGAGCTTCCTGATGCTGGACGAGCCGACGGAGGGCCTTGCGCCCGTCATCATCCAGCAGATCGGCCACACCATTGCGCGGCTCAAGAAGGAAGGCTTCACCATCCTTCTCGTCGAGCAGAACTTCCGTTTCGCATCCACTGTCGCCGACCGCTATTACGTGGTCGAGCACGGCAAGATCATCGACGGATTTTCCAATGCGGAGCTTGCCGCCAACATGGACAAGCTCCACACCTATTTGGGTGTCTAGAACTGCCAACGAAAAAATTCAAAAAGGAAAGTTGCATGAAGACCAGGTCGATTGCGTCATTGCTGCTGACCACCGCGCTCACCTTCGCAACAGGTGTCGCGTCCGCGCAGGACAAGACCGTCAAGATCGGCGCGCTATCCGATCAGTCCGGCCTCTACGCCGATCTCGGCGGGCCGGGCTCGACGCTTGCCGCGCAGATGGCCGTTGAGGATTCTGGCCTCGCGGCGAAGGGCTGGAAGATCGACATCATCTCGGGCGATCACCAGAACAAGCCCGACATCGGCACTGCGATCGCGCGGCAATGGTTCGACGTGGACAAGGTCGACGTCATCGTCGACGTGCCGAACTCGGGCGTCGCGCTCGCCGTCAACAACGTCATCAAGGAAAAGAACGGCGTCTATATCAATTCCGGTGCGGCGACCTCGGACCTCTCCAACGCGCAGTGCTCGCCCAATACCGTGCACTGGACCTACGACACTTACATGCTGGCCCACACCACCGGCCAGGCGCTGGTCAAGGCCGGCGGCGACACCTGGTTCTTCCTGACCGCGGATTACGCCTTCGGCGCGGCGCTCGAGCGCGACACCACGGCGGTCATCACCGCCAACGGCGGCAAGGTGGTCGGCGGCGTCAAGCATCCGCTGAACACGCCGGACTTCTCCTCGTTCCTGCTTCAGGCGCAGGCCTCCAAGGCCAAGATCATCGGCCTGGCCAATGCCGGCGGCGACACCACCAACACCATCAAGCAGGCGGCCGAGTTCGGCATCGTCAAGGGCGGTCAGAAGCTGGCGGCGCTGCTGCTCTTCCTCACCGACGTCAAGGCGATCGGCCTCGAGACGGCGCAGGGCCTCAACTTCACCGAGACGTTCTATTGGGACATGAACGACCAGACCCGGGCGTTCTCCAAGCGCTTCGCCGAGAAGATGAAGAACAATGCGCCGCCGACCATGGTGCAGGCCGGCGTCTATGCGGGCGTGCGGCACTATCTCAAGGCCCTCGAAGCGCTCGGCGGCAATCCGCATGACGGCGTCAAGGTGGTCGAGAAGATGAAGTCGATGCCGACCGAGGACGATCTGTTCGGCAAGGGCGAGATCCAGCCCAACGGCCGCACCATTCACAACGCCTATCTATTCGAGGTGAAGAAGCCCTCGGAGTCCAAGGGACCGTGGGACTTCTACAAGCTGGTCGGCACGGTGCCGGGCGATCAGGCCTTTACGCCGCTGTCCGAGAGCAAGTGCGCGCTCTTGAAGAAGTAAGATGACGGCCCGCAGGCCATCAGGCTTGCGGGCGACTTTTTAAGGGAACGCCGAAGGGACCGGGTGCGGGATCGATGCAGGCTCTTTACGCTCAGCTACTGGTGGGACTGATCAACGGCTCGTTCTACGCGCTGCTCAGTCTCGGGCTTGCCGTGATCTTCGGCATGCTCAACATCATCAATTTCGCCCACGGCGCGCTCTACATGATGGGCGCCTTCGTCGCCTATTTCCTGCTGAACCTCGGCGGCATCAATTATTGGTGGGCGTTGCTGCTGGCGCCCATCATCGTCGGCATTTTCGGCATGATCCTGGAGCGGACCATGCTGCAATGGCTGACCGGGCTCGACCACCTCTACGGCCTGCTCCTGACCTTCGGCATCGCGCTGATCGTGCAGGGCGTGTTCCAGAACTATTTCGGCTCCTCCGGCCTGCCTTACGCCATTCCGGACCAGCTCAAGGGCGGCATGAACCTCGGCTTCATGTTCCTGCCCGTCTATCGCGGCTGGGTGGTCGTGTTCTCCCTGGTGGTGTGCCTTGCGACCTGGTTCCTAATCGAGAAGACGCGGCTCGGCGCTTACCTGCGTGCCGCCACCGAGAACCCGACGCTGGTGCGCGCCTTCGGCGTCAACGTGCCGCGCATGATCACGCTGACCTATGGTCTCGGCGTCGGCCTTGCCGCGCTCGCCGGCGTGCTCTCGGCGCCGATCAACCAGGTGCGGCCGCTGATGGGCGCCGACCTCATCATCGTCGTGTTCGCGGTAGTCGTGATCGGCGGCATGGGATCGATCATGGGCTCGATCATCACCGGCTTTGCGCTCGGTGTGATCGAGGGCCTGACCAAATATTTCTACCCCGAGGCCTCCAACACCGTCGTGTTCGTGCTGATGGTGCTGGTGCTCTTGGTGAAGCCAACGGGATTGACGGGAAGGGCGGCCTGATATGACAGCCTTGACGGACGACACGCTGCCGGTAACCCCGCGCACGGTGCGCGACGAGATGATCGTGTTCGTAGTGATGGCGCTGCTCTTGGCGTCGGTGCCGTTCACAGGAGTCTATCCGTTCTTCGTGATGCAGGCGCTGTGCTTTGCGCTGCTCGCCTGCGCCTTCAATCTGCTGGTCGGCTATGGCGGCCTGCTGTCGTTCGGGCACGCGATGTTCCTGGGGACTGCCGGCTACTGCAGCGCACATGCGCTGAAGGTGTGGGCGCTTCCGCCCGAGCTCGGCATCCTCGTCGGCGTCGCCGCCGCGTTCGTCCTGTCGATCGTGACCGGCTACATCTCGATCCGTCGCCAGGGCATCTATTTCTCGATGATCACGCTGGCGCTGTCGCAGCTTCTTTATTTCATCTACCTGCAGGCGCCGTTCACCCATGGCGAGGATGGCATCCAGGGCATTCCACAAGGGTACATGTTCGGTGTGCTCGATCTGTCCAAGCCGACCGTGCTCTACTATGTCGTGCTGGTCGGCTTCCTCGCCGGCTTCCTCTTGATCTTCCGCATCATCAACTCGCCGTTCGGCGAGGTCCTGAAGGCGATCCGCGAGAATGAGCCGCGGGCGATCTCGCTCGGCTACCGTACCGACCAGTACAAGTTCCTGGCCTTCATCCTGTCGGGCACGCTGGCCGGCTTTGCCGGTGCGCTGAAAGTGTTCGTGGCGCAGAACGCCTCGCTCACCGACGTGCACTGGTCGATGTCGGGCGAGGTCGTCCTGATGACGCTGGTCGGCGGTCTCGGAACCATCTTCGGTCCCGTGATCGGCGCCTTCGTGATCATCGCCATGCAGCAATATCTGGCGGGCTTCGGCCAATGGGTGACGGTGATCCAAGGCGCGATCTTCGTGATCTGCGTGCTTACCTTCCGCCGCGGGGTCATCGGCGAAATCGCGCATTACTTCCGGCGATCGCTCTAAGTAGCTGATTTAAAATCGGTTTACCGGTCGCTCGAAAGCGGTGGATGATCCGGCGCCGCGGGCGTGAGATGACACGCGCGTGGATCGAAAATGGTCTATGACAGTTTCATGACGGCCCATTCGGGCCAGGCCATTTTTCCAACCGGTAGCCTATCCCCATGATGCGATGGTTTCGTGCTTTCCTGCCCAAGGAGGAACGGTTCTTCGACCTGTTCGACCGTCATGCCCAGACCGTGATCCAGGGCTCGATCGCGCTCCAGAGCATGCTCAACGGGGGCGAGGAAACGCCGGTCTATTGCCAGCGCGTCAACCAGTTCGAGAACGACGCCGACAACATCACCCGCGAAGTGCTGACGGCGGTGCGCCGCACCTTCATCACTCCGTTCGACCGCGGCGACATCAAGAACCTGATCACCTCGATGGACGACGCCATCGACCAGATGCAGCAGACGGCGAAAGCCGTGATGCTGTTCGAGGTCCGCGCCTTCGAGCCGCCGATGCGCGAGATCGGCGGGCTTCTGATCGAATGCGCCAATCTGGTCGGGCGCGCGCTGCCGCTGATGCAGTCGATCGGCCCGAACGTCGCCATGCTGACGGCGATCACCGAAGAGCTGGGCAAGCTGGAGGGCCGCGTCGACGACCTCCATGACATCGGGCTGAAGGAGCTGTTCCTCAAGCATCGCGCGGGCAACGCGATGGATTTCATCGTCGGCGCAGAGATCTACGACCATCTCGAGAAGGTGGCCGACCGTTTCGACGACGTCGCCAACGAGATCAACAGCATCGTGATCGAGCAAGTGTAACGCATGATCCGGAAAAATGTGCCGCGGTTTTCCTTCGCGACAAGCGCTGAACGCGTTTGCGCGGAGATCATGCGAAAAAATTGAGGCAGGGCCGCTGTGGATGCTGCGTTGGCTCTTCCCGTCCTGGTCGGCTTGATCGCCGTCGCGCTGCTGTTCGATTTCTTGAACGGGCTCCATGACGCCGCCAATTCGATCGCGACCATCGTCTCGACCCGCGTGCTGCGGCCACAATTTGCGGTATTCTGGGCCGCGTTCTTCAATTTCGTCGCCTTCATGGTGTTCGGGTTGCACGTCGCCCAGACCATCGGTACCGGCATCATCGATCCCTCCATCGTCGACGCCCAAGTGATCTTTGCGGCCTTGGTCGGGGCCATCGTCTGGAACCTCGTGACCTGGGCGCTCGGCATCCCGTCATCGTCCTCGCATGCGCTGATCGGCGGGCTCGTCGGCGGCGGCATGGCCAAGGCGGGCATTTCGGCGGCAGTGTGGAGCGGATTGTCGAAGACGGTGCTGGCAATCGTGCTGTCGCCCCTGGTCGGCTTCCTGCTCGCAATGATGCTGGTGGCGATCGTGTCCTGGGCCTCGGTGCGCTCGACGCCCTTCGCCGTCGATCGCGCCTTCCGCATCCTGCAATTCGCCTCCGCCTCGCTCTATTCGCTCGGCCATGGCGGCAACGACGCCCAGAAGACGATGGGCATCATCGCGGTGCTGCTCTATTCGCAGGGTCATCTCGGCAGCGAATTCTCGGTGCCGTTCTGGGTCGTGCTGTCCTGCCAGGCCGCGATGGCGCTGGGCACGCTGATGGGCGGCTGGCGCATCGTCCGCACAATGGGCCTGCGCATCACCAAATTGACGCCCATGCAGGGCTTTTGCGCCGAGACCGGGGGCGCTGCGACCCTGTTCATGGCGACCTTCCTCGGCGTTCCCGTCTCGACCACCCACACCATCACCGGCGCCATCGTCGGCGTCGGCGCCGCCCGCCGCGTCTCGGCGGTGCGCTGGAACGTTGCGAGCTCGATCGTCTATGCCTGGGTGATCACGATCCCGGCCTCGGCCATCGTCGCCGCGCTGACCTGGTGGGTGGTCAAGATCTTCGTCAAGTAACGAACTTTAGGCCGGCAATTCCGGCGACGATGAGCCCGATGCTGGCGAGGCGGAACGCCGTGGCCGGCTCGCCGAACAGGATGATGCCGAGCGTCGCGGTGCCGACCGCGCCGATTCCGGTCCAGACAGCGTAGGCGGTTCCGACGGGCAGTGATTTGAGAGCGAGTCCGAGCAAGATGACGCTGCCGGCCATGGCCGCGAGCGTGACGACGGACGGAACAGGCCTGGTAAAGCCCTCGGTGTATTTCAGGCCGATCGCCCAGGTGATCTCGAGAAGCCCGGCGATCAACAGGATACTCCAGGCCATGACGACCCTCCATTCTAGGCAGGGTCGTCCCCGCGACTGAGGTGCTGAGAACGGGAAGGCCGTCCTTCCCAAATGCCGATATGGGGCTGGCCGGAAGGCCACGCAATCACCAAATGAGGCTTGATCAGGCCCAGTTTCCCTGCCAAACGCTCCCGCCATGTCCGACATCGTCGCCACCGCAGCCGAATCGCCGGCCCGTTCCCCGCTTGCCGCTGAAGTGGCGCGGCGGCGGACCTTTGCGATCATCTCCCACCCCGACGCCGGCAAGACCACGCTGACCGAGAAGCTGCTGCTGTTCGGTGGCGCCATCAACCTCGCCGGCCAGGTCAAGGCCAAGGGCGAGCGCCGCAACACGCGTTCCGACTGGATGAAGATCGAGCGCGAGCGCGGCATCTCGGTCGTGACCTCGGTGATGACCTTCGAGTTCGAAGGCCTCGTCTTCAACCTGCTGGATACTCCGGGCCACGAGGACTTTTCGGAAGACACCTACCGGACGCTCACGGCGGTCGATTCCGCCGTGATGGTGATCGACGCCGCCAAGGGCATCGAGGCGCGCACCCGAAAGCTGTTCGAGGTATGTCGTCTCCGGGATATCCCGATCATCACCTTCATCAACAAGATGGACCGCGAGAGCCGCGACGTCTTCGAGCTGCTGGACGAGATCGAGAAGACGCTGGCGCTCGACACCACGCCGATGACCTGGCCGGTCGGCCGCGGCCGTGACTTCCTCGGCACTTATGACGTCGTCAATGGCGGCGTGCGCCTGCTCGAAGGCGGCGGCGCAAAGACCGGCGCGGCGCAGCAGATCGAGATCGAAGAGCTCGCCAAGCTCAATGCCAATCTGGACGTGTCCGCGGTGAAGGACGAGCTCGATCTCGTCACCGAAGCGTCAAAACCGTTCGAGCTCGAAGCGTTCCGCGAGGGCCATCTGACGCCGGTTTATTTCGGCAGCGCGCTGCGCAATTTCGGCGTCGGCGACCTCCTGGAGGGCCTCGGCAAGTTCGCGCCCGAGCCGCGCGCGCAGGACAGCGACCAGCGCAAGGTCGAGGCCACCGATCCGCGCATGAGCGCCTTTGTATTCAAGATCCAGGCCAACATGGATCCGAACCATCGTGACCGCATCGCGTTTGCGCGGCTCTGCTCGGGCAAGCTCAGCCGCGGCATGAAGGCCAAGCTGGTGCGCACCGGCAAGAGCATGCCGCTGTCGAGCCCGCAATTCTTCTTCGCGCAGGATCGTTCGGTTGCGGATGAGGCCTTTGCCGGCGACGTCGTCGGCATTCCCAACCACGGCACGCTGCGAATCGGCGATACGCTGACCGAGGGCGAGGATTTCAACTTCGTCGGCGTGCCGAGCTTTGCGCCGGAAATCGTCCGCCGCGTCCGTCTCACCGACGCGATGAAGGCGAAGAAGCTGAAGGAAGCGCTACAGCAGATGTCGGAGGAGGGCGTGGTGCAGGTGTTCCGCCCGCGCGACGGCGCGCCCGCGCTGGTTGGCGTCGTCGGCGCGCTCCAGCTCGATGTGCTCAAAGCGCGGCTGGAGGCGGAATATTCACTTCCGGTCGAGTTCGAGGTCAGCGAGTTCCAGCTGGCACGCTGGGTCTCCTCAGAGGACCGCAAGAAGCTCGACACCTTCATTGCCGCCAACACCTCGAGCATCGCCGACGATGTCGACGGCGATCCCGTATATCTGGCGCGGAACGAGTTCTATCTCGGCTACACCCGCGAGCGCGCCGAGGGCATCGAGTTCACCAACGTCAAGGACGTCAAGAAGAAGGCGTAGGGCGGCTACCCCTCCGCTGTGCAGCCACCCCTCAGCTGTCATGCCCGCGAAGGTGGAGCATCCAGCGCGCCTCTCGGCTCAACAACCATCCCCTGGAATAGTGAGCGGGTTCGGCCCGGCGACGAAACCGCGTTTGAACGCGCGCATGTGAACACGAGATGGGCTTGAAGCCGCTGCAAGATCTCCCAAGATGATGGTGGTCGCTCATCGCGGTGCTTCTCAATGCTGCGCGCAATCCTAGTTCTGCTGCTGACCTTCTTGGCCGTGAGTGTCGCCGCCGCGCGGCCCCGGCAGATCAATCCCATCCCGTTCTCGCACGAGCCCTGCAGCGTGCTCGATGGCGGGCCCTGCACGCCGTCCTATTGCAGCGTACTCGAAGAGGGTCCCTGCATTCCCGAGATCGACTATCCTTACGGGCAGAACCTCCAGCTTACGATCGAGAGCGTGCCGTCCGAGGCCGATCGTGCCAAATATCAGAGGCCGGATCACGATCTCGACACGATCGGCGACCTCTTCGCCGCGCTGCGCAGCTGCTGGTCGCCGCCGTCGGACAATTCGCGCGCCGGCATGCAGATGTCGGTGCGCTTCAGCTTCAACAAGTCGGGTGGTCTGATCGGCCCGCCGCGCCTGACATACGCGACCGCGGGCGTGCCGGCCGACACTCGCACGACCTATCTCAATGCCATCAACGCATCGCTGAATGCATGCCTGCCGCTGAAATTCACCAGCGGCCTTGGCGGCGCGCTGGCGGGCAGGCCGATCGCGATCCGCTATGTCGACAATCGCGAGCTTGCCAAATAGCGCAGCTCTATCTCCTCATCCTGCAGGATGAGGCTAGTTGGCATCGGGCCCGTTGAAACTGCTACCACACCTGCGCCCTCATCCCGGGAATGAGGCTAATCGGCATCGGAGTCGGGGCTAGAGCGCTGCCGCGAACTCCGCTCCTCATCCTCAGGGCCCGCCGCAGGCGGGCGTCTCGAAGGATGATGTGTTCCGCGCTTCGCCAACTCATGGAGCCCGCCGAAATCGCCGCGCATGAAGGCTTCTTTCTTGGCGCGGCTCCATTTCTTGAGCTTGCGTTCGCATTCGATCGCGTCGGTGATGCGATCGAACCATTGTGAGAAGACCGAGGTCACGGGTCGACGCGCCTTTGTATAGCCTTCGAACGTGCCGGCGTTGTGCTGCGCGACCCTGATGTCGAGCGCGGTGCGCGTTGTGCCGATGTAGTAACTGCCATCGGCGCATCTGAGAATGTAGAGGTACGCTCCTTCGGTCATCGTGAACGCCTCGTCCTTCGAGACGCGCGCAAGGGCGCGCTCCTCAGGATGAGGCTAACGGGCATCTGCAGTTTGGTGCAAGGGCTCCGTATGGATTGGCGGCCGCGTAGTCCGACCTCATCCTGAGAGCCCGCCGCAGGCGGCGTCTCGAACGATCGAGGCTCAACTGCAACAGCACGGGCCTTTCATGGTTCGAGACAGCGCTTTCGCGCCTCCTCACCATGAGCGGTGAGAGTTGCGAGCGGCGGCCAATCGATGATACTTCAGATGCGGGGCTGCTTGAGGGGGAGGATGTCGTGGGTCTGCTGGTCATGATCCTGGGGCTGGTGCTGTTTTTCGCGGCCCATATTTTCACGACGAAACGAAAGGCGCGCGCAGAGGCGATCGCGAGGCTGGGCGAGGGGACCTACAAGATTGTCTATTCGCTCGTTTCGCTCGCGGGGCTCGCGCTGATCATCTGGGGCTTTGCCCATTATCGCAGCTCCGGCTGGATCGACGTCTGGTACCCGCCGAAGGTGCTGAAGCACATCACGCTCGCCTTGATGCTGCCGGCCGTCATCTTGGTGGCGGCCTCGTACCTGCGCGGCCGCATCTATGCGACACTGAAGCATCCGATGCTGACCGGCATCAAGCTGTGGGCGGCCGCGCATCTGCTCGCCAATGGCGATCTCGGCTCCATCATTCTGTTCGGCTCGTTCCTGGGCTGGGCGGTGTATGATCGTATCACGCTCAAGCACCGCACCGATGCCGGCGGTCCGCCGATCCCGGTGGGCGGTGTCACCAACGATTTGATCGCGGTCGCGGTCGGAATTGTCGCTTATCTCGCGCTGGCCTTCGCGTTCCATCCGGTCGTAATCGGTATTCCCGTCATCGGCGTCTAGCCGGTCAGCACAAGACGAAGCCTGGACGTCCATGGGCGATAGTTGGCAAGAGCAATAAGCCGAGGGCACTTCGATGGATTGGTCGCGATCTCAGATTCCGCCGATGCGGTTCGAGGCGCGCTTTGGCGATCGGGTGGTGCCGGCATTTTGCGATCGGCCGTCGAGCCTGTGGGCCATGATCGCGGAAGCCTGCGCGCGCAACGGTGATGGCGAGGCGCTGATTTGCGGCGACGTCCGCCTGAGCTGGCGACAAGCCGTCGAGCAGTCCGCGCGGATCGCGGCCGGCTTTCGCCAGCTCGGCCTGCAACGCGGCGACCGCGTCGCCATCCTGCTCGGCAACCGCATCGAATTTCCGCTCCTGCTGTTCGCCGCCGCGCATGAGGGACTGGTCACGGTGCTGCTCAGCACGCGCCAGCAGAAGCCGGAGATCGCCTATGTGCTCACGGATTGCGGCGCGAAGGTCCTGATCCACGAGGCGGCGCTCGCCGAGCGGCTGCCCGATGCGCAGGATGTGCCCGATGTGATCCACCGCATCGCCATTGACGACGATCCGGCCCGGTCGCGCTTCTCCGCTCTCGCTGACAATGCGTCGGCGCCTGCCCCGGTCGAGGTGAATGAGGAGGACACCGCGATGATCCTCTACACCTCGGGCACGACGGGCAAGCCGAAGGGCGCGATGCTGGCCCATTGCAACATCATCCATTCCTCGATGGTGTTCGTGTCCTGCCTGCAATTGACGGCGGCGGATCGCTCGATCGCCGCGGTGCCGCTCGGCCACGTCACCGGCGTTGTTGCCAACGTCACGACCATGATCCGCTGCGCAGGCGCGCTGATCATCATGCCGGAGTTCAAGGCGGCCGACTATCTCAAGCTCGCTGCGCGCGAGCGCGTCACCTACACGGTGATGGTGCCGGCGATGTATAATCTTTGCCTGCTGCAACCAGATTTCGACAACTACGATCTGTCGAGCTGGCGCATCGGCGGCTTTGGCGGCGCGCCGATGCCGGTCGCGACCATTGAGAAGCTCAAGGCGAAGATCCCCGGCCTGAAGCTGATGAATTGTTACGGCGCGACCGAGACGACCTCGCCCTCGACCATCATGCCGGGCAAGCTGACGCAGAGCCATATCGACAGCGTCGGCCTGCCGTGCCCGGGCGCGCGCATCGTCGCGATGGACACCGGTGGGCGCGAACTGCCGCCTGGGGAGATCGGCGAGCTCTGGATCCAGAGTGCCTCCGTCATCAAGGGCTATTGGAACAACCCGAAGGCCACGGCCGAAAGCTTCACAGGCGGCTTCTGGCACTCCGGCGATCTCGGCTCCGTCGACGCGGAAGGGTTTGTCCGCGTGTTCGACCGGCAGAAGGACATGATCAATCGCGGCGGCCTGAAGATCTATTCGGCCGAGGTCGAATCCGTGCTCGCCGGCCATCCCGCGGTGGTCGAGAGCGCGATCATCGCCAGGGCCTGCCCGGTGCTGGGCGAACGCGTCCATGCGGTAGTGGTGACGCGCAGCCCGGTTGCCAGCGAGGCCCTGCGGGCCTGGTGCGCGGAGCGGCTGTCCGACTACAAGGTCCCCGAGACCGTGGCGATCACCGCCGAGCCATTGCCGCGGAATGCCAATGGCAAGGTGCTGAAGCGGCAGTTGCGGGAGCTGCTCGGAAGCTGAGCCAGACAGGCGGCTCCGGGCTGTCCCGGAGTGGTTAACGCCTTGATCGAGCTGGCTTTGCCTTGCCACCGCCATATCGTTAGGGTACCTCGCCGCCACACGGGGACGGGATTCCTGACGCGAATGCTTTGGCGCGCGCACCCGGACGGGCATGGGATTAGCATAAGTGTCTGAATTATTTGACGAAGTCGACGAGGAAGTCCGTCGCGAACAGCTCAAGAAGCTGTGGGACAAGTATTCGATCTACTTCATCGCTCTGATGGTGCTGATCGTGGCCGCCGTCGCTAGCTGGCGTGGCTACCAATATCTGGAGGCCAAGAAGGCCGCCGAGGCCGGCGCCGCCTTCGAGGAGGCCGTCGAGCTGTCCGAGCAGGACAAGCACGGCGACGCCGAGAAGGCCTTCACCGAGCTCGCCGCCAAGGCCCCGTCCGGCTATCGCACCCTGGCGCGGCTGCGCGCTGCGGCAGAGGCCGCTGCCCGCGATCCCAAGGCCGCCGCGAAGATGTATGACGACATTGCCGCCGACCGCGGCGTCGGCGGCGAGTGGCAGGATCTGGCCAAGATCCGCGCGGCCGGCTTGCTCCTCGACAGCGCCAGCTACGCCGACATGCAGCAACGGCTGGACGCCTCCGCCGCGCCCAAATCGACCTTCCGCCACAGTGCCCGCGAGATGCTGGCGTTGTCGGCCTGGCGCAACAACGACATGACCGCGGCCCGCAAATGGCTCGACGCGATTGCCGAGGACGGCGAAACACCGCCCGGCCTGCGCTCGCGCGCCGAGGCGCTCCAGGCTCTGCTGCCGCCCGTCGCCAAGAGCTGACGACGGCCCTCTGACGCAAACGAGACACAAGATGCGCCGCACGCCACGCTTGATCGCAGCCGCCGTCCTGATCGCCTTCACGGGCGTCCTGGGCGGCTGCTCCAGCTTCGATCCAAGCGACATGCTCGACTTCCTCGACACCAAGAAGAAGCTGCCAGGCGACCGCAAGCCGGTCTTCCCGGAGGGGGTGCCGGGCCTCGAGCAGGGCGTGCCGAAGGAGATGTACAAGGGTGCGCAGCAGCAGCCCGATCCGAACGCGCCTGCCGTCGCGGCTCTGCCCGCGGAGCCGCCGCCCGAGCCGGCCAAGCCTGCGAAGGGGGCAAAGGCGACGAAGTCCAGGCAGCCAGCCGCTACGGCCACCGCGCCCGCTGGCGCCGAGGTCGATGGCGAGGCCCAGCCGGAGGCTGCGCCGCCTACCGCCGCTCCGTCGCCCAAGCATAAGATCGTCCGCAAGCGCACCACCGCGCCGCCGCCGGATCAGCCGGTCCAGCAGGCGCAACCGACCCAGACCACGCAGCAGCAATCGCAGGGCGCTTTCCCGGCGCCGCTGCCGAGTGGCAGCTTCTCGCGCTAGAGCATGATCCGGAAAAGTGTGAAGCGGTTTTCCGAAAAGATCATGCTCAAACAATTACTTTCACTGCATTGACAGACGCGGCTCCGGCAGCGCACGAATGACTGATGCCCTTCACGATCGCCATCATCGGCCGGCCCAATGTCGGCAAATCGACGCTGTTCAACCGCCTGGTCGGACAGAAGCTGGCGCTCGTCGATGACCTCCCGGGCGTCACCCGCGACCGCCGCGAGGGCGAGGCGAGACTCGGCGATCTCGAATTCACCATCATCGATACCGCCGGTCTCGACGAGGGCGCCAAGGGCTCGCTGACGGCGCGCATGCAGGAGCAGACCGAGACCGCGATCGCGCAGGCCGACGCGCTGTTCTTCGTGATCGATGCCCGCATCGGCCTGACGCCCACCGATCGCGCTTTCGCGGATTTCGCCCGCAAGGCCAATAAGCCGGTGCTGCTGGTCGCCAACAAGAGCGAAGGCAAGCATGGTGATGCAGGGGCAATGGAGGCCTTTGCTCTCGGCCTCGGCGATCCCATCCAGATCTCGGCCGAGCATGGCGAGGGCATGGGCGAGCTTTACGATGCCTTGGCTAAGCTGATGCCCGCGCCCGTTGACGACGACGAAGACGAGGACGACGAACAGCTTTCCGAAGAAGAGGCAGCGACGCGCCCGATCCGGGTCGCTATCGTCGGCCGGCCCAATGCCGGCAAGTCGACGCTGATCAACCATCTGCTCGGCGAGGAGCGCCTGCTGACCAGCCCGGAAGCCGGCACCACACGCGATTCTATTGCAGTGGAGATCAACTGGAAGGGCCGCGATTTCCGCGTGTTCGACACCGCAGGCCTGCGCCGTCGCTCGCGCATCGAGCAGAAGCTGGAAAAGCTCTCGGTGGCCGACGCGCTGCGCGCGGTGCGCTTTGCCGAAGTCGTCGTGCTGATGATGGACACGCAGAACCGCTTCGAGGAGCAGGATCTTCGCATCGCCGATCTGGTCGAGCGTGAGGGAAGGGCGGTCGTGCTCGCCGTCAACAAATGGGACCTGATGGAGACCAAGGGCGGCGGCGCGATCTCGGGCCTGCGCCGTGATGCCGACCATTGGCTGCCACAGCTCAAGGGGGTGCCAATCGTCGCCATATCAGGCCTGATGGGCGAGGGCATCGACCGCCTGATGCACGCGATCCAGGACGCCTACGCGATCTGGAACCGTCGGGTGCCGACGGCCGCGCTCAATCGCTGGTTCGAGCAGGCGATCCAGGCCAATCCGCCGCCCGCGGTGTCCGGCCGCAGGCTGAAGCTGAACTACATCACCCAGACGAAAGCGCGCCCGCCGAGCTTCGTGCTGTTCTGCTCGCGTGCCGATGCGGTGCCGCAGTCCTACTTGCGCTACCTCACCAATTCCATGCGCGAGACTTTCGAGCTGCCGGGTACTCCGGTGCGCATCACCCTGCGCGAGAAGGCCAATCCCTTCGCGCATAAGCGCAAGCGGCCGTCGTGAGCGGGGAGAGGGGCGAGGCGATGGCGCAGAGCGCCGCGCCGGTCCGGCGTGGTGCCGTCGCCTTCATCTTCGTCACCATCCTGCTCGACATGCTGGCACTCGGCGTGATCATGCCGATCCTGCCGAAGTTGATCGAGAGCTTCGTCGACAACGACACCGCGCACGCGGCCCGCATCTTCGGCCTGTTCGGCACCGCCTGGGCGCTGATGCAGTTCGTGTTCTCGCCACTGCTCGGCGCGCTGTCGGATCGCTTCGGGCGGCGGCCCGTGGTGCTGCTGTCGAATTTCGGGCTTGCGGCCGACTACGTGCTGATGGCGCTGGCGCCGTCGCTGGTCTGGCTGTTCATCGGCCGCGTGATCTCTGGCATCACCTCGGCGAGCATCTCGACCGCCTTCGCCTATATCTCGGACATCACGCCGCCGGAGCGGCGCGCGGCGGTCTTCGGCAGGATCGGCGCGGCCTTCGGTGCCGGCTTCATCCTGGGCCCGGCGCTCGGCGGCCTGCTTGGCGACATCGATCCACGCCTGCCGTTCTGGGCCTCGGCGGCCTTGAGCTTCGCCAATGCGCTCTACGGGCTTTTCGTCCTGCCGGAATCGCTTTCGCCCGACAGGCGTGCGCCGTTCCGCTGGAGGAGTGCCAATCCGGTCGGCGCGCTGCACCTGCTGCGGTCCAACGCGGTGCTTGCCGCCTTGTCGGTCGTCAATTTCATTGCGCAGGTCGCGCATGTCGTGTTGCCCTCGACCTTCGTGCTCTATGCGACATATCGCTACGGCTGGGATTCCAAGACCGTGGGGCTGACGCTCGCCATGGTCGGCATCTGTGCCATGGTGGTGCAGGGACTCGCCATCGGCCCGATTGTGCGCGCGCTCGGCGAGCGGAACGCGCTGCTGCTGGGCCTGTGTTGTGGCGCGATCGGCTTTGTGGTCTTGGGCGCTGCGCCGACCGGACCGCTATCCTGGCTCGGCATTCCCGTTTTGGCGCTATGGGGGATCTCCGGCGCCGCCTCGCAATCGCTGATGACGCGGCTGGTTGCACCCGATCAGCAGGGCCAGTTGCAGGGCGCGACCGCGAGCGTGCAGAGCGTGTCGCAGCTCGTCGGCCCGTTCCTGTTCACGTTGACATTTTCCTATTTCATCGGGGCCAGCGCGCCGCTGCATCTGCCCGGCGCGCCGTTCCTGCTTGCGGCGGTGCTGATGGTGGTCTGCGTGGCGATCGCGGTGCGGTCGCTGGGTGCGACGAAGACAGTCTCGTAGGGTGGCAAAGCGGCTTGTCCGCCGTAGCTCGAAGAGCCAAGGCGGAAGCGTGCCCACCGCTGCTTCGTCAATTCGCGGAGAGAAGGTGGGCACGGCGCTTACGCGCCTTTGCCCACCCTACGGCAGCGTTGCCTCGCCTACTTCTTCACCAGCGGGCAATCGCTGTCCTTGAGCGGCTTGGCCGCGTCTTCCGCCGCGATCGTGGCGATCTGCTTGTAATAGTCCCACGGCCCCTTCGATTCCTCGGGCTTCTTCACCTCGAACAGGTAGGCGGGGATCAGGCGGCGCCCGTCCTCGCGCAGCGGGCCCTTGCCAAACAGCGGGTCGTCGGTCGGCAGCTCCTTCATCTTGGCGACGACCTTGGCGCCGTCATGCGGATTGCCGCCAAGCGCTTCCATCGCCTTGAGATAGTGCAGCACCATGGCGTAATTGCCGGCCTGGGTCATCGAAGGCATCGCGTTCTTGTTGGCCTGCGCCGAGAAGCGCTTCGACCAGGCGCGGGTCTGATCGTTCAGGTCCCAATAGAAGGATTCGGTGAAGGTCAGTCCCTGCGCCGTCTTCAGACCGAGCGAGTGCACGTCGTTGATGAAGAGCAGCAGCGCGGCGAGCTTCTGGCCGCCCTGAACGATCCCGAACTCGGCGGCCTGCTTGATCGCGTTGGTGGTGTCGCCGCCGGCATTGGCGAGCCCAATCACCTTGGCCTTGGAGGATTGCGCCTGCAACAGGAAGGACGAAAAGTCGGCCGTGTTCAGCGGATGCTTGACCCCACCGAGCACCTTGCCCCCATTGGCGGTGACGACCGCGCTGGTGTCGCGCTCGAGCGCATGACCAAATGCATAATCGGCGGTCAGGAAGAACCAGGTATCACCGCCCGCTTTCGTGAGCGCCTTGCCGGTGCCGTTGGCGAGCATGTAGGTGTCGTAAGTGAACGAGATCGTGTTCGGCGTGCAAGCCTTGCCCGTCAGGTCAGCAGTGGCCGCGCCCGAATTGAGCAGCACCGTGTTCTTCTCCTTGACGACATTGCTGACCGCGAGCGCCACACCGGAATTCGGCGTGTCGGCGATGGCGTCGACCTTCTCGGTATCGATCCATTGTCGGGCGATGTTGACCCCGACGTCAGGCTTGTTCTGATGGTCGCCGCTGACGACGTCGATTTTCCAGCCCTTCTTGAGCAGGCCGGAATCCTCGACAGCCATCTTGATTGCGACCACGGAGTTCGGGCCGCCGATGTCGGCATAGAGGCTCGACATGTCGTTGAGCACGCCGATCTTGACGGTCTTGTCCTGGGCGTAGGCGGATGTGGCAAAACCGAAAGCGGCACAGGCCAGAAGCGCCGCCGACCGGCGCGCGAATGTCGTGGTCATGAAAGGTTCCCTCCATTGTCAAATATGCGGACGGCTCTCTTGCGGAGCCTTGTTTCCGGCTGTTGGCTCTAGCCTGTCCCATGGCCGGCGGCAATGCGCCTAAAGCCGGATGACGCTGCGTCGTAGCGTCATCCATCGGTTAACTTTTGGGCAAAATGCGTCAAGTCGCTATTTGAGCGCGTCCGATGTCAGCCTGAACTTCTGGATGCGCTTTCCGGTGTCAACCTCGGCGGTATACACGTTACCCTTGCCGTCGATCGCCATGGCGTGCACCCAGTGGAATTGGCCGGCGTTGCGGCCGTTGTGCCCGAAGCTGCCGACCACGCTGCCGTCCTCGCGCTTGATCACCCTGATCTCGTTGTTCTCGCCATCGGCAGTGAGCAAATAGGTCTGCTTCGGATCAGGCCAGATCGCGACGTCCCAGACGGCGCCGTTGCCGAGCGTGTTCTTCTCGTAGAAGAACTCCTTCACGAAGCTGCCGTCCTTCCGGAACACCTGGATACGGTTGTTGATGCGATCGCAGACGTAAACCAGTCCGTCATTGGCGAGCTTCACGCAATGGACCGGGTTGCCGAATTGCTGAGCCGCCGGCGCCTTGGGATCGTAGGGTGCCTGCTTGGCGTCATCAGGCTTGTTGCCATAGGCGCCCCAGTGCCGCTTGTAGGCGAGCGTCGTCGCGTCGAACACGATGACGCGGCGGTTGCCGTAGCCGTCGGCGACGTAGATCTCGTTTGCCTCTTTGTCGATCGCAGTCTCAGCGGGTTTGCCGAGCTGCGTCGTGTCGTTGCTGCCGAGGCTCGGCGCGAATTTGCCGATCTGGGCGACGAACTTGCCATCGAGCGTGAACTTCAGGATCGCGTTGTCGTTGTCGGCATTGCCGCCGACCCAGACGAAGCCGCGCTCGTCGACCTCGATCCCGTGCTCGCGGCCGACCCATTCATAATCCTGGCCCGGACCGCCCCAGGACCGCAGCAGATTGCCATCGCTGTCGAATTCGAGCACGGGCGGTGCCGACACGCAGCATTTCGAGCGCGGCGGATTAAGGCTCGCGCCTTTCTCGTCGTCGGTCAGCGAGCGCGGGCGATGGATTACCCAGATGTGGCCCTGCCAATCGACGGTGATGCCGCCGACCTGGCCGAGGATCCAGTTGTTCGGCAACTGCTTTGGCCAGGAGGCATCGACCGCGAAGGTCGGGACCTCGCCGGCGGTTGCGGCAACGGGAAGCGCGAAGGCGCTGGCTGCGATCAGAACGAAGAAAGCTCGAGAGACATTTGCGAGCGCACGCGCAGAGCCTGCGCGATCATGCCATGGCGCCATGGCAACCTCCCTTTTTTGGCTTTGCGGCTTGCTGCCGTTTGAGCGGCGGCAGTCAATCGCGGGGAGGCATCCGAGTCAATCAGGCCGGCGCGCGGAAGCTCATCAGGCTGCGCGTCTTGTAATCGTAGAACTTGCCGGTCTCGGTCCAGTCGGGCGTGCACATCGGCACGATGAATTCGGCCACCTGCTCGGGCGTGTCGAGCGTCGCCGGATCCTCACCCGGCATCAGGGTGGCGCGCATGCGGGTGCGGACCGGGCCGGGGTTGAACAGGTTGACGCGCAGTTTCGTGTTCGCGGTCTCCTGCGCCCAGGCGCGGGCCAGCGTTTCCAGTGCGGCCTTGGACGCCGCGTAGGGGCTGACATAGGCGGTAGCCTTGTTGGCGGCACCCGAGGTGATGAACACGGCGCGGCCGGCATCGGACTGCTTCAGCAGCGGCTCCATGCAGCGGATCAGCTGGAAGTTCGCGGAGACGTTCACCGCCATCACGTCGTTGAAGGCCTTCAGCTCGATATGGCCGACCGGCGAGGACGGGCCAAGCACGCCGGCATTGCCCACCAGGATGTCGAGCTTGCCGTAGCGCTCGTGCAGGCCGGCGCCCAGCCGCGCGATGCCGTCGGAATCGGTGAGGTTGAGCGGCACCAAAGTGGCGCTGCCGCCGTCTTTCCGGATCTCGTCGTCGAGCTCCTCCAGCCCGCCCTGCGTGCGCGCCACCGCCACGATATGCGCGCCGGCTTTAGCGAGGGCCTTGGCCGTGGCATAGCCGATGCCGCGCGAGGCGCCGGTGACGAGAGCGATGCGGTTGGCGAGGGGTTTTGTCATGGCGGGGTTTTACAGGCGTGGACGGCCGGGACAAGCCCCCATGGTCTCGTCATTCCGGGGCGGTCCGCAGGACCGACCCCGGAATCCAGAGCTTACGACACGATCTCGAGATTCCGGGTTCGCGCTGCGCGCGCCCCGGAATGACAGTGGTCAGCTCGCCTCGGCCAGCAGCGAGAGCTGCCGCGGCTGCGGCTCGGTCTGGGTCTGGTCGGTGAGATGGGTCGGATACGCACCGGTGAAGCAGTGGTCCGAGAATTTCGGATTGGCGGGATCGCGGCCCGGTTCGCCCATGGCGCGGTACATGCCATCGATCGACAGGAAGGCGAGCGAGTCGGCGCCGATGATCTCGCGCATCTCCTCCAGCGAATGCGTCGCCGCGAGCAGGCCGCCGCGGTCGGGCAGGTCGATGCCGTAATAATCGGGATAGAGGATCGGCGGCGAAGCGAGGCGGAAGTGCACTTCGGTCGCACCCGCATCGCGCATCATGCGCACGATCTTCTTCGAGGTGGTGCCGCGCACCAGGGAGTCGTCGATCAGGATGATGCGCTTGCCTTCGATCGCAGCGCGGTTGGCCGAGTGCTTCATGCGCACGCCGGATTCGCGGATCGCCTGCGTCGGCTGGATGAAGGTACGGCCGACATAATGGTTGCGGATGATGCCGAGCTCGAACGGCACGCCGGAGAACTGGCTGTAGCCGACCGCCGCGGGCACGCCGGAATCCGGCACCGGCACCACGACGTCGACCGGCACGTGGCTCTCGCGCGCGAGCTGCGCGCCGAAGTTCTTGCGCACCTCGTAGACCGAACGGCCGTGGACGATGGAATCCGGACGGGAGAAGTAGATATATTCGAAGATGCAGGGGCGGGGCGCCATCGGCGGGAACGGCTTGTGGATGTCCTGGCCGTTCTCGTCGAACACGATGACTTCGCCGGGCTCGATGTCGCGCACGAAGCGCGCGCCGATGATGTCGAGGGCGCAGGTCTCCGAGGTCAGGATCGGACAGCCGTCGAGCTCGCCGAGCACGAGCGGACGAATGCCGCGCGGATCGCGCGCGCCGACCAGCTTCTTGTTGGTCAGCGAGACCAGCGCATAGGCACCTTCGATCTCGCGCAGCGCGTCGACATAGCGCTCGATGAAACGGCTGCGCTTGGAGCGCGCAACCAAATGCAGGATCACCTCGGTGTCGGTGGTCGACTGCATCATCGCGCCGTTCTTCACGAGCTCGCGGCGCAGTGTCAGGCCGTTGGTGAGGTTGCCGTTATGCGCGACGGCAAGACCGCCGGCGTTGAGCTCGGCGAACAGCGGCTGCACGTTGCGCAGGATGGTGGCGCCGGTGGTGGAGTAACGGACATGGCCGACCGCGACATTGCCGGGCAGGCGGTCGATCACCTCGCGGCGGGAGAAGGTGTCGCCGACGAGGCCGAGGCGGCGTTCCGAGTGAAAGCGGCTGCCGTCGTAGGAGACGATGCCGGCGGCTTCCTGGCCGCGGTGCTGAAGAGCGTGAAGACCGAGCGCGGTGATGGCGGCGGCATCGGGGTGGCCGTAGATGCCGAACACGCCGCATTCCTCTCGCAGCGTATCCCCCTCCAGATCGTCCTGGACCTCCAGAGCGGCCGGGCCCAAACCGGCCCTTGGATCGAGATCAAGCTGGGCGTCCTGGTCAGGGTGTCGCATCTCGTCCGCGCCTTTCTTTAGGGCCAATCAACGCGCCGCAGGTTTCTCGATCAGCTTTTTCAGGCTGTCACGAGCCGGTTTACTGTATCCGTCGCCACTGCCCGAAGGCTGCTGCTCGGATTCAGCTTGATCATCATCTGGTTTGTTTTTCTTGAATCTCTTCAAGATGGTGTTCTCGGGGTCGTCGGGCAAGAGGGCCATCAGCCAATCCCCGGTTCCCTGGAGCACCACGCGGGATTTCGCCCCTGTAACCCAGTCCGGACGCTGCTTGTCTGGAACCAGCCAGGTGAAGAACAGGAAGGCGACCACGACGATCAAAAGCCCGCGAGCCAGGCCAAACAGGAAGCCGAGCGTGCGGTCCAGCGCGCCGATGCGCGAATCCAGGATCATGTCCGAGATTCGGACCGTGATCACGGAGACCACGACCAGGGTGCCCACGAATACGCCGGCGACCACGACCACGCTCGCCACAGTGTCGTTGTTGAAATAGGTCTTGGCGGTCGGCAGCAGCTTCGAGAAGGAGTACAGCGTGACGATCGCGGCAGCGCCCCAGGCTGCGATCGACAGGATTTCGCGCATGAAGCCGCGGACCATGGCGAGCAGGCCCGAAATCAGCATCACACCGAGCAGGATCAGGTCGAGGAGTGTTACTGGCATCGGCTGGTCTGGTCCGCTCGTACTCTCAAAGGTGCTCTAGCGAATCGGTGTTTGGCCGCTGCCCTAAAAGACGGGCAGACGGCGTTCCCGGCAAGGCCGCAACCACGCAATCCCATGCTGCTTTTGTGACGGCTGTATAGCGGCGGGGGCCTCCGACGTCACCTCTGGCTAACCATCTCCACGGCGGAATCTTGCCGGTGTGGCATTTTTCTCTGCCGGCCCGTTCGATTCGCCCCGGCGCGAGCCGCGGGCGGCGATTTCGGCCACCAATGTCGTCAGGCTGTTGACCGCGTTCAGCGACAACCCGGCATCGGCGCTGGTCTCACCCCGGGCCGATTCGGGCAGCACGGCGCGCTGGAAGCCGAGTTTTGCCGCTTCCTTCAGCCGGGCTGGGGTCTGCGCGACGGGGCGAACCACGCCGGACAGCGAGATCTCACCGAAATAGACGGCATCGGTCGGTAACTGCGCATTAACCAGCGACGACACCAGTGCCGCCGCAGCGGCCAGATCCGCCGCCGGCTCGTTGATGCGCAGGCCGCCGGCGACGTTGAGATAGACGTCGTGGCCGGACAGCTTGACCCCGCAATGGGCTTCGAGCACCGCCAGCACCATCGAGAGCCGGCTCGGGTCCCAGCCGACCACGGCCCGGCGCGGGGTGCCGAGCGAGGTCGGGGCCACGAGTGCCTGCAATTCGACCAGGACGGGCCTTGTGCCCTCGATTCCTGCGAACACGGCGGTGCCGGGCGTGCCGAGATCGCGCTCGGACAGGAACAGCTCGGAGGGGTTGGTGACCTCGCGCAGGCCGAGGCCCGTCATCTCGAACACGCCGATCTCGTCGGTCGGCCCGAACCGGTTCTTCACGGCACGGAGGATGCGGAATTGCTGCGAGCCTTCGCCCTCGAACGACATCACGGCATCGACCATGTGCTCGACCACGCGGGGGCCGGCGATCTGGCCGTCCTTGGTGACATGGCCGACCAGGATGATGGCAGCACCGGTCTTCTTGGCAAAGCGGATCAGCGCCTGCGCCGAGGCACGGACCTGGGTCACGGTGCCGGGCGCGGATTCCACCGTATCGGTCCACATCGTCTGGATCGAGTCGATCACGATCAGCCGAGGGACCGCGCCCTCCGACAGCGTCGACACGATGTCCTCCACCGAAGTCTCGGCGGCGAGCTGCACGGGCGCATCCGACAGCCCAAGCCGCTCTGCGCGCAGGCGCACCTGCGCGACCGCCTCTTCACCGGAGATGTAGACGACGCGGTGGCCGGCGCGCGCCAGCAGGCTGGTCGCCTGCGTCAGCAGGGTGGATTTGCCGATGCCGGGATCGCCGCCGACCAGCAGCACCGAGCCGCGGACGAACCCGCCGCCGGTGACGCGGTCGAGCTCGGTCATCCCTGACGACAAACGCGGCGCATCCGGGCTTCTTCCGGCAAGGCTCTCCAGCGCAAACGTCCGTCCCTTGCGTTTGGAACGGATCGACACCGGCACGCTGCCGCTGGTGTCCTCCTCGGCCAGCGTGTTCCACTCGCCGCAGGACTCGCACTTGCCCTGCCAGCGATTATAGGCCGCGCCGCAGTTCTGGCAGACGAAGGAGAGGGTGCTCTTGGCCATGGAACGAAATGAGTCGCTACTTTGGGTGCGGCGTGCTTAGCACGATCAGACCCGAAGGTGCGAACCGTCTCCCGCTATCGCACTTTTGGCAACTCGTCCTTGCGCTTGCACAGCACGTATGGCCTCCCGTCGATCTTGATCGCGCCGTTTGCGCCCGGGGCCAACTTGATCGTGACCTTGCTGCCGTTCACGCCCTTGGTGAAGTCGTCCGAGAATTCGAAGCAGGTGGCGGACAGCACAAGGCCGTCGCCGGCCGGCACTGTGCGGTCGACGCGGCAGTGGTTTTCTTACCGATCGATCAGCGGGGCCGGCTTGCCCTTGATGGCGTTGTCGAGATCGATCATCGTCTTGCTGTCCGGGGCGTTCTTGTCGCGGCAATCCTGCTTGGTTAGAGCCCATAAACCGTCGAACGGCTGCGCGGCGAAAGTCGGCTGTGGTGCGGAAAGGACGATGCCGGCGGCAGCGACAATCAGGGGCACTGTGTGCATGCATTGGTCCTTCTCGGCGATATGTCTCGAAGGGAGCGCAGTCAGAACGCGTTGAACAGCATCGTCAAGCCCGCCGCCAGCATGATGCCGTCCATCAGCAGGCGAAACATCTCCGGCTTCAGGTGCAGCACGAAACGCTTTGCGACGAAGGCGCCCGACATCAGCGAGGCGCCCGCGATCAGGCCCTTGACGAAGACCTCGCCGGTCAGGGCGCCGAAGCGCTCGAAGGTCACGGATTTCGCGAAGTAGAGGCCAAGCGAGGAGGCAGCTTCAGTCGCGAGGAAGGCGCCCTTGCTGAGCCCGTAAAACAGAAACAAGGGCACGCTGAGCGGGCCAGTCGAGACCACGATGCCGGTGAGATAGCCGATGACGGCGCCGCCGATCGCGAGATGCCAGAGATTGGCCTTCAGGTCGTGCCGCGCCAACCAGTGTCGCACCGGAACCATCGCGATCAGGAAGATGCCGATGGTGAGATCGACCGCGTGCGCGGGCAGCGCCAGCAGCGTCCGTGCGCCGAGCGCTGCGGCCGGAATGCCCGTCACCGAATAGGCCGCGCAAGCCCGCCAGTCGACCTCGCGCCACCACGCCAAAATCCGCGAAAAGTTCGCCATTACGGAGGCCACCGCCATGATCGGCACGGCTTCCTTCGGCCCATAGGCATAGACCAGCACCGGCATCAGCATGATCGACGAGCCGGTGCCGACGATGCCGGAGATGGTGCCGGCGATGAGGCCGACGCTGAGCACGAAGAGAAAGGCCAAAATGGGCTCCCCGAATCGGGAGAGTTTAGCCGCGCCCAGCGATATGGGCGATCCGTGAGGCGAGGGAACCGATCGCGCGACGCATCGGCATGCCGGTCTGGCCGGCTTTGAGACATTTCAATGCCGCGGCTTTGCAGCTTACCACGAGCGCGCTGCAGCGACACGCTTTCCCTGAGCATGGCTGCGAATGCGCCGACAAAGGTATCGCCGGCCCCATCGTATCGGCCGGCGAGCCGAACACCAGGGTCATGGAGAGGCGGTCAGCCTTGCTCGTCCATGACGCGCAGCTTCTCCACGCGGCGGCGGAAATCCTCGTCGGTCGAGAATTCGGCCGAGAGGTAGGAGGACACGAGATCCACAGCGAGCCAGGCGCCGACGATCTGCGCGCCGATGCACATGACGTTGACGTCGTCGTGCTCGACGCTCTGATGGGCGGAATGGACGTCATGGCAGACCGCGGCGCGGATGCCCTTCATTTTGTTGGCCGCGATCGAGGCGCCGACGCCGGTGCCGCACACCATGATGCCGCGTGCGGCTTCGCCCGACGTCACCTTCTGCGCCACCGCGCGCGCGATGTCGGGGAAGTCCACCGGCTTGTCGTCATAGGAGCCGACGTCGATAACGTCGTGGCCGAGCTTGCGGATGTGATCGATGACGGTCTGCTTGAGCGGCCAGCCGGCGTGGTCGGATCCGATGACGAGACGCATGTAATATCCTTCTTGAGCTTGCATTGATCGTGACAGCCGTATGCGGCTGTCACGATTGTCCGTTTGATTCAGCTGCGCATGTCGGGCGGCAGTTCGACGCCGTGGAATTTCTTGTAGATCGCGTTGAGCTTGCCGTTCTTGACGTTCTCGGTGATCCAGGCGTTGAGCTTGTCCATCAGGCGCTGCTCGCCCTTCTTCAGGCCGATGGCGAGGTCGAAGGTCGCCAGCGGAATCCTGGACTCGAACACCCGCGAGGGGTTCTTCACCCCAATCTGGTTGATGATCGTCGCGGACGAGGCGACGCAGTCGACCTGGCCGGAGACGGCCGCCGTCACCATCGTGGCATCATCGTCGTAGCGGGCGATCTTGAGGTCCTTGTCCTTCATGTTGGACAGCGTCGTGTCCTGCGTGGTGCCGCGCGAGACGCCGATCGGCTTGTCCTTCAGGTCGGGCCAGTCCTTGACGGCCGACGATTTCAGGCAGCCGACATCGGATTGCAGCGTCGCATAGCGCTTGGTGAAGTCGATCACTTTGGCGCGGTCCGGCGTCACCGACAGGGTCGAGATGATGATGTCCGCCTTGCCGGTCAGGACGTTGGGGATCCGGGTCGCGCCGGTGGTCTGGATGAATTCCAGCTCGAGCCCCCAATCCTTGGCGAGCAGCTGGGCGACTTCGACGTCGGAGCCGGTCGGCTTCATCGTGGAATCCATCATGCCCGAGGGCGGAATGGCAAGGTCCGTCGAGATGCGGATTTTCTTCGCCTTCGTGATGTCGTCGAGCAGATCGGCAGATGCCGGCGTGGCTGATATCATGACGAGGCAGCACAGCGCGGCCGCCCCCAGCAATGTCTTGTTTGTCATCCTTGGTTCTCCTCTCCTATTATGATTTCAGGTTTCCCGTGCCCACGAATTGCATGAGCTCGGGCGTTACCGGCGACGTCAGGATCGAGGCGGGCCCAGTCTCGTGGACCTTGCCGCGATGCATGAAGACGATTCGGTCGGCGATGCCTTTGGCAAAGCCCATCTCGTGGGTGACCATCACCATGGTCATGCCATCAGCCGCGAGTTGCTCGATCACCTTCAGCACTTCGCCGGTGAGCTCCGGATCGAGCGCGGAAGTGACCTCGTCGAACAGCATCACCTTCGGCTGCATGGCAAGCGAGCGGGCGATCGCGGCGCGCTGCTGCTGGCCGCCCGAGAGCTGTTCGGGATAGGCATGCAGTTTCTCCTCGAGCCCGACCTGTGCGAGCACTTTTCGCGCGAGGTCCTTGGCTTGCGAAGCGGTCAGGCCCTTCACGGCACACGGCGCGAGCGTGATGTTCTGCTCGATCGTGAGGTGCGGAAACAGATTGTAGCTCTGGAACACGATGCCGACGTCCTGGCGCAGCGCACGCAGATCGACGTCCGGTCGGTCGACCCGGTGTCCGCAGACGACGATCTCGCCGCCGTCGACCTTCTCGAAGCGGTCGATGCAGCGCAGCGCCGTGCTCTTGCCGGAGCCGGAGCGTCCGATCAGCGCCAGCACCTCGCCGCGTTCGACGGCAAAGGAGACGCCGTCGAGCACCCGCAGCGGGCCAAAGCTTTTCTGCACGTCGCGAAGTGACACGATGGGCTCGGAGGAGAGGGCGTTTTGTTGCATGTCAGGCCGGCGCGAGGTTGGACCTGCCATACCCCATCCGCCGTTCCAGCCTCTGGCTGAACAGCGACAGGGGATAGCACATGGCGAAGTAGGTGGCGGCGATGATGGCGTAGATGGCGAACGGCTCGAACAGCGAGTTGTTGACGATCTGGCCCGAGCGCATCAGCTCGACGAAGCCAACGACGGAGGCGAGCGAGGTGTTCTTGATGATCTGCACCATGAAGCCGACGGTCGGAGGCGTCGCGATGCGGATCGCCTGCGGCAGGATCACCTTCATCATGCGCTGGGTCCGGCTCAGCGCCAGGCCTTCGGCAGCCTCCCATTGCGGCTTCGGCACGGACTCGATGCAGCCGCGCCAGATCTCGCCGAGATAGGCGGCAACATAGAGCGTCAGCGAGGCGCCGGCCGCCGCGAGCGGCGAGACCTTCAGGCCGATGGCGGCCAAGCCGAAATAGCCGAGGAACAGAATGACGAGCAGCGGCGTGCCCTGGACGAGCTGGACATAGACGGCACTGGCGATCCGCACCGATTTGAGCGGCGAGATACGCGCCAGCGCAATCACGAAGCCGACGATGCCGCCGCCGATCAGCGCGATCATGGACAATCCGATCGTCCACAGCGCGCCCTGGCCGAGGAACATCAGATGATTGATGTTGAGATGTCCGCCCATGGTCATCTCACAACGGCGTGCCGAGCCGGCGTCGGCGCGGAAACAGCACGAGGCCGAGGCCCCAGAAGCCCGCGCGCATCACCAACGACAGGATGACGTAGAGAACGGCCACGATGATGTAGGTCTCGAAGGCGCGATACGTGTCCGACTGGATGTAGTTCGCGACCGCGGTGAGCTCCTCGGCCGAGATCTGCGAGCAGACCGAGGAGGCCAGCATCAGCAGCACGAATTGGCTGGTCAGCGCCGGATAAACCTTCTCGATCGCCGGCAGCAGGATGATGTGCCAGTAGATCTGGAGACGCGACAGTGCCAGCCCTTCGGCGGCCTCGATCTGTCCGCGCGGGATCGCCTCGAAGCCGGCCCGCATGATCTCGGCGGTATAGGCGCCGACATTGATGGTCAGCGCGGCCACCGCCACGGTGAAGGCGGAGTACTTTAGGCCAAGGCTGGCGAGGCCGAAATAAACCAGGAAGATCTGCACGAGCAGTGGGGTGTTGCGGATGGTCTCGACATAGACCTTGCAGGCGCCCGCGATCAGCGCGTTATGCGTGCCGCGCCCGACCGCCGCAAGCGTTCCGAGCAGGGCGCCGAGCACGGTCGCGAAGAATGCCAACTCCAACGTGAGCGCGGCACCGGCCAGAAAACTTGGCCAGCGCTCCAGCACTGCGGGAAAGTCGAGTTGGAGGGTCATCGTATCGGGTTCAGCCCGTCACCTGGTTGGTCATGCGGTCATAGACGCGGAACAGCGCCTGGTTGCCGTTGCTGCCTTCGCCATGCGCGCGCGCATCGACATATTGACTGGTGACGAGCGCAGTGCCGGGCAGCGGCACGTTCAGCGCCTGCGCGTGCTCCTGCACCAGGCGCAGATCTTTCAGCATCAGGTCGATGCGGAAGCCGGCGCCGACGTCGCCCTCGATCATGGACGGGCCGAGCTTGTCGAGCATCCACGAGGCAGCCGAGCCGCCGAGCAGCACCCGACGCAGCAGGTTGAGATCGACCCCCGAGGCGCGCCCGAGCGCAAGCGCCTCGCAAATGGCCTGGATGTTGATGCCGCAGATCAGCTGGTTGCAGAGTTTGACGGTCTGGCCAGCGCCGGAGGCTCCGACATGCGTGATGGTCGTGCCCATCGCACGGAAGAACGGCTCGGCTTTGGCAAAGGCTTCGGCATCGCCACCGGCCATGATCGACAGCGCAGCGTTCTTGGCGCCCACAGGCCCGCCCGAGACCGGCGCGTCGATGAAGCCGACACCGGCTTTTTGCAGCTCGGCATGGATACGACGGACGGCGACCGGCGAGATCGTGCTCATGTCGACGATCAGCTTGCCGGGAGGAGGGGACTTCAGGAGCCCATGGTCGCCGTAAATGGTCGCCTCGACATGGGGCGTGTCGGGCAGCATGGTGATGACGATCTCGGCGCCTTGCGCGGCGTCGGCGGGGCTGTTGGTGCGGGTCGCACCTTCCTTGACGCTTTCCGCCAGCGCGACTTCGTTCAGATCGAAGACGCGAACCGCGTGTCCGGCCGCCAGAAGGTTGCGCACCATCTCGCGTCCCATCGTGCCGATGCCTATGAAGCCGACATTGCCCTTGTCGTTCCGTCCCATGGTGTCAGTCCGTTTCTTGCTTGATTGGTTTCTTGCTTGATTGGCCTGCCGCGATCAACCTGAGGCGCTGGTCTTGTCGATGTCGCCGGCAACGGCGCGCCGCCGGTATTCGTCGCCGATGGCAAAATGCTTGCGCAGCGTCGCATCTGCGCGCTCCGGATCACGTGCAATGACCGCTTCGAAGATGCGCCGGTGATCATCGATCAGATACGTCTTCATCGACGGGAAAGCCTGGACCAGCTCGCGGCGGCTGCGATGCGAATGCGTCAACAGGCCTCCCATCGAACTGTGTAGAACCGTCAACGTCTCCGAATGCGAGGCGACGACGATAGCGCGATGGAAGTCGAAGTCGGCCATGCCGCCGGCATCCGCCTCGTCGATCGTTTCCCCGATTTTTGCCAGCGCGCGTTGGAGACGTTCGAAATCGGCTATGTTGGCGCGTTCGCAGGCCAGCCTGATCGCCTGGCATTCAATCGCCACGCGGGCCTGCATGACGTCATCGAGCATGTCCGCCTGTTGGGCCAGCGCGAAGGTGAAGAAGTCATTCAGCACGGAGACGTCCGGCCGCGTCACCACGGTGCCGATGCGGTGGCGGATCTCGACGATGCCGAGGACGGTCAGGGCCCGCAGCGCTTCGCGGACAATCGGCCGGCTGACGCCGAGCAGGGTCGCCAGCTCGCGTTCGGAAATCAGCCGGTCGCCGGGCTTGAGCGAGCCCGCCAGCAGGCGCTCGCGCAAGAAGGCGAACACCTTCTCGAACCCTTTTTCGCCTTCGACCGCCCGCTTGAGCTCCATCCCACGTCTCTTGGTCTGATCCTGGTCAGACCAGTATGATAACCAGCACCGCTGAGGTCAAGAGGCTCAACATTGAATGGGTCGGAAAATGCGCGAACTGCTTCCAGACGGCCGGCTTGGAGGCCGACGAGTCAAATGGAATCGGAATACGCGTAACCCATTGAGCGGATAGGGGTGGGCTACTGTGCATGGGGTTGTTTTCCATGTTCTGTTGGAGCGACCGGATGACCGCCATCCGCGTGGGTTTTGAAACCCAATGGCGAGGCTGCTGACAGCATGTTGGCAGCAGCGGCCGGCTACGACCATGTCCTGACTAAACGGAGAGAGGATCATGCCGATCGAGGCAAGCTGTCATTGCGGTGAGACGGTGTTCGAGGTGACGGAGGCGCCGTCGAGCGTGACGCGCTGCACCTGCACGCTCTGCACCAAGCGCGGCGCGCTATGGGCCTATTACACGCCGGCGCAGTTCCGCCTGCTGTCGCCCCCCGACAACGTCGCGACCTATCTTTGGGGCAGCCGCTCCGTCAAGCATCACTTCTGTGCGAATTGCGGCTGCGGCACCTATTCGGAATCGCCGGACTGGTCGACGGGCAAGCCCGATTTCGACAATCCCAAGGTCGCCGTGAATGCGCGCCTGTTCGACGATTTCGATTTGGACGCGGTACCGGTGAACGTGATCGACGGCAGGAATCTGTGGTGAGGAGTCACCGCAACACGATCCACGCCGGCGCGTGATCGCTCGCGCCATCCTCGCCGCGGATCTTCTTGTCGACGCCGGCTTTGACCAGGCGCGGGGCGAGGGCAGGGCTGAGCAATAGATGATCAAGCCGCAGGCCCGCATCGCGCGGCCAGCGGTTTCGCTTGTAGTCCCAGAACGTGTAGATGCGCTCTTCGGGATGCAGTTCGCGGATCGCGTCGCACCAGCCTTGTTCGACCAGTGAGGCAAACGCCGCCCGGCTCTTCGGCTGGATCAGCGCATCCTTGTCCCATGAGCGCGTCGGATAGATGTCGATCGCCGTCGGCGCGACGTTGTAGTCGCCGGCGAGCACCACCGGCAGATCCTGCTTGACGAAGCTCTTGGCGTGGCGCCTCAGCCGTGCGAACCAGGCCAGCTTGTAGTCGAATTTCGGCCCCGGCTGCGGGTTGCCGTTCGGCAGATAGATGCTGGTGACGATGACGCCGCCCACGGCCGCTTCGATGTAGCGGGCTTCGAGATCGTCGGTCGTCCCCGGCAAGCGATCGCGGGTGAGCACGGGCTCGGCGTTGCGGGCGAGGATGGCGACGCCATTCCAGGTCTTTTGTCCACGCCAGACTGCGCCATAGCCGGCTTTTTCGATGGCCGCCGCCGGAAATTCGCCATCACTTGCCTTCAACTCCTGAAGCGCGACGACATCGGGCTTCGCGATCCGCAGCCATGCCAAGAGATTGGGCAGGCGGCGATTGATGTTGTTGATGTTGAATGTCGCAATCTTCATGTAGGGCTGACGCTTCTGCCTTCCGATCCCGGAGACACAATGTCCAAGTTGAGCTTTGTTGCCATCGCACTCGTCATCGCGTTCTGCGGAGGCGCATCGGCACAATCGTCCGATCCGCGCGGTGCGTGCAAGGCGGACTATGACAAATTCTGCGCCGGCATCGCGCCCGGCGGCGGCATCGTCGCCTGTCTCAACGGCAAGCGCGATCAGCTCAGCGCGACCTGCAAGGCGGCGCTGGACAACCGGAAAAAGAAGTAAGCGAGGAGCAGTTCAGCTCCGCAGCGGCGGCGGGCTTGCCGGCTGCTCGACCGACGGCGGGGAGGGCGGCTGCTCAACAGCCTGTGCGGCAGCTGGCTTTGTCACCGGCTCCACGATATTGCCGCCCTTGTAGAGGCGGGCATAGCGGCGGCCGAGGCTGGTCAGCACCTCATAGCCGATCGTGCCGAAATGATGCGCGAGCTCGTCGACGGTAATGCCCTCGCCGAGCAGCGTCACCATGTGGCCGCGCCGCGCCGCATTCGGCGGCAGGTCGGTGATATCGATTGCGATCAGGTCCATCGAGATGCGGCCCGCGACCGGGCAGCGTTTTCCGGCCACGATGACTTCGGCGCCGCGGGTGCCGTCATTGGAGCTGGCGGCGCGGAAATAGCCGTCGGCATAGCCGACCGCGATGATCGCGAGCTTGGTCGGCCGCCGTGCGGTCCAGGTGCCGCCATAGCCGACGGTCTCGCCGCGCTCGATGGTGCGGATCTGCACGATGCGCGCCTTGAGATCCACGACTTGCTGCATCGGATTATCGGCCTCCGGCGTCGGATTGACGCCGTAGAGTGCGGCCCCAGGCCGCACCATGTCGAACTGGAAGGGCGCGCCCAGGAAGATGCCGGAGGAATTGGCGAGCGCCGCCGGCACGCCCGAGAACTCGCTGGCGATGCCGCGGAAGGCTGCGAGTTGTCTTGCATTCACCGGGCTGTTGAGCTGCTCGGCCGAGACCAGATGGCTCATCACCAGCGTGATGCCGTGATCGCCGGCATTGATGCGGGGGATGATGGCCTGCGCTTCCGCAAGCGTCAGGCCGAGCCGGTTCATGCCGGTGTCGATGTGAACAGCGGCGCCTCCGGTCCAGCCGGTGCGGCGGCAGAACACGTCCCATTCGGCGAGCTCGTTGAGGTCGCCGATCACCGGCCGGCAGTTGATCTTCGCATAGTGCTCGCCGGTGTTCTGGAAATAGCCGCTGAGCACGTAGATCGTGGGCTCCGGCACGGCCGCGCGCACCTTGCGCGCTTCCTCTATGGTGGCGACGAAGAAGGTCTTGCAGCCGGCCTTGCTCAGGGCACGCGCGACTTCGGCGGCGCCGCAGCCATAGGCGTCGGCCTTGATAACCGCCGAGCACTCGGCCGGTACCGCCGTCTTCTCGAGTTTGCGCCAATTGGCGATGATGGCGTCGAGATCGACGGTGAGTACGCCGCCATAGGCGGCGAGCGCGGCAGCCTGACTGGCCTCCGCGGAGAGAAGACCGGATTGCGGGATCGTTTTCGGGTCGGACGCCATTGTCATGGCGCCGTTTTACGCAAGAGGCCCGAAGGGTTCAACCCGGGGAACAGTTTCTAATAGTCGCTGCGATCCGGCAATTGGCCGTCATGGGCGAGGTCGCCGAAGCGGGTGACGGAGGCGTCGAAGTGCAGCTCGACCGTGCCGGTCGGGCCATGGCGCTGCTTGCCGATGATGACTTCGGCCCGGCCGACCGTGCGTTCCATGTCGGCCTGCCATTTGGCGTGCTCCTCAGTGCCGGGACGCGGCTCCTTCATGGCGAGGTAATATTCCTCGCGGAACACGAACAGCACGACGTCGGCGTCCTGCTCGATCGAGCCGGATTCGCGCAGGTCCGAGAGCTGCGGCCGCTTGTCGTCACGCGACTCCACCTGACGCGAAAGCTGAGACAGCGCGATCACGGGGACGTTGAGCTCCTTCGCCAGCGCCTTCAGGCTGGTCGTGATCTCCGTGATTTCCTGCACGCGGCTGTCGCTGGCGCGCTTGCCCGAGCCGGACAACAGCTGGATGTAGTCGATCACCAGGAGATCGAGGCCCTTCTGGCGCTTGAGTCGGCGGGCGCGCGCCATTAGCTGCGCGATCGACAGGCCGCCGGTGGCGTCGACATAGAACGGCAGCGATTGCAGCTCGATCGAGACCTGGCGGATCTTCTCGAAATCGGCTTCCGTGATGCCGCCGCGACGGATGTGCGAGGAGGGGATGCCGGTGCGCTCGGCCACGATACGCGTGGCGAGCTGGTCGGCCGACATTTCGCAGGAGAAAAAGCCGATCACGCCGCCATTGGCGGCCTTCATGGTGCCGTCCGCCTGGAGTTCCGGAACATAGGCTCGCGCGACGTTGTAGGCGATGTTGGTCGCCAGCGAGGTCTTGCCCATACCGGGACGTCCCGCCACGATGATGAGGTCGGAATGCTGCAAGCCGCCCATCTTGGTGTCGAGATCGCGCAGGCCCGTCGAGATGCCCGACAGCTTTCCGTCGCGCTGGAACGCCTTCGCCGCAAGATCGACGGCGACCGTCAGCGCCTGCGAGAATTTCTGGAAACCGCCGTCATAACGGCCAGACTCGGCAAGTTCGTAGAGCTTGCGTTCGGCGTCCTCAATCTGCGCCCGCGGCTGGAAATCGACGGGCGCGTCGTATGCGACATTGACCATGTCCTCGCCGATGCCGATCAGGTCGCGCCTGAGCGACAGGTCGTAGACGGTGCGGCCGTAATCCTGGGCGTTGATGATGGTGGTCGCTTCGGCGGCGAGCCGCGCCAGATATTGTCCGATGGTCATGCCGCCGACATCGGTATCGGCGGGAAGGAACGTCTTCAGCGTGACGGGCGTCGCGATCTTGCCCATCCGGATCAGGGTGCCGGCGGTCTCGAAAATGGTCTGGTGTAGCGGCTCGAAGAAATGCTTCGCCTCCAGGAAGTCGGAGACGCGATAGAAGGCGTCGTTGTTGACTAGGATCGCGCCCAGGAGGCTCTGTTCCGCCTCGATATTGTGCGGCGCGCTCCGATAGGCGGGCGTTCCGGCGTCGGGCGCGAGTTTGAGAACGTTCGAATCAGTCAGGGCCATGGTCGGACGTGCTTAGCAATTTTCTTGGGCGGATGCGGGGCGGGGATAAAGCGCCGCTGCAGGCGAAAGCGGAAGCAAAAGCTGACCGCTATCAACCGTTCAGTGAAAATGGTGGATGATTGGCCGCCGCAGCACGCCCGCGCTTGACGGATTTTCGCGGAACCGGGTGCGGCTTGGGAGCGGACGCACCCGCGCGGTGGAAAAAGCCTGAAGCCGTGAACCTTATGGATTGGCGCGCAGACCCATCGAAGAGCGCGCGAATTGACGCACGCTGGGAGCTTTCGGCTGGGATTCAGACCAGCAGGAGGTAGACCAGCGCAGCCAAGGCCGCCCCGACGCCAGTGACGATCAGGGCGTAATCGGTGCGGAGGTCGTTCTGCACGTCGAATGCGGTTTGGGTCTCTTTGCGCATGGCGACGATCTAAGCCAAGTCCGACCAGCTTTGTGTGAAGCAGATCACATCTTCCCGGATTCTTTCGGGTAGAGCCGGAACAGGCCGGCGGGCAGGGGGTTGTCCCCGACCCGCCAGCAGGGAGACGCAAGCGATGCGGCCAGAACGGCAGCAGCAGATGTGGCGAAGCGAGGCAGGCAGCCGGCTTTGGCTAGCTGGACTGATCGCGGCCATGGAGCACGCCGAGCGGCCTGAAGTGCGGCGTCAGCCGGTTGCACCTGAAGTGCTTTTGGAATTGCGGACGCAACTGGCGCTAAGCGCCTCCTTGCGGCTTTCCCAGATTTCCGGCCTGCATCATTAGGGCCTATTCACCTGCCAGCTTGAGCCTGGGCTTGGCGCCGCCCTCGATGGCCCGCAGCCGGGCCTCTTCGCGCGCGATGTAGTCGCGCGTCATCGGCACGATGCCCTGGCGCCGGGTGAGCTGGATCTGGAAGTTCATCATCGCCTGCTTGCGGAAGGTCATTTCGCAGGCCGCCAGGTAGAACTCCCACATCAGCGCGAAGCGCTCATCGTAGAGCTGCACGGCCTCCTCGCGCCGCGCCATGAAGCGCTCTCGCCAGGCTTTGAGCGTCTCGGCGTAGTGCAGGCGCAGGATCTCGATATCGCAGACCAATAGACCCGCCCGCTCGATCGACGGCAGCACCTCGGACAGAGCGGGGATGTAGCCCCCGGGGAAGATGTATTTGGCGATCCAGGGATTGGTCGAGTCCGGTCCCTGCGAACGGCCGATCGAATGCAGCAGCATGACGCCGTCCTCGCTCAGGAGCTCGGCGCAGCGCTGGAAGTAGGTGTCGTAGAAGCGGGCGCCGACATGCTCGAACATGCCGACCGAGACGATGCGGTCGAATGGGCCTTCGATGTCGCGGTAGTCCTGCAGCAGGAATTTGGCCGAGCCCGTCAGGCCCTTTTCGGCGCCGCGTGCATTGGCGATCCGCAATTGCTCGGTTGACAGAGTGATGCCGGTGACGTCGGCGCCCGCGATCTCGGCAAGATAGAGCCCGAGCCCGCCCCAGCCCGAGCCGATGTCGAGCACACGCTGGCCGGCCCCGACGAGCAGCTTCGCGGCGATGTGCCGCTTCTTGGCGAGCTGCGCGTCATCGAGCGTGGTCTCCGGCGTCTCGAAATAGGCGCAGCTATATTGCTTGTCGGCATCAAGAAAGAGCGAATAGAGCCGGGCGTCGAGATCGTAGTGGTGCGCCACGTTACTGCGCGAGCGCGAGCGCGGATTGAACTGCTTGAGGTGGCGTGTCAGATAGCGTAGGTGCCACCACGGTTTGGCCCATTGCGGCAATAGGTCGGGTTGATCCAGCAGGATCGCGAGGGCATCAGCTATGGTGCCGTGTTCGACCACGAACTCGCCATCCATGTAGGCTTCGCCAAGCCCGAGTTCGGGATTGATGAGGATTTTTCGTTCTGCGTCTTTCGTGACGAAGCGGACTGCGACCGGGGCGCCGGAGCCGTCGCCGACGGTGAACGTCGTCCCGCTTGCGCTGGTCACCGTCATCGACCCGCGCCGGATGAATTGAGACAGAAACTTATGCAACAAGCGGTCCATCGGCATTTCCTCTCGAGCGGACCCGAAAGATGCGACTAACCCGGCCTTCATATCTGACGCCCAGGCGCCGCAGCGGTTCCTATGCGTTTGCATCTAAAATCTAGCGAGCCAGTTCCGCCTCCGCCATTGCGCTGTGCTCAAAGCCGATATTCGAAAAGCGCTTAATCACATCCTTGCGCGGGGGCCTGCTTCCATTCGCGGCTCAATCGGATAAAAGGTGACCGCCGCCGCGCGGGACGCCGGCTGCACCTCTCGTATTTCAGTGGAGATGATGGGAAATGTCGAGCCGAGCGTTCAGTCTCGCGACGGTATTGCTTCTGATCGGCTTCGGCGCGACCGATACCATTCTTGCGCAGGCAACGAACCTCGAGGCCGGCAAGACTCCGTCCCAGCTCTTCGCGCAGACCTGCAATGCCTGCCACAAGAGCCCGCGTGGACTTCTGAAGTCCGTGGCGCCGAGTTCGCTGCCGGGATTCCTGCGCCAGCACTACACCACGAGCTTGGACATGGCGGGCATTCTCGCCTCCTACCTCGTCTCCAATGGTGCCACCGACACCCGGTATCAGGCCAAGGACGGCAGGGACAAGAAGGACGGCGCCAGGGAGCGAGAAGCCAATACAGCTCCGGGCCAGTCCGAACATCAGGGCCGCCGCCAGCGCTCGCAGGAGGCCGCCAAGCCGGAGGGCGAGGGGTCCGCTCCTGCGGCCGACGGCCCGCGCCAGAAGCGTGCTGCGCGGCCGGCCGACGAAGGCATGAAATCCGAAGGCCAGGCAGCACCCGAGGGACGCAAGGCCAAGCGCCGCGGCAAGCCCGGCACTGAGGAAGCACCGAAGGTCGACGCCGCCGCGCCGGCCACTGAAGACAAGAAGAGCGAGCCGAAGGCCGAGTCGAAGCCTGAGACGGCCAAGCCCGACAGCGCCAAGGTCGAGCCGGGTCGTGACGAGACCAAGCCCGACAGTGGCACGGCATCGGAGAAGCCCGCCGACGCCAGTCCTGATAGCGGGAAGGTCGAGCCGCGCGGCAGTGAAGCTCCGCCGCTGCGCCCGGATCCGGTGCCGCCGGTGACGCCGTCTGCACCAGCCGCCGTGAAGCCGACCGAGCCGGCCGCGCCCAGAGCGACGGAAGAGGCGGCTCCGACCGCGCCTGCTGCCAGCTCCGAACCGGCCAAGGCGCCGGCACCTCCCGCGACCGCTGCAGCCCCGCCTGCGCCGCCGGCCGAGTCGTCCGGCCCGCCGACGCCGCCGATCTCGCGCTAAACCAGCTTGGTCTTGATGGACATGCGCCGACCGCGTTGATCGCGGCCTCCGCACCGTATTGACGAGGCCTAGAGTGATACTCTAGTTTAATGCTCTAGGAGGCGGCAATGACGTCGAACGTGCGAGACGACCTGTTGGCGGCCGGGCTGATCGTGTTCGACCGCGTCGGCTTCGAAGCCGCGACGGTGGCTGCGATCCGCACCCGGGCGCGCGCCTCCAATGGCAGCTTCTTTCACGCCTTCGGCTCAAAGAAGGAGCTCGCCGGTGCGCTGTTCCTGCAGGTCCTGCGGCACTATCACGCCGCAATGCTGACCGCGCTCAATCCCGTGCCCGGTGCGGAGCAGGGCATCGATCGGCTGATCCGGGCGCATCTTGAGTGGGTCGTGACCAGCCGGCGCGAGGCGCGCTACCTCTTCGAGATTTCCCGCAGCGAGTGGGGCGAGGAGGTTCGCGATGCCCAGCGCGCGCAGAACGCGCGCCTCGCCGACGGCATCGAGCGCTGGCGCGCGCCGCTGGTTGCACGCGGTGAGCTCTTGCCGATGACGCCGGCAATGTTCATCAGCCAGCTGATCGGGCCGGCGCAGATCTTCTGCCGCGCCTTCCTGTCGGGACGCGACCACACCGACCCTCGCGGGGAGGCCGACATGCTGATCGCCTGCGCCATTCGGGCGCTAAGGCCGTTCGACCGCATCAACCAGCAACAGGAGAGAGTGCATGTCAGCCGCAGCTGATCCGGAGTTCGCACCGATTGCCGACCGCATCCACGCCAATGTCGGCCGGCAGGGCTTCATGACCCTGGTCGGCGCCGAGCTTTCGGACTTGTCGCGCGGCAGCTGCACGATCGCCGTGGATCGCCGGCCGGAGCTGCTGCAGCAGCACGGCTTCTTCCACGGCGGCGTCACCGCCTTCCTGATCGACAACGCCACAACGATCGCAGCCGCGACCTCGCGTGGCCAGCCGGCGCTGACGGCGGAGTACAAGCTCAATTTATTGTCGCCTGCAGTCGGCGAGAAGCTGATCTGCCGTGGCCGGGTGATCAAGCCGGGCCGTCAGGTCTCGGTGGTTGCGGCCGACGTATTCTGCGTCAGCGACGGCGTCGAGAAGCACACGGCAACGGCGCTGGCCTCGATTGCGATGTTGAGCGAGGACGTCGCCGCGAAAACGAAAAGCCCGGCCGCCTGAGGCAGCCGGGCTGATTTTGAGCTCGTCATTCCGGGGCTCGCGAAGCGAGAACCCGGAATCTCGAGATTCCGGGTCTGGTCCTTCGGACCATCCCGGAATGACGACATTGGAGTTACTTCTCTTCCGTAGCCGGCACCGGCTCGACCTCGTCGTGCTGGGCTTCCGGATCGAAGAACTCGCCGGCCGCGGCGATTGCCTCGGCAGCCGCGTCGCGGTCCTCGTTGCGGGTCGAGATGTCCTCGCCGCGGTTGATGCGCTCGGCCTCGTCCTGGCTGCGCGCGACCGTCACGGTGATGTCGACCTCGACCTCCGGGTGAACGGCGACGGTGACCGTGTGCTTGCCGATTGTCTTGATCGGTGCGTCGAGCTGCACCTGCGGGCGGTCAAGATGGACGCCGTCGGTTTCGAACGCCATGACGATGTCGCGCACGGTGACCGAGCCGAATAGCTGGCCGGCTTCGGAGGCCTGGCGGATCACGATGATGTTCTTGCCCTGGATCTTTTCGGCGACCTTGGACGCTTCGCCCTTGGCCTGGAGGTTGCGAGCCTCGAGCTCAGCCTTCATGCCGTCATACTTGGCACGGTTGTCGGCAGTGGCGCGCAGCGCCTTGCCGCGCTTGAGCAGGAAATTGCGGGCATAGCCGTCGCGAACCTTCACGACTTCGCCCATCTGGCCGAGCTTGGTGACGCGTTCCAGCAAAATGACTTCCATATTCGTTCTCCTTTGAAGGGATCTGAGTTTCAGTTTCCGGGGTTGAACTTAAGAGGTTGGCAGCGGCGGCGGCCGCCGGCTGCGCAGGAAGCGCTCGCGGAAGCCGAACACGGCATCCGCAAGACCGAGGATCACCATCGCGATGACGGGCCATCCGAACACGACGACGACGGCGTAGGTCGAGCCGAGCCAGAAGGTGCGGCTCTTCAGCGCCAGTGTCAGCGTATGCAGCACGGCAAAACCGGTCAGCGCATAGCCCATCATCAGCGCGGCCGTGGTGATCTGCGCGACGATCGCGAGCAGCCCGCCGGTGAAGCAGAAGGCGAGCGCGATGCAGAGCGCCACGAGCGTCATCGGCGGCAGCTCGGCCGCCTTCAGGTCCGGCCAGGGACGACGCAGCCGGCCCGACGTCGCGGTCACCTTGGCGCTGAGCCAGAGGCTGAGAGTCAGCGTCATCATCGCGACGATGGTGGCGGCGGCCGGTGCAATGCGCACGAGTGCGTCAACGAACTGGCTGGCTTCACCCGAAGTTTGCGGATCGGCGGCGGGGAGGAGGCGCATCAAGCCCCGCCGCAGCGTGCCGCTGATGGTGTCGGCGTCGGTGCCGAGCGTGAGCAGGGCGGCAATGGTGGTCAGCGCGGCGAAGCCTGCGATCCAGAGCAGGATGCGGCCGACCGGATACCACTCGATCTCGGGCTCGGCCGGCGGCTCGACGGCAGAGGTGTCTGGTGCGACGCTTCCCACTGGCCGGCCAAGCAGGACGAGATGGCCGAGCCACCAGGCCGGCAATGCGACGGTGACGGCGAAGGCGATGCAGTAGGGCAGGCCGAACAGCGCGCCGAGGCCGATTGCGGCGGCAATGCCGCCGAGGCACGCGCAAAGCGGCCCCCAGCCGATCGCGGCGACCATCAGCGGCAGCGGTGCGAGATAGAACAGGACGAGCGAGATCAGCGCGCCCGAGATGATCGAGGCGAACATCAGCGCCGACGCGGCGCCGGCGATCAGGGCTATCAATCCAAAGGCCATCATCAGCTGTCCCGCTCCCTTCGAGCGGTTAGAGGCGTCGTTTGCCCCAACCATCGGCGACCGGATGACCCGGAGGCCTTATGAGTTCAGAATATGACGACCGGCGGCTCGGCGGCCGCCGGTCGAATTGGTCGTGTCAGCGAATGACGTAGGGCAAGAGGCCCAGGAACCGCGCGCGCTTGATGGCGCGGGCGAGCTCACGCTGCTTCTTCGCGGACACCGCGGTGATGCGGCTCGGCACGATCTTGCCGCGCTCAGAGACGTAACGCATTAGCAGCTTGGAGTCCTTGTAGTCGATCTTGGGAGCATTGGTGCCCGTGAACGGGCAGCTCTTGCGACGACGGAAAAACGGACGGCGTGCACCAGCTTCAGCCATTGATCTTACTCCGCATCCGCAGTGGTTTCAGCTTCTTCGCGCGGACGGCGCGGGCCGCGGTCACCGCGGAAGCCGCCCTCGCGGTCGCCACGGAAGCCGCCTTCACGCTCGCCGCGGAACCCACCGCCGCGGTCGTCACGCTCGCGATCACGATCGGCCTTGCGCATCATCGCGGACGGGCCTTCCTCGAGTTCCTCGACGCGGACGCTGAGATAGCGGATCACGTCTTCGCTGATGCGCTCCTGGCGCTCGATCTCGGCGATCGCCGCGGACGGCGCATCGATGTTGAGCAGCACGAAATGAGCCTTGCGGTTCTTGTTCATGCGATAGGTGAGGGAGCGAACGCCCCAATTCTCGGTCTTGGTAACCTTGCCGCCGAGGCCCTCGACGATACCGGTCATCTGTGCAGTCAGCTCTTCGACCTGCTGCGGGCTCGCGTCCTGACGCGCGAGAAAAACATGCTCGTAAAGAGGCATGGAAGTCCTTTCCTCATGTTGGCGCATCGCCCGGCGTCAAGCCCTTAAGAGACCTTCGGAAAGGACTCTGGGATTAAGCTCAGAAGGCGGAAACACGGGACGACGGGCCGACTGGCCCTGCCACACCAAAATCACGAATGATTTGCTGAGACCGTCCGTTCAGCTCCCGGCCGGGGTCTGCGGATGGGCGCCTTATACGGATTTTGCCTGGCTTTGCAAGGTTGGGGCCCAAGTCTCGGCTCGCACAATCGAAGGCGGGTGGTGGTCGGCCCTCAAATCGAACCAGCTTGACCTACTTGTTTGTATAACATACAAACAAGTCAGCGGGAGGATCCAATGGCAGACAATTCTGCCCATGCTCCGTTCGAACCGGGCGCCAGCGACCCCAAGCACGCCGCGCGCGCCACACGCACGGCCGGCCGCAAGATGCGGTCGCTGCTGTTGGATGCGGCAAGCCCGCTGTTCCGGGAGCGGGGGCTGTCGGGCACGTCGATCACCGACATCGCGGCCGCGGCGGACGCGTTCCCGAGCCAGATCACTTACTACTTCCGCACCAAGGAGGCGCTGTTCGTCGAATGTGCCTGCCGCGAGCTGCTGTATCTGGCGCGCGCGACGGAACAGGCGGCGCTGAGGACGCGCACGCCGCAGGAATACACGCACGCGCTGGCGGAGACGGTCACGGCGAGCGATTCGGTCGCCTTCTTCGCCGAAGCCCTGACACTGACGCGGCGGCGGCAGGATCTGGCGCCACTGGTTGAACGCACCATCGAACGGCTGCACAGCGAAGGCGCGCGGGCCTATGCAAGCCAGGTTGCACGACACGGCTGGCGCTCGCTGCGCGCGCCCGATGAAAGCTCGCGGCGGTTCTGGGCCGTCGCTATCGGCGTCATCCTCGAAGGCTACGCCATGGGCCGATCGCCGGAGGAGCTCTGCAGCGAGATGCTGCGCGTGCTCGGTGAGCAGGCGAAATCCACGGGCGAGGCTGCGCGCCTGCGTCTCGTCGAGCAGCGCGACGCGCCGAGCAATTCGAACGAGGAGAGTTAGGCCATGACCGCGCTTCGCATGCGTGCCCGCGATTTCCTGACGGACGATCAATTGGCCGACGTGCGCCAGCGCGTGACGTGGAAGGGCGTTGCGCTGATCGCGCACGCCTGGGCGCTCATCATCGGTGCGATCGCTCTGGTCGCGTGGTGGCCCAATCCGCTGACGTACATTCTCGCCGTCGCCATCATCGGCTCGCGCCAGCTTGGACTTGCCATCCTCATGCATGACGGCGCGCATGGCTGCTTGTCCGCCGATGAGAAAACCAATCTGGCGCTGAGCCAATGGTTCTGTGCCTATCCGCTGTTTGCGGAGACGCGGAGCTACCGGCGCTACCACTTGCAGCATCACGCGCGCACCCAGCAGGACGACGATCCCGATCTGGTGCTGTCGGCGCCGTTTCCGATCACCAAGCTGAGCTATCGCCGCAAGTTCATTCGCGACATCACCGGACAGACCGGCTACCAGCAGCGCAAGGCGCAATTGCTCAACGCGCTCGGGCCAAAGGACTGGGCATGGCGGCAGCGTGCGGCGCATTTCTGGGGGAAGCTCGGCCCACAATGCGTCGTCAATGCCGCAATGTTCGCTGCGCTCGCGGCGGCCGGCGTGTGGTGGGCCTATCCATTGCTATGGCTGGTGCCGCTGCTGACCTGGATGATGGTCATCACCCGCATCCGCAACATCGCCGAGCACGCCGTCGTCCCTGACAGCAATGATCCCTTGCGCAACACTCGGACCACGCATGCCAATTTTCTCGAGCGCCTGTTCATCGCCCCGTACTACGTGAATTATCATCTCGAGCATCACCTCTTGTTCTATGTGCCCTGCTACAATTTGCCGAAGGTGCATCGCCTGCTGAGCGCCAGCCGGCATGCCGACCGCATGGAGGTGCAGCCGGGCTACGCCGCGGTGCTGCGGCTTGCCACCGCGAAGCCAAACCAGGACGATCGGCCGGGGCAGCTGGTCAACAGCGCGCGCCGCGCGCGGGCGGGGGCAGAGGTCGACGTCAACCAGACGGCCGGCGGATTCTAGGAAACCGTATCACCGGTTGAATCCGGCCGGGGTTCCCATCTTGGCTTGACATTCCGACCCCGGACAGTGTCTACGGCCCCCTTTGGAGCGTGATCCGGAACCTTGGGCTGAGGCCGCGCGTAGTCGGCTGCCGGTTCTCGTGAGGATCACGCCCGACATGCAGGGAGCGCCGATGACGGCAGCATTTACATTTCCGGGGCAGGGGTCCCAGGCGGTTGGCATGGGCAAGGCCCTCGCCGACGCCTTTCCGGCAGCGCGCGCCCTGTTCGACGAGGTCGATGCTGCGCTTGGGGAGAAATTGACGGCGACCATTTGGGATGGTCCGGCCGAGACCCTTCAGCTTACCGAAAACGCCCAGCCAGCGCTGATGGCGGTCTCCCTCGCAACCCTGCGCGTGCTGGAGAGTGAAGCCGGTTTTTCCGTCGGGCGGGACGCAGCCTTCGTCGCTGGCCACTCGCTTGGTGAATATTCGGCGCTGGCTGCGGCCGGCAGCCTGAGCATCTCCGATACCGCTCGGCTGCTTCGCACCCGCGGTCTCGCAATGCAAAAAGCCGTGCCAGTCGGTGCCGGCGCAATGGCCGCGCTGCTTGGCCTCGACTACGAGGCCGCCATCGAGGTCGCCGATGAGGCGGCGCAGGGGCAGGTCTGCCAGGCCGCCAACGACAATGGCGGCGGGCAGGTGGTGGTCTCCGGCGACAAGGCGGCGGTCGATCGCGCCGTCGAGATCGCCAAGGGCAAGGGCGCCAAGCGCGCGATGCTGCTGCCGGTGTCGGCGCCGTTTCATTGCAAGCTGATGCAACCGGCCGCCGACGCCATGGCGGAGGCGCTCTCGACGGTCACGATCAAGGCGCCGGCCGCGCCGTTGGTGTCGAACGTGCTGGCGAGCGCCATCACCGATCCCGACGAGATCCGTCGCCGCCTGGTCGAGCAGGTCACGGGCACGGTGCGCTGGCGTGAATCGGTCGCCTATATGGCAGGGCAGGGCGTCACCCGTTTCTTCGAGATCGGCGCGGGCAAGGTGCTTACGGGACTCGTCAAGCGCATTGCGGACGGTGCCGTCGGCGTTGCGGTTGGCGGTCCGAGCGATATCGCTGCCGCCAAGGATGCACTGGCCGCTGCCAAGCAGGCTTAGAGGAGTACTTCATGTTCGATCTGACTGGCAGAAAGGCGCTCGTCACCGGCGCGACCGGCGGCATCGGCGGCGCGATCGCGCAGGCGCTGCATGCGCAGGGCGCTGCCGTTGCGATTTCCGGAACACGCAAGGACGTGCTGGACGAGCTTGCCGGCAGGCTCGGCGAGCGCGCCTTTGTGCTGCCCTGCAACCTCTCCAAGGCCGATGAGGTCGAAGCGCTGGTGCCCGCCGCGGAAGCCGCGATGGGACAAGTCGACATCCTCATCGCCAATGCCGGCATCACCCGCGACAATCTCTTCGTGCAGCTTCGTGACGAGGATTGGGAGGAGGTCATCAATGTCAATCTGACCGCGACCTTCCGCCTGGCGCGCGCGGCGACCAAATTGATGATGCGCAAGCGCTTCGGCCGCATCATCGCCATCACTTCGGTGGTCGGCGTCACCGGCAATCCGGGACAGGGCAATTATACAGCATCGAAAGCGGGCCTGATCGGCATGATCAAGACGCTCGGCGCCGAATACGCCAAGCGCGGCGTGACCGCCAATTGCATCGCGCCCGGCTTCATCAAGACGCCGATGACGGATGCGCTCAATGACAAGCAGCGCGAAACGATTCTGACCAAGGTTCCGGCTGCCCGCCTGGGGACGCCCGAAGACATCGCGGCAGCCGCCGTCTACCTGAGCTCGAACGAAGCGGCTTACGTCACCGGGCAAACCATCCACGTCAACGGCGGCATGGCCATGATCTGACGCCTCGTGCCGCACCGCCGGTCAGGCCGGTGCCGGATGCGGCAAACGGCCGTTTCCGGAGCGAAATGAGGCTTGTAGTCAAGGCAATTGAAGTATGATAACCGGACCTACAACGGATGGGCAAAGAACGCCATTGCAGGTTTTTGAAACCCTGTATATTGGCGATGCGGAGCCTTTGGCCGTCGTTCGCCGGGGCCTGCATCGGTTAGGATGGGCCAAATCAAAGTTCGTAAGCGAAGGCAGTCAAACGACCACGACGGCTCGTATCGTCCCGGGGGGTCGGGTCTACAGGGAACAACACGAGGTTAAGCAATGAGTGACATTGGCGAGCGGGTTAAGAAGATCGTGGTCGAACACCTTGGTGTTGAACCCGAGAAGGTTGTCGACAACGCGAGCTTCATCGACGACCTCGGCGCCGACAGTCTGGACACCGTCGAACTGGTGATGGCGTTCGAAGAGGAATTCGGTTGCGAGATTCCGGACGACGCTGCGGAAACGATTCTCACCGTCGGCGACGCTACGAAGTTTCTCGAGAAGAACGCGAAGAGCTAAGGCTCTTCAATTTCGCGGGGACAACATTGAAACCGGACGGGCCGCTTCGCAGCGGTCAGCCGGTTTCTTGTTATTGGCCGTGAATCTTTCGATACGGAGTTTTCGGATATGAGGCGGGTCGTCGTCACGGGTCTCGGCATGGTGTCGCCACTCGGCTGTGGCGTCGAGCCGACCTGGAAGCGCATCCTCAACGGCGAGAGCGGTGCGCGCAGAATCGAGAGCTTCGACGTCTCCGATCTTCAAACCAAGATCGCCTGCACGGTCGTGCGCGGCGACGGGTCGAACGACACGTTCAATCCTGACAAGTGGATGGAGCCGAAGGACCAGCGCAAGGTCGACGACTTCATCATCTTCGGCATGGCCGCAGCCGGCCAGGCGCTCGACGATGCCAACTGGCATCCCGAGACCGAAGAGGACAAGTGCGCGACCGGCACCATGATCGGGTCCGGCATAGGCGGCCTCAACGGCATTGCCGACACCGCGATCCTGCTCAAGGAGCGTGGGCCGCGCCGAGTGTCGCCGTTCTTCATTCCCGGTCGTCTGATCAACCTCGCCTCTGGCTACGTGTCGATCGCGCACGGGCTGAAGGGACCGAACCATTCGGTGGTCACAGCCTGCTCGACCGGCGCGCACGCGGTCGGCGATGCCGCTCGCCTGATTGCGCTCGGCGATGCCGACGTCATGGTTGCCGGCGGTGCGGAATCGCCGATCAGCCGTATCGGCATTGCCGGATTCAATGCCGCGCGCGCGCTGTCCACCGGTTTCAACGAGACGCCCGAAAAGGCCTCGCGTCCCTATGACAAGGACCGTGACGGCTTCGTGATGGGTGAGGGCGCCGGCGTCCTGGTGCTCGAGGAGCTCGAGCACGCCAGGCGACGCGGCGCAAGGATCTATGCCGAGGTGATCGGCTACGGCCTTTCCGGCGATGCGTATCACATTACCTCGCCGTCGCCCGATGGCGATGGCGGCTTCCGCAGCATGTCGGCCGCGCTCAAGCGTGCTGGTCTCACGGCATCCGATCTCGACTACATCAATGCGCACGGCACCTCGACACCGCTCGGCGACGAGATCGAACTCGGTGCGGTGGAGCGCCTGCTCGGTAACGCTGCCTCCAAGGTTGCGATGTCCTCGACCAAATCGTCGACGGGTCATCTCCTCGGCGCGGCCGGTGCGATCGAGGCGATCTTCGCCATTCTCGCGATTCGCGATAATGTCGTGCCGCCGACCATCAATCTCGACAATCCGTCGGTCGAGACCGCGATTGATCTCGTGCCGCACACGGCGAAGAAGCGTGAGGTCAATGTCGCATTGTCGAACTCTTTTGGTTTTGGTGGCACCAATGCGTCGGTGATCGTCCGGCGTTTGGCCAATTAGTTTGCGTTTGAGACGAATCCACCGTTTTGCCGTATTCGGCGATAGTCATAGAAGTGGGCGCGTGCATTTGGCTCGGCAAGTCATTGTCAGGCCGCGATTGAACCGGCAGGATTCAGGTTGCTTCGATGAGTGAAAGGCCGCCCATTTCGCCCCGGAGTCCGCGGGCTGCACTCGAGCCCGAGCAGGTCCCGCCGCCGCCCAAGCGATCGGACCGTGCGCGCAATCCCTTCGTGGTGGTTGGCAACGCGATCATCACGCTGCTGTTGCTCGCCATGCTCGGTGCCGGCGGCGTCTATTATTACGGCCGGCAGGTACTCGAGGCGCCAGGACCGCTGAAGGAAGACAAGATCGTCAACATCCCGCAGCGCGCGGGCAAGCGCGACATCGCCGAGACGCTGAACCGGGAAGGCGTGACCGACGTCAATCCGTGGGTGTTCATCGCCAGCGTCGCCGCGTTGAAGGCGAGCTCGGACCTCAAGCCCGGTGAGTATTCGTTCCAGAAGAACGCATCCTTGCGCGACGTCATCGCCACCATCGTCGAGGGTAAGGTGGTGCAGCATGCCGTGACGATCCCGGAAGGCCTGACCTCCGAGCAGATCGTGGCGCGGCTGTCCGACAACGACATTTTCACCGGCACCGTGCGCGAGCTGCCGCGCGAGGGCACGTTGCTGCCGGAGACCTACAAGTTCCCGCGCGGCACCACGCGCGAGCAGGTGATCCAGCGCATGCAGCAGGCGCACAAGCGGGTGCTGGCCGAGATCTGGGAGCGCCGCAACCAGGACATTCCCGTCAAGACGCCGGAGCAACTGGTGACGCTGGCGTCCATCGTCGAGAAGGAGACCGGCAAGCCGGACGAGCGCAGCCGCGTCGCGGCGGTGTTCGTGAACCGCCTAAAGCAGAGGATCAAGCTGCAGTCCGATCCCACGATCATATACGGCCTCGTCGGCGGCAAGGGCACGCTGGGCCGTCCGATCAAGCGCAGCGAGATCACGCAGCCCTCTCCCTACAACACCTATGTGATTGAGGGCCTGCCGCCGGGGCCGATCTCCAATCCGGGCCGAGCCTCGCTCGAGGCCGCCGCCAACCCGGCCCGCACCCGCGATCTCTATTTCGTCGCGGACGGCAGCGGCGGGCACGCCTTCACCGAGACCTACGACGCGCATCAGAAGAACGTCGCGAAGCTTCGTGCGATCGAGAAGCAGATCCAGAACGACACGGTCGAGCCGGCCGAGGACGCGCAGCCGCCGGCCGCTGCTGCGCCCGGCGCCGCCGATACACCGACCGCGACCACGCCGGCGCGGTCCAACCAGCAGAAAAAGCCACCCGCGGCCCGGCCGGCCAATCCAGCCAATCCCGCGCCGGCCCGGCAGGGCGCGGTGCAACCCTCGCCGCCGGTGGTCCAGCGCTAGGCCGGGGCTGCGCGCAGCGCCGTCCATCACACTTTGCGGATTACACTTTCCGGCAAAATAGTCTTAAGATTCGCGTGGCTTGATGTCCTCGCGAATCCCGAGTTTCTGGAGAATCTCAACCGATGGCGCTGTCGTCCATGACCGGGTTTGCCCGAAGCAACGGCGCAAGCGGGCCGTACACGTTCGAATGGGAATTGAAGTCGGTCAACGCCAAGGGTTTTGACCTCAGGGTGCGGCTGCCGCAGGGGTTCGACGAGCTCGAGGCCCACGCCAAGAAGCGCGCCGGCGAGCTGTTGTCGCGCGGCACGGTCTACGCCAATCTCAACGTCAAGCGCACCAACGCCGCCGCCACGGTCCGCATCAACGAGGACGTGCTCAACGCCGTGCTGAAGGCGGCGGCGCTGATCGCCGGCAAGGTCGATGCGGTGGCGCCGAGCGTCGACGGCCTGCTCGCCATCAAGGGCGTCGTCGAGGTCGCCGAGCCCGACGGCGACGAGGAGGAGGACAAGGCCGCACGCGCCGCCGTGGCGGAGGCCTTCGACAAAGCGCTTGCCGATCTCGTAGGGATGCGCAAGCGCGAGGGCATCTCGCTGGGGCAGATCCTGACCCAGCGCGTCGACGAGATCGAGCAATTGGCGAAGAAAGCGGAGGCTGCGCCCGGCCGCAAGCCGGAGGCGATCAAGGCGAAGCTCACTGAGCAGATCGCGGCCCTGCTCGACACCTCCGATCGTTTCGATGCCGATCGCCTGATGCAGGAAGCGATCCTGATCGCGACCAGGGCCGACATCCGCGAGGAGCTTGATCGCATCGCCTCCCACATTGCGCAGGCGCGCGAGCTGATCGGCAAGGGCGGTCCGATCGGCCGCAAGCTCGATTTCCTGGCGCAGGAGTTTCACCGCGAGGTCAATACCTGCTGCTCGAAGTCGAATGACATCGAGCTCACCAATACGGGACTCGCCATGAAGAATGTGGTCGAGCAGTTCCGCGAGCAGGTCCAGAATCTGGAGTGATCGATGACGACGGGCAGTCACGGAACTGACGGTGTCGAGCGCCGCGGATTGATGTTCGTGCTGTCCTCGCCCTCGGGCGCGGGTAAGACGACGCTGTCGCGGATGTTGCTTGAGCGGGAGCCCGGCCTGAAGATGTCAGTGTCGGCGACCACGCGCGAGAAGCGGCCGGGAGAGGTCGAGGGGCGCGACTATTTCTTCGTCGGCAAGCGCAAGTTCGAGACGATGGTGGAGCAGGGCGAACTGCTCGAATGGGCCACCGTGTTTGACAATCTCTATGGGACGCCGCGTGCTCCGGTGGAGGCAGCACTGTCGGCCGGGCAGGATGTGCTGTTCGACATCGACTGGCAGGGCACGCAGCAACTGCACCAGAAAGCGAGCGTCGACGTCGTTCGCGTCTTCATCCTGCCGCCCTCCGCGGCCGATCTCGAAAAGCGCCTGCATTCGCGCGCACAGGATTCCGACGAGGTGATCCGCAAGCGGATGAGCCGCGCCAGCCACGAAATGAGCCACTGGGCCGAGTACGACTATATCGTCATCAACCACGACGTCGACCAGGCCTTCGCCGAGGTACAGTCGATCCTGAAGGCCGAGCGCCTCAAGCGCGAGCGGCGGATTGGCCTTGTAGGCTTCGTGCGAAGTTTGCAAGGTCAGCTTCAAGGTTAGGCCGCGACAGGCGCGGCCCTTCCTTCACCAGCTGTTCCAGCATCGTCGTGATGACGTCGACGTCGACCGCATCCTCGTCGCGGCCTGCAGGCGCCTCATCGCGATCCTTGCCGATCTCGTTGGCGGCGAGCCGGGGCGCAGCGGCCTCGATTTCGAAATCCCGGTCGAACATCTTGATCTTGGCCTCGGCGGGCCTGACCTCGTCGGGTTCTGCGGCAGGGATCGCGGCACGCGACTTGCGCGCGTCGATCAGATCGATCTCGCGACCGATCGCGGCAAGTTTTGTCGCTTGTTTCGTCGCTTGCGGACGCGGCGCATCGAAGTCGATGGGGCGCGACGGCTGGGCGTTGGCCGACGTCGCATCGAGCCAGGGCGCGCGGCTTGCGTCCTGTTTCTGCGGCTCCCAATCGTCCCAATGTATGCGGCGGTCGGCGGACTGGACCCGGACGCGCGCGCCGGCGAAGCGGTAGATGAGGCTGGCGAGGATTCCGGCGAGCGCCAGCGCACCGCCAATCACGAGCAGCAGCATCTGGACCGAGCCGGTCGGCTTGTCGGTCGTGCTGTCTGCCGCGGCGGGTGCCGGGGAGGAAGGGGATTTTGATGGCTTTGCGCTCGGCTGGGCGGCTGTCGCGACAACGGCAGGCGCCGGCTGCGGCGCGGGCGGGGCGGAGGTTGCGGAGACGTCGGGCCACGGCGTGGCGGATTGTTGCGCGTTGCCGTCAGCGGTCTGATCTGCAGATGGTTGCGCCGGTGTCGCGCCTGCGGCTTGCGCAGTTGCGTTTGGTGCTTTGGCGGCGACACCGCTCCGTGCTGTCAGATATTCGGCGCGCGCATCCTGCGCCGGGTGCTGCTGCTGTTGCTGCTGCTGCTGCGCCGGCGCGACTCCGGTCGGCGTATCGCTCGTAGCCTGCGCGCTCTGCACGGATTTCGCGCCGTCCTTGTCGTCGGCGGCGCGCAGATACCAGCACTGCCGCTTGGTCCCGCGCTCGATGCGATAGTACCAGTGCTGCCCCTGCGGCGCGGCGCCCTTGGGCGAGACGAGGCAGTCGGCGGCCGCGTTGGCCGTGCTCGGCGCGTTCTGCGCGTTCTGCGACACGGCGGCCAGTGGCGCGCCGGCAATGATGCTGCCGACTAGCGCGGATATGAATTTTGCGGTGCGGTTGCCCATCCTGGTCTCCCGGTTACGCATGACGCAACTCTTACTCGCCCCTTTGTCATCAAAGACTTGGGTGGCAATGAGCCGCAAATCCGGAGAGGATGTGGCTTGAATCGGGCTCGCGGCGCGTTGGTTCCGCCGCGAAATCGGGCCTTTTCGCGTCGCTGCTGGTCCCGCCGAACTCCAGGTCCGCCGCAGCTGCAACCGCTGCGGCCGCCGGCGCGCTCCCCGCGGCGCGTTTTTATTGCCCCCGTCGCCACTGCCGATGATTGATGCACGTGCCCGGTCGGGCCGCCACATCACCGCAGGACTTGACGCACAGACCCCGAGCGTCAGGACCACACGACTTCTCCGTCCGCGGACGGTCCCGCCTGAATGGCTGGAGGCTTGCGTGTGCCCGCCCCCGGCATCAACGAGACCGCTGTTACAGCATCGTGTCGCACCGCGCCGTGTGAGGACTCACGGTTGGCCGCCCTGTCAACCCACGGTTCGCGCCGACGCTGCCGCGTCCACCGCCACCCGGCCCGCGTCTCGTGACGGTCGCGAACGCCCCTTTGGGAGGGCCGGGTTGTCGCGGTGTATGCCACAATCCGAAATTCGGAAAAGAAAAATCTTTCGCGGCGAGGGCTTGACGAGGTGTTTTGCTCGGCGGCCCCGGGGGCAACATCAACCCCGCCGCCCGTCGTCTCGGATTCTACGTCATTTGCAAGCAAGCGGAGCCGAAGCGGCTACGCACTGGCAGCCTTCGTTTCTGGGCGCTCCTTCTATTAGTCGTGATGGAAATAATCCGAACGTATTTCGTCGTGACTGGAAAGGTTGCGGCCAACGCCCTCACGTCAGACAACTCCGGACTATCGCCCTTCATGCAGCGCCGCGCACGGCCTCACCAATTGCATCGAAGGTCTACCGATTTTCGGCGGCTTGTTGCGGCGGCTGCGCAACGTACCGGAGTAGAAATCAAATGGCAGGCTGCGCAGGTTCTCCGTTGGAAACTTATCATCTCCGCAGCCGTTGAATCGCGGCTGAGGCGACGCTATGCCGGTTAAGGACCAGATCAAGAATCTCGCCAAGAAGCTGGTGGAGGAGCATCCCGACGCGGCGACACTGCGGGCGCTGGTGCGGGCTCGGAAGCCGGTGGCCATCCATTTCAGGGACGACGGCGTCGTGCCGAACAACCCGCATTTTCCGCTCTTGCACTATCGCGGGGCGGTGAACCTCAAGCCTCGGCGTTTTGCGCCAGAGGTCATCATCGACACGCTGTTCGATGCGAACGGCTGGGGCCGGTCATGGCGCGATACCGTGTACGACTTTGTGCACTATCATTCGCAAGTCCATGAAGTGATGGGTGTGGCGCGCGGCACGGCCAAGATCGAGTGCGGCGGGATCAAGGGGCGGGTTCTGCGCGTGAAGGCCGGCGACGTTCTGGTGCTTCCCGCAGGCATCGGACACCGGCTCATCGAGGCCAGCCGAGACTTTCTGGTCGTCGGAGCGTATCCGCGGGACGGAACGTATGACGAGTGCACCGACACAAGGGAGCGTCCAGACGCCATCAAACGCATCACCAAGGTGCGCAGGCCGAAAACAGATCCGGTGCTGGGACGTAACGGCCCGCTGCGCAAATCATGGCGGACGAAGCCGCGAGCGAGAGGGTAATGCGTCCAGCCCCAGCTCGAGCATGCGTTCACTCGCTGCGTTCAGCTCAGATAGTCAGGCGCAAAATCCGCAAGCCTTCGCAGTTCTTCGGGCTGCAACAGCTCGATCTCGCTGCCTTCCCACGCGATCAATCCGCGATGTCTCAGCTCCTGAATGGTGCGATTGACATGGACGATGGACAGTCCGCAGGCGTCCGCCACGTGCCGCTGTGTCATCGGCATCTGAAAGCAGCCGTCGGTGACGAGCCCGACGATCTCCAGCCTCGCGGCGAGCTCGCAAATGAGATGCGCTACCTTCGGCAGCGCTGCCTGAGCGCCGAGGCGGGCGATCCATTGCCGCGAGATCGCCGCGTCAATCAGCGTCTCGCGCCAGAACGCGCGGGTCAGGTGGACGGAGCCATCGAGAAGCTGCCTGAGCTGACTGTGCGCGACGGTGCCGACGATGCTTGGCCCGAGGCCGACGAGGTCCGCATCCATGGGTGATACCAGCAGCGTGTGCAGGCACGGCATGTCGCCGGGCACGTGGAATGCAAGGATCTGGCTGCGATCACCGACGATGCGGGCCTGATAGAAGAAGCCGCTCACAACAAAGACACAGCGCGTGGCGGCCTCGCCCTGGCGCAACACGATCTCGCCGTCCGCGACCTGGCGCAGCGTAGACGGCAAGCCGGCGATTTGCCGGCGTTCGTCCTCGGAAAGGCCTTCTATGGCATCGAGGCGCGCGATGAAATTCGGATGCGGCATGAGACTTCAGTCGTCACGGGGCACGTCGACGAAGCGCCGCGAGAGCTTTGCGACGGTCCAGTCGGAGACGGGCATAGCGCGGAACTCGCGGATAACGTGGGCGAGTTCCTGATCCGACATCGGCCGGACCGGCTCGTTCAGCGTTCCCTTCAGGAAAGCATCGTTGATGCTGTCCAAGTGCTCGCTTCCCAAGTGCTCGCTTCCCAAGTGCTCGCTTCGCTCCGATGCGAACAGACGGCAGATGCGCTCCAGGATCGTGGTAGGGCTCATGACAAGGCCGGCTCGGTTCGCGGGTGGAGTGGAAGCGAACCGGTGCCATCGCAAACCGGTTAGCAACCTGTGCTTCCGGCTCGCGTTCTAATCCGCTGGATACACGTCAGATGTATCATTTGATAGAACCAATGCGATTTTTGGCGGCCGTATGGAAAAAGCCCACGAGGTGCTGATCCGGAACCTGTGCGAGCACACCGCGCTCGAAGAGGAGGATATTGCCGAAGTCCGCGCACTCACCTTCACGGTGCGCGACTATGCACCGAACGAGGATTTCATCCGTCAGGGCGACGAACCTGAACATTCGGTATTGGTCGTGTCGGGCATGGTCGCGCGCTACCATCTGCTTGGTAGCGGGCGGCGGCAATATCTCGCGTTCCATCTCACCGGCGACCTGCCGGACGCGCAAGGCCTGTTCATCGACCAAATGGATCATGGGCTGAGTGCGTTGGGGCCTGCTTCGGTCGCCTTCATCCCGCATCGCGAATTGTTCGCCGCGTTCAGGCGGCGATCGCTTTTCGGAATGGCCGTCTGGCGCGAGACGCTGCTCGACGCGGCGATCTTTCGCGAAGCCATCACCAACAACAGCGCCCGTCCCATGCAGGCGCGCATGGCGCACCTGTTCTGCGAGCTGTTCTATCGCGCCCGCGCCGCGCAGCTGGTCCGCGGCAATCGATGCCGCATGCCGATCAGCCTGGCGCAGCTCGGCGAGACACTGGGCATGGCGATTGCGACCGTGAACCGGACGCTCGCCGATCTCAGGCGGAGCGGGGCCATGGATCTTCGCGATGGCGAGCTGATCGTGCTGAAATGGCGCGAGTTGCAGCGGCTCGGGGATTTCAACCCGGCCTATCTGCACCAGAAGCGCCAGTCGCCGCCGCAAGCGGCAGCGCACGTCGGCGCGAGGTCCGGCTCGAGAGCGGGGAACAACTCTGTCGCGGGCACGTCATCCATGGGACGAGGGAGATGCCCATGAAAGCACTCATCGTAGCAATTACATTTGCAGCCATGGCCGGGCCCGTCATCGCTCAGAATACCGGGCCCGCTCCACAGAGCGGCATGGAAAGGCCGGAGAACACCAACGGCGCCACGGAAAAGGGGACGATGGATACCACCGGCATGAATGCAAATCGGGCAAATCGGCCCGGCATGACCGATGCGTCCAAACAAGAGAACGGGACCGACCGCAAGAAAAAATAAGGGCCGGCGCCATCCACGGCGCCGGCTTTGCAGACATATTTGTGTATGATCTGCAATTGTCTCACTCGCGCGCGCAGCAATCGACCAGCGCGCGCCAGATACGTTCGGCCTGCAATTTCCGTTGACGTTCGAAGACGGCGTCGTCCTCCGCCCGAGGCGATGTCGCGGTCGGCGTGTCGCGCGGCTCAATCCAGCGCTCCGAGATGGGATCGTACCATCGGCCGAGACTGGTCACATCCAACATTCCCCTCATCGTCTATCCCATGTGCCTGTTGCTGGTGTTCTGGGTGAGTTTGCCATGCGCATCCTGCTCGCGAATGTCTTGCTTCTCGTCATCGCGGGAACTGACGGCGCGCGACCGGCCGCCGTGGGACTCCGGTTCTGCTTGGGAACCGATCGCACCGTTTCGCCCACGGCTTTGTCCTGCGCACCAACTCCACCGTTGCTGATGTAGGATCAATGCAATGAACGTTCGCGGCGTTCCAAATGGTGCCGTTACGTTCCAGATCCCATTGAACTCTGTTCTCTGCCGGAGAACTACGGGCACCGGCGCCGGTTGCGCGTGCCTGCGGTGTTCAGGAGTGAACACACAGGAGTGAACGCCTGGCAACCGGCGTCTCGGATGCGCCGGGTAGCCGCCGAACACCATCATCCAAGGCGCGCTTCACGTTGCGCGGCGGCGTTGCTGCTCGCCGCATGCACGCGGTAAGCATCGATCGCCCGGTTGGCGAGCATCAACTGCCGGCGCTCCCCGGTTCGAAGCTGCGCTTCAATGGCGTCGAGAATGACATTGGCGCTCTCGTCCGGAGGACCGAGCTCGCCGCTCTTCTCCAGGCAGCTCCAGGCGATGAAGAATGCGCTTTCGACGGTGCAACGGATCGACATGCGCTGCCAACGCGGCGCGGCCGCAGGTGTTCCGTACGGGCGGGCGAGACTTGCGTCAGGCCCGTCGCGCTTCGGTCAGTTCTTGAGCACGATGCGGCCGACCACCTTGCCGGCGCGGAGCTCGTCGATCCATTTCTGGACCTCGCCCATCGGCTCCTCGCGCATCGGCGTCGGTTTGATCTTGCCGGCGCGTGCGAGCGCCATCAGCTCGTGGGCTTCCGCGAGGGTGCCGACCATGAAGCCCTCGATGGTCATGCGCTTGTAGACCCATTGCACCATCGGCAGCGTGAACTGGCCGCCCATGAGGCCGGAGACGACGATCTTGCCGCCGCGCGCGGCAACCGCGACGGCAAACGCCATCGATTTCTCGTTGCCGGCGAAATCGACGATCTCGTCGAAGCCGCCCTCGCTCTCCTTGAGGATGCGCTTGATCACGTCGGGCTCGGCCGGATCGTAGGCGTTAGCGGCGCCGTTCTTCAGCGCGGTGTCGCGAGCGGCCGGTGAGAGGTCGGCGACCGTAATCGGCTGCTTGAACATCGCCTGCGCAAACGACAGGCCCATCATGCCGACGCCGCCGAGCCCGATCAGCAAGAGGTTACGCTGGCGCGGACGGTCGACCAGGCGCTTGAGCGCGCCGTAGGCGGTCACGCCGGAGCACATCAACGTCGCGGCCTGGTTGACGGGCAGAGGATCGTAATCGAGCAGATACTTGGCGTCGGGCACCAGCACATGGGTGGCAAAGCCGCCGTCGATGGAGACGCCGAGGAAGCGCTGCTTGACGCAGAGATTCTCGTCGCCGTTCTGGCAGTCGCGGCACTGGCCGCAGCCGATCCACGGGAATACCGCCTTCTTCGCGCCGACGAGTCCGGCAGGAACGTCGGCGCCGACTTCGTCGACGACGCCGGCGATCTCATGGCCGAGCGTGAAGGGCAGCGTCATGCCGCGCGTGGTGTCGAGCTTCTTGCCGCCGCCGAGATCGGCATAGCCATCCTGGATATGCAGGTCGGAGTGGCAGAGGCCGCAGCGCTCGATGCGCACCAGGACCTCGCGACCTTGCGGCTTGGGCGTTTCGACGATGGTCTCGCACAAGGGCGCGTCGAACTTGACCAGGGACTGCCTGCGCATCAGCGCCATATTCTTTCCTCCGAAATTACCGCTAAAACGCTTGGCGCTTTAGCCGATTGTTCGAGCATGATCTGTTTGGGAAAACCGCTTCACACCTTGCGCTAACGCGGCCCTTCGCGTTCGGATCACGCTGCTTCGCTTCGTATATTGGCCAATTCACGGGCCATGGCAACAAAGCCGGCAATCGGAATGGTCTCCGCACGCCGCGTCGCATCGACGCCGGCAGCTTGCGCGAGCCGCGCCGGATCGACGCCCAGCGACTTCAGGCTTTGCCGCAGCATCTTGCGGCGCTGGCCGAAAGCTGCGGCTGCGACCTGTTCGAGCAGCCGGCGATCACAGGCAAGTGGGTGTGCACGCGGCTTAAGGCGCACCACGGAGGAGGTGACCTTCGGCGGCGGCACGAAGGCTGACGGCGAAATGTCGAACAGGATTTTGGTCTCGCAGCGCCAGTTGGCGAGCACGCCGAGCCGGCCATAGGCCTCCTCGTCCTCGCGCGCAACGATGCGCTCGCCGACCTCGCGTTGGAACATCAGCACCATCGTCTCGTACCAGGGTGGCCAGGGCTCGGTGGTGAGCCAGTTGATCAGCAGCTGGGTCGCGATGTTGTAGGGCAGGTTGGCGACGATTTTTGCTCTTTCGCCATCGAGCAGCGGACGCGGGTCGAAGGTCATGGCATCGCCATGCACGATCTCGAGCCGGCCGGGATAGCGCGCGGCGATATCCCCAAGCGCCGGGATCGCGCGCTCGTCATGCTCGATGGCGATGACGCGCCTCGCGCCGAGCGCGAGCAAAGCGCGCGTCAGCCCGCCCGGGCCGGGGCCGATCTCGACGATGGTGGAGTCCTCGAGCGGCGCGGCGGCGCGCGCGATGCGCGCGGTGAGGTTGAGGTCGAGCAGAAAGTTCTGGCCGAGCGATTTGCGGGCCGACAGCGCATGCTGGCGGATGACCTCGCGCAGCGGCGGGAGGTCGTCGATCGCGTTCATCAGAGGTTCGCAGCCGCCATGCGGCTGGCGAGCCGAAGCGCGGCGATCAGGCTTGCCGGATTGGCCCTGCCGGTGCCGGCGATGTCGAAGGCGGTGCCGTGATCGGGCGAGGTGCGGATAAAGGGCAGGCCGAGCGTGACGTTGACGGCGTCGTCGAAAGCGACCGTCTTGATCGGGATCAGCGCCTGGTCGTGATACATGCAGACGGCGCAGTCATAGGTCTGTCGCGCGGCCTCGTGGAACATGGTGTCGGCAGGCAATGGACCCCTGGCTTCGATGCCCTCGTTGCGCAGCGCCTTCAGCGCCGGCGCGATGATGGTCTGCTCCTCGTGGCCAAGCGAGCCGTCCTCGCCGGCGTGCGGATTGAGGCCGGAGACTGCGATGCGCGGCCTCGTGATGCCGAAGCGGGATTTGAGCTCGGTCGCAACGATTCGAACGGTCGAGGCGATCAATTCGCTCGTGAGTTGGGCCAGCGCCTCGCGCAGCGAAACGTGGATGGTCACGGGCACCACGGCGAGCTGCGGCGACCACAGCATCATCACGGGCTGCGGGACGTGGCCGTCCGTCGCGGCGAGCTCGGCGAGGTATTCGGTGTGGCCGGGATGACGGAATCCTGCGCGGTAGAGCACGCTTTTGGCGATCGGATTGGTGACGACGGCGCCGGCGCGGCCCTCGCGGACGTCGGTGACCGCCTGGCGGATCGAGGCGAGCGCGGCCGGCGCGCTCGATGCGTCGGGCTTGCCGGGCTCGGCCGTGGCGTGCTCGCCGGTGGCAACCACTGGCAGGGCGTCCGCGAAGGCGGCGTTGGCCTCACTGGGGTTCACCGCGGCAATGCTGATGTCGGCGCCGAGCGCCTTGGCGCGCCGGGCGATCAGCGCCTCGTCGCCGAGCAGGTAGAAGGCGGGCAGGTTCAGCTCACGGCGCCTGAGCCAGGCCGCGATGGTGATGTCGGGGCCGATGCCGGCGGGCTCCCCCAGGGTCAGGGCGAGGGGTTTTGCTGGGCGCGCTGAGGAGGGCTCGGCCATCAGCGGTTGCGATATTCGATCATCGCCGCTTTGCGGAGCTCTTCGAGATAGGCCTTTTGGGTCTTCTCGTACTTCTCCTGATACATCTTCTCGCGGACCTCGCGCTTCTTCGGCGTGTCGATCATGGTCGGCTTGCGCGCGCACAGCACCACCATCTCGATGCCAGCCTTGGTCACTTCGGGCGCGGTGAGGTGGCCGATCGGCGTGTCGTCGAGTACCTTGCGCAGCGCCTCGGGCAGTTCTGCGGTGGTCTTGGTGACGGTGTCGCGGATGGTGGCGTTCGGTGTCGAGCGGAACAGCGAGTTGGCTTCCTCGCAGCTTCCGACGCGCGCGCGGTAGGTGTCCGCTTCCTTCTTCCGTGTTTCCACGAACGCCGGCGAGGAGCCGCGCGGCACGATCAACACGATCGGCTGCATCTTGTATTCGGTGCCCTCGACCTGAAGCTTGTCGCCGGTCTGGGCCTGCACGGCTTGCGCGACGTCGCGCTCGCCGACCTGGAGGCGCTCCTTGTAGCGGCCGCGGACGAGGCTGGTCCAGACCATCTCGGCCTTCATGCGGCCCTTCAGCGTCTCGGGGCGGACGCCCTTGGATTCAAGCGACTTGGTGAGCTGGTCCGGCGTGATGCGCATGCGCTGCGCCATCCCCTCATAGGACTGGTTGATGTCGGAGACGCCGGGATCGACCCCGTACTTCTTGCCTTCCTTCATCTTCACCTTGTCGTCGATCAGCTCGTTGATGACCTGCTCGCGGCTCGGGGTCTTCTGCGTCGTGAGCTGGTCGAGCTTGGAGCGCTGCTCGATGTCGAAATCGGTGATGGGATCGCCATTGACCATGACGACGATGTTCTGCCCCCGCGCCGGCGCACCGGCCAGGAACAGGGCGGCGAGGACGAGAAGGAGGCGGAAGATCGGCAACGGAATCGTCATGGTTATCGCTCGCATGTCAGCCGCGCCGAGCCTGTGGTGGGGCAAGCGCGGCCGGCACTTCAAACCGCTCACTGGAGGCCCGAGGAACCGCTGGTCGTCGAAGAGGTCGCCAGCGTGCGCAGGCCGATCTGGAACATGAACGCGTGGCTCAGAACGGGCGGTGCGGATCCCGCGGAATAGCTATAGGAAGTTACATAGTTCGCCGCCAGCACGAAGCAATCGTCGACATAGCCGGCCCCGAGCACATACTGATTGATCTTGTTGGCCTCGAGATCCCAGCGGGCCGAGCCCGACACCACCCAGTTGGCGGCGACCTTCAGCGAGCCTGTCGTCAGGATGCCCTCGCGGCGGGTCAGGTAGCCGAGTTCCGGCTGCGCTGCGTAATTGCCATACAGCATGCTGACTGACCAGCGATTGAAATTGGCGCGGCCTTCCGCCTCGAAACGCTGGACGTTCCAGGTCTGCTCGTCCATGCGGGAGCGGACGCTGAACGTATACGTGCTGTTGGGTGAGTAGCTGGCGCTCGTGACGTAATCGGAGCGCGGCTTGTCGAGGCCGGAATTGAGACCGGTATTGAGGGTGTCCTGGACCGTAAAGGAGTTCAGGCCGAACAGGTGGTAGGACTGGCCGAACAGCACCTTGACGGCACCGCCCTTGTCGAACTGCGTGGTGGATTGCACGCCGACATTGGCGCGGCCACCGCCCTCGACGCGATCGTAGCCGGAGAACTTGTCGACGCTGAACAGGTTCGAGGCGTCGAACACCATGCTCTGGGCGTCCTCGTTCGGGAGCTTGCCGGCATAGGTCTCGTTCGGCCGGATGATGATCTGTGCGATCGGCTCGATGGTGGTCGAGCCCCAGGGCTGAATGTTGATGAAGGGGTAGCGGTATTCCAGGCCCACGGTCGGCATCAGGCGGAACGCCTGGGTGTCGCCGACGGGCAGGTAGTTCGACACGCCCGGCTGGTTGGAGACCGAGGAATTGATCGCATCTGCGCGCAGGCTGGCGAACGGCGTCCAGATCTGGCCGAACGGATCGGTGAAGGACTTGCGCCACTGCGCTTCTGCGGTGAGGCGGGTGTAGGTGCCGGGGAAGCCGCGCAGGAGGCACTGCGAGGGCGTACGGGCCAGCGGATCGGCCGATGCCGTCGTGCACAGGCTGCTGGTATTGGCGACCGTCGTGATCGGATCGAACACCGCTCCGTCACGCGACAGGTTCACGAAATTGGTCTTGTAGCTGAACTCGCCGCCGAAAACGGGATAGTTGAGCACGTTCGAATAGTCGATCACCGGATAGACGATCGGCACCTGGCTCTGGTTACCCGAATAGCTCAGCCAGTACATCGTGCGCGCATCGAAGAAGCTGCGATTGCCGACGCCGGTCAGATAGAGCTGCGACAGCGCTTCCGTCGGCAGCAGCAGGAACGAGCCGAGCGGGTCGCGGTACTGATAGAGCCGGTAGTCCGAGAAGAAATAATAGTCGGACATCAGGACGCCGTCCCAACCCCAGACCCATTTGTCGTTCAGCGCGAACTGGCCCTTGGTGTCGACCGCGCCGCGGAACTGACGGTCGCCGGGCTGCCCGGCGAACGCTCCGGGATCGAGCTGGTCGATGCCATAAGCGCGGATCTGGTAGGCGCCGTCGATCAGGCGCTGCCGGAATTCGCCCTGCAGCATCACGCCCTGCCGCGTCATGAAGCGGGGGGTGATGGTTGCGTCCATGTCGGGCGCGATCGCCCAATAATAGGGAATTTCGGCGCCGAAGCCGGTGTTCGTCGTGCCCGGGAAATAGCCCGGCATCAGGAAACCGGACTTGCGCTTCACCGTCGGGTCGGGCGTCGAGAAATAGGGCATGTAGGCGAGCGGCACGCCGAAGAATTCGAGCTGTGCCGTCTCGAAATACAGCATCTTCTCCTGCTGGTCGTGGATGATGCGCGCACCCTTGACCTGCCACAGGGGCGGCTTCTTCGGATCGTCCTTACACGGTGCGCAGGCGGTGTAGACGCCGTTCTCGAACACCGTGTAATTGCCGCTGGAGCGGTCGGCGCGGCTCGCGGCCATGCGGGTCTGGTCGGCGGTATCCACGCGCAGCGAATCGACGAAACCGTCGCGGTAATCGTCGGAGAGATCCATGATCTCGGCATAGGTGATCTTGCCGTCGGCATCCGTCATGCGGATGTTGCCTTCGGCATGGAGCCGCTTGGTCTTCTGGTCGTAAATGACCCTATCGGCCTCGACGCTGGTGCCGTTGTAGAACAGCTGGACGTTACCGACCGCGGAGACGCGCGAATTGTTGTAGTCGTAGTCGACCTCGGTCGCCTGCACCAGCATCTGGTTGTCGTTGGGGCCCCTCTGCGGCTTCGGACGCGGTGGCAGCGGATTATAGGTGTACTGGGCGGAGGCGGGCATCACTGCAGCAAGGTCGATCACCGCGCCGAGCGAAGCGGCAGCGGCGACTGCGAGCAGAAGCCTGCGAACGGACCAGCCGCGCCCGTTCGCGCGCACCAATGTGCGCCGCGTCGAACGAGACACGAGCCCTCGGTGGACGGCAGTCACTATCCGTCCTCCTGATAGAGCAAGGCCAAAAAGCCGGTGAGGCCGCCCACCACAACGGGCAACCACGCCGCAGCGATCGGATGCATCAACTCAGCCTTGCTCAAATCCTCAGTTACTTTCGACAGGACGTAGAGCAGAAAGCCTGCGCCCACGCCACTCAAAACCATCTTCTGCACGCCGCCCATCCGGAAGAAGCGCAACGACACGGAGGCCGCCAGCATCACCATGGCCGCCAGCAAAAACGGCTGTGCCAGAAGCTTCTGATACTGGAGTCGGTATCCTGCTGTCGCGAAGCCCGAGCTTTCGGAGGAGCGGATGTAGCTCGGTAGTTGCCAAAAGGACACAGTCTCTGGTGTGGAAAAGCTGTTGCGGACCTGCGCCTCGGTCAGTGTCGTCGGGATCTCGAGGCGGGCCTGGTCGACTGGCGGGGAGTCCAGCGAGAAGCGGCGGACGCCCTTGAACAGCCAACGGCCAGCCTCCAGCGTCGCCTCGCGCGCTTCGATCCGTTCCTTGAAGTGCTGCTCCGTATCAAACCGGAACAGCGTGAGGCCGGTGAGCCGGACGCCCTGCTGCTCGCTGCGCGCCGCATTGATGATGGTCTGGCCGTCGCTGGTCACCTGATTGAGCCAGAAGCCGGACGCATCCTGGATGCCGCCGCCGGGCGCCGAGCCGAACAGCTCCGCCTCCATGCGCTTGGAGAGTTCGCGCAAGTTGGCCGACATCGGATTGTAGGCGACGGTGGCGATCACCCCGATCAGGAGCGCGCTGCCGAGCGCCGGCGAGATGAACTGCCAGGCGGAAATGCCGGCAGCGCGCGCGACCACGAGCTCGAGCCGGCGGGAGAGCGCGAGATAGCAGGTCATCGCGCCGATCAGCATGCAGAACGGCGTCAGCTTCTCCAGGAGCTGCGGCACCCGGAACAGCGAGGTCTCGGCCACCATGATCGCCGAGGCGGACGCAAGGCCGGAGGTCTTGCGCACCATCTCGATGTAGTCGACCAGCACCAGCAGCAGGAAGATGCTGGCGAACACGCCGAGCGCGGCGACCACGAAGCGGCCGGCGAAATAGCGCCCGAGTGTGTTGGTGAGCATGCTCATGCGATGGCCGGCCGTCTGAACAGCCGCGCGATCCGTGCGTTCGATCTGTTGATGGCCTCCATGAGGCGCGGAGGCGGCTCGACCACCACGCCGCCGATGATCATCCAGAGCCCGACGCCGATGGCGCCCATGACCATCGCGTATTGCACCAGCACCGCCCCCGGCGATTTCACCGCCATCACCGAGCAGGCGAAGCCGGCCATGCGCAGGCCGAACACCGCGAGGATCGAGGAGCCGATCGAGAAATTGCGGCTTTGGCGGGTGGTGCGAGGCGCACCCAGGAATGCAAAGGTCAGCACAGCAAAGGCGAAGGGATAGATCGGCGCCAGGATGCTGTCGTGCAGGGCCGAACGGAACTGGCCGGGAATCTGCTTGTAGACCGGATCGTCCTCGGACGGCGAGAACAGCTCCCAGAGATAGCGTTCGCGGATGCCGAGGGTGACGTCGCGGCCCTGGCCCGAGAATTTGGACATGTCGAAGCCATAGCGGCCGAACGCCACCAGCGCCGGGTCGCGCTTGCCGGCTTCGAAGCGCTGGAGATTGCCCGTCTCCAGCACCAGGAACGATCCGGTCTCGTTCTTCACCACCTCGCCGTGCTCGGCGACGATCGAGACGCGCTCGTTCGGATCGCGGCGATCGTCGATGAAGATGCCGGCGAGGATGCCGCCGGGCTGGCGCTCGCGGATCCGGATCGTCAGATTCTTGTCGAGCTGGGCGAAGCGGCCGGGTTGGAGAATGTTGGTGAGCACGTCGGCGGTGATCTCGGCGTCCCATTGCTTGATCCGCCGCATTCCGTCGGGAGCGAGATAGGCCGCGATGAAGGCGACCAGCAGCGCCACCACACAGGTGGCGTAGAAGAACGGATAGAACAGGCGGAACGGCGAGAAGCCCGCCGCATTCATCACGATGATCTCGGAATCGGTCGCCAGCTTGTTCAGCGTGTGCGAGATCGCGATCATCAACGCGATCGGCGAGATGATCAGGACCAGGGCCGGGATGACGAGGCTGGTGATGCCGAGGAAGGTGAGGATGGTCTGACCCTGGCTCGTCATCAGGTCAATGCCGCGCAACGCTTGCGTAATCCAGATCACGCCGGTGAGGCTGACCAGGACCAGCGCAAACGACGCGAGCGTCGTGCGGAAGATATACTTATCAATCGACCCCATGCGCTACCGCACGAATCCCACCAAGCCCCAATGCCGGCCGGAATCCGGCTGCCCGACCCAATCCCGAAACGGGATCCCCAAGGGACGGCCAGCCATCGGTTCCGCCAGCTTACTCTCTCACTAGCATCCCTTTGATCCGTCAACAAAATGGCTGCCCCGTGGCACCCTCAATATATGGTTAATATTTCGCTCGTTGTGGCCTGAGGGCCACGGCGGCGCTTGGCATCTGGCGGGCTGCTGGCCCATAGTACGAAAACCTCAGTGAATCGCCGTTCAGCTCCGGCCCCTGGCCGGGATCGCAGGACGGCGAAAAGCCCCACATTTTGGAGGAGTTACCCATGTCCGATGCCATCAAGGTCGGCTTTGTCCCGCTGTCTGCCGCCCCCCGTGGCATCCTGGTTGTGTTCTGCGACGATGGCCTGAAGCTCGGCCCCGCGACGGCAAAGGCGCTCGGCAGCGCCGCTGACCTCGTGAAGCGGGCGGCCTCCGCGGCCGCCTTCAAGGGGAAGAGCGGGGCCGCGCTGGACATCCTGGCACCTGAGGGTGTGAAGGCCACCCGCCTGATCGTGATCGGCGCGGGCAAGGCGGCCAGCCTGAAGGCGAACGATTTCCTCAAATTCGGCGGCGTGGCGGCAAGCAAGCTTCCGGCCGGGACCGCGGCCATGACGATCCTGGCGGAGCTGCCCGATGGCGCCATGACCAGCGAGCAGGCGGTCGCGGTCGCCTCGGGCCTTCGCTTACGCGCCTACAAGTTCGACCGCTACAAGACCAAGAAGAAGGACGGCGAGGAGGGCGGCTCGCGCGCCGACATCTCGCTTGCGGTCGGCGATGCCACTGCTGCGAAGAAGGCGTTCGCCGCGGCCGGCCACGTCGTCGATGGCGTGATCATCGCGCGCGATCTCGTCAACGAGCCGCCGAACGTGCTTTTCCCCGAGGAATTCGCGCGCCGCGCCGGCCAGCTCCGCAAGCTTGGGGTCAAGGTCGAGGTGCTCGACGTCAAGGCGATGCAGAAGCTCGGGATGGGCGCGCTGCTCGGCGTCGGCCAGGGCTCGACGCGGCCCAGCCGCACCGTGATCATGCGCTGGGACGGGGCCAAGAAGGGCGAGGCGCCCGTCGCTTTCGTCGGCAAGGGCGTCTGCTTCGACACCGGCGGCATCTCGATCAAGCCGGCCGGCAGCATGGAGGACATGAAGGGCGACATGGGGGGAGCTGCCTGTGTCGTCGGCCTGATGCATGCGCTCGCGGCGCGTAAGGCCAAGGTCAACGTGGTCGGCGCCATCGGTCTCGTCGAGAACATGCCCGACGGCAATGCGCAGCGGCCGGGCGACATCGTCACCTCGATGTCGGGCCAGACCATCGAGATCATCAACACCGATGCCGAAGGCCGCCTCGTGCTCGCCGACGTGCTCTGGTACGTTGCGAAGAAGGTGAAGCCCAAATTAATGGTGGACCTGGCGACGCTGACCGGTGCCATCATGGTCGCGCTCGGCACCGAGCATGCCGGCATGTTCTCCAACAATGACGAGCTCGCCGACCGGCTGATCGCGGCCGGCCTCGAGAGCGGGGAAAAGGTCTGGCGCATGCCGCTCGGTCCCGAATACGACAAGCTGATCGATTCCCAGTTCGCTGACATGAAGAACACCGGCGGCCGTCACGGCGGCTCGATCACCGCGGCGCAGTTCCTGCAGCGCTTCGTCGACGATGTGCCCTGGGCGCATCTCGACATTGCCGGCACCGCCATGGGCGCGCCGAAGACCGACATCAACCAGAGCTGGGGAAGCGGCTATGGCGTCCGTCTGCTGGATCGTCTGGTCGCAGATCATTACGAGCGCAAATGACCGAAGTGCTGTTCTATCATCTGCAAAACATGACGGTGGAGAACGTGTTGCCGCCGCTTCTGGAGAAATCCCTCGAGCGCGGCTGGCGCGTCGTGGTGCAGTCGACGTCGGAGGAGCGCGCCGATGCGCTGGACGCGCATTTGTGGACCTATCGCGACGATTCCTTCCTGCCGCACGCGACATGGCGCGTGAACGATGCCGCCGACCAGCCGATCGTGCTGGCGATCGAGGCGGACAATCCGAACGGCGCCAATGTCCGCTTCCTGGTCGACAACGCCGCGCTGCCGCAGGACGCGGAGGGCTACGAGCGCATGGTGTTGTTGTTCAACGGGGACGATCCGGACGCGCTTGCGCTCGCCCGCAGCGCCTGGGCCGATTGCAAGGCGCGGGGATTTGATGTCACCTATTGGCAGGCCGACGAGCGGGGCCGGTGGCAGAAGCGGAATTAGAGACTGCTCGCAATTAATGATAATTTGCACTTTTCGAACGATGCTGGCTTCGGTCACCTTCGTGCCGCAAAGGGATGTTGGGACAATCGTTTAGGGCTGGTCCTTCACGCGGGGAATTAGTTTATCGTGCGACATCAAAAGCTTCCCGGCTCGCTCATGATTGCGTTGGCTGCCGTAGCACCGCTGGTCGCGGGCTGCTCTGGCGGGACTGATCTGTTGTCGAAGGACGCAGAATGGTTCCAGAAGCCCGGCCGTCTCTTCATCAAGAACATCTCGATCGAATCGCCGCCACTCACGCCTGATAAACCGGTGGGAGCCGAGGATCTCGTCAGTGCCGACGGTGGCTGTCCCGGCATGGCGCCGCCTCCCGGGCCGGCAGACGCCAATGCATCGAGCACGGCGCCCGCGCCGATGGGCGGCACGGTCGCGCTTGGCCATACCGAATGCGACGTGGTGCGCGGCATCGGCGCGCCTTCGTCGGTCAACCTCTCCAACGACGCCATCGGCCGCCGCGTTGCTGTGGTGACCTGGACGACCGGTCCGCGAGCGGGGATCTATACGTTCACCGCCGGACGCTTGTCCTCGATCGAGGGCAATCCGGAGCCGCAGCCGGCGCCGAAGGCGACCAAGCCGAAGCCGAAGAAGAAGTCGGCATAAGCGCGGCCGCGTGACATGACTTGTTTCCCAGAGAGCCGACGCTTGCGGTCGCCATTGTTCTCTGTGTCTAAGCGGTTCAATCTCAACGCTCCGATGAACGCGGCAGGAAGCCGTTGAATTCGGAGTCCCATTGCTGGCTCTTTGCCATCCGTCTCGGCTGAACACATGCGCCGAAGAAGTTGGTCGCCTTTTCGGTTCTGATTGCTGGCTCCCTCCGCGAATGCTCGCGGGGCGGATTACGCCGTGCAGACGCCTGCCACCGCGACCTTCTGGAACAGATGCGGAGAAGCGGCTGCGGACGCGGGATAGGCCGCGATCTTTGATCTGAATTCGGTGTGCGTGAACGCAGCCCTGAAGTGGGCAGTCGATTCCCAGACAGCATAGTTCAGATAGGTCGGACTCTCGCCGATCGCGCGATGAAGCTGAGTGGCAATGAAGCCGGGCTGCCGCTTCATGAAGACCGCATCGTCCTGCCAGACCTCGAGGAAGGTTTGCTCATCGGCCTTGTCGAGGGTGAAGACATTCACCAGGACGACGGGGCCGGCGTCAATGCCGAGTTGACGGTCGATCGGAAAGGAAGGGTCCAGCGGGCGTAGCAGCGACATGAAGGCCTCCGGCAACTTGGTTGTATGATGTCAGTGTGGTACTATGGATACGATGTCAAATCGACATTATGATGTCAATACGGTCTATGGTGACGATATGTTGAAGTCGCAGCGAACGTCGGCCGGCGATGCCCTGACCAAGCTCATGCTTGACTTGTTCCGGCTGAACAGCCTGCTCTTGACCGCGGGTGACCGTCTGGTGGCCCGGCTCGGACTTACGAGCGCCCGTTGGCAGATACTGGGCGCCATTGTGCAGGCGGAGCGTCCCCAACCGGTGGCTTGGCTCGCCCGCGATCTGGGCGCCAACCGCCAAAATGTGCAGCGGATCGTCAACGACCTGCACGCGGACGGCCTTGTCGCCTTCGAGGCCAACCCGCATCACCGCCGAGCGCAGCTTGTTGTCCTCACTGACAAGGGACGGCGCGCTTTCGATGCCGCGATGGCTTTGCAGGCGCCGTGGGTCAACAGCCTTTCGGAAGGGCTTGCGGTGAAGGACCTGCAAACCGTCCATCGCATCGTCGCGGCACTACGCAAGAAGCTCGAGAGCGAGACCGAGGAGCAGACGTAACGCTCGGCGAGCGTGGCACGCGCGTCCGGGGTGCGTCATCATCGTGATCGCGACATGGCTGTTGAACCTGCTTTCCTGATGGTCTTGCCGCCACGAATACGCTCATATGGAGCTACAAGAATTTGGAGGAGACTATGCGGTTCATTGCCTTCATATCGGCTCTGCTTCTGCCGCTCGGCGCGGCGGTCGCCCAGGACTATCCGGCGAGGCCCATCACCATCCTGGTGCCCTTCGCCGCCGGCGGACCGACCGACACCATCGCGCGCCTGACCGCGGCAGGCATGGCGAAATCCCTGGGACAGCAGGTCATCGTCGAGAACGCGACCGGCGCCGGCGGCACCATCGGCACGACCCGCGCCGCGCGCGCGCAGCCGGACGGGTACACGCTCTTGATCCATCACGTCGGCATCTCGACCGCCGCGACGCTCTACCGCAATTTGAGCTACGACACGAAGACGGCTTTTGCGCCGATCGGACTTGTGACCAACGCGCCGATGACCATCATTGCGCGTCCGGATTTCCCGGCCGACACGCTCAAGGACCTGGTCGCCTATGCCCAGCAGCAGGGCGACAAATTGACCTACGCCAATGCCGGGCTCGGCGCGGCGTCGCATCTCTGCGGCATGCTGTTCATGACGGCGATCCAGAAGCAGCTCACCACGGTGCCCTACAAGGGCAACGGCCCCATCATGAACGACCTGCTCGGCAGGCAGATCGATCTCACCTGCGACCAGGCGACGAACACCACCGGACCGATCACGGCCAAGCAGGTCAAGGCCTATGCGATCACCACCAAGGAGCGGCTGAGGAGCCTGCCCGATCTGCCGACGGCCGACGAGGCCGGCCTCAAAGGTTTCGAGCTCGGCGTCTGGCACGGCATCTATGCCCCCAAGGGCACGCCGCCGGCGATCGTTCAAAAGCTGACGGCTGCGCTCCAGACGGCGCTCAAGGATCCGACGCTGATCGCCCGGTTCAACGACATCAACACCGAGCCTGTCCCGCAGGACAAGGCGACGCCCGAGGCGTTGGGTGCGATGCTGACGAGCGAGATCGACCGCTGGGCGCCGATCATCAAGGCAGCCGGCCAATACGCCGACTGAGTCATCCCAGTATAATGGTGCCGACATCGCCGCCGGGCGGCGCCGACCGCGCCGTAAAAGAACATTCAGTGCAACGGCTCATTTCCAGGTATTTACATACCGGTACTGTGCATGGGGTTGTTTTCACGATTTTGATGAGGCGGCCTTTCGGCGTTACCCCGCCGCCTCATCGTATTGCGTGCTCGCCTCGAGCCATTGCTCCTCCGCGCGCGCCAATGCGTCGGCCGCGTTCGCGCGGGCCTTCGACAGTTGCGCAGCCTGCTTGGGGTCGCGGGTGAAGATGTCGGGCAGCGCCAGCGCCGTGTCGATCTTGCTGATGATCTCGCTCACGCGGGCGATCTCGGCTTCGGCTTCCGCGATGCGCTTCTTCAGCGAGCCGCGATTGTCCGACCTCACGCGCTGCGGCTTCTCGCTCGCGACGCTGCGCTCGCGCGGCGCTTCGGCGTTGCGCGCGGACAGCACCAGGCGGCGGTACTCGTCGAGGTCGCCGTCGTAATTGGTCACGGTGCGGTTGGCGACGATCCAGAGCCGCTCGGCGCAGGCCTCGATCAGGTAGCGGTCGTGCGAAACCATGATCACTGCGCCGGGAAACTCGTTGATCGCCTCCGCGAGCGCGGCGCGGCTGTCGATGTCGAGATGATTGGTCGGCTCGTCCAAAATGATCATGTTGGGGCCGAAGAAGGTCGCTAGCCCCAGCAGCAGCCGTGCCTTCTCGCCGCCCGACAGTTTTCCGGCTATGGTGTCGGCGGCCTTGCCGGAAAAGCCGATCGCGCCGGCGCGGGCGCGCACCTTGGCTTCCGGCGCATCGCCCATCAGCTTGCGCACATGGTCGTAGGCGGAGGCGTCCTCGTTCAGTTCGTCGAGCTGGTGCTGGGCGAAATAGGCGGTCGACAGCTTGTCCGCGCGGGTCACTCTGCCAGAGAACGGAGCGAGCCGTCCGGCGAGCAGCTTGACCAGCGTCGACTTGCCATTGCCGTTGGCTCCGAGCAGCGCGATGCGGTCGTCATTGTCGATGCGTAAGGTGACGCGGCTCAGCACAGGCGTTTCCGGATCGTAGCCGACCGAGACGTTGTCGACGGCGATGATCGGCGGGGACAGGATCTTCTCCGGCGCCGGAAAGCTGATCTCGCGCACGTCCTCGGTGACCAGCGCCGTGATCGGCTTCAGCCGCTCCAGCATCTTGACGCGGGACTGCGCCTGCCGCGCCTTGGAGGCCTTGGCCTTGAAGCGGTCGACGAAGGCTTGCAACCGTGCGCGTTCGGCTTCCTGGCGCTTGACCTGCTTGGCATCGAGCAATTCGCGCGCGGCGCGCTGCTCCTCGAAGGAGGAATAGGTGCCCTTGTAGAGCGTGAGCTTGCCGCGCTCCAGATGCAGGATCTGGTCGACCGAGCTGTCCAGGAGGTCGCGGTCGTGGCTGATCACGATCACCGTGCGCGGATAATGCGCGAGGTGATCCTCCAACCACAGCGTGCCTTCGAGATCGAGATAGTTGGTGGGCTCGTCGAGCAGCAACAGGTCGGGCGCCGCGAACAGCGTCGCGGCGAGCGCGACGCGCATGCGCCAGCCGCCGGAGAACTCGGCGCAGGGGCGGAGCTGATCGGCGGCGGAGAAGCCGAGGCCGGAGAGGATCGCGGCCGCACGGCTCGGCGCCGAATGCGCGTCGATATCGACGAGGCGGGTCTGGATCTCGGCGATCCGGTGCGGATCGGTCGCGCGCTCGGCCTCGGCGAGCAGCGCGTCGCGTTCGAGATCGGCCCTGAGCACGACAGAGATCAGGCTCTCGGGGCCGTTCGGCGCCTCCTGCGCCAGGCTGCCGACGCGCCAGCGCGGCGGCAGCGTCACCGAGCCGTGCTCGGCCGCGAGATCGCCGCGGATCACCTTGAACAGGGTCGACTTGCCGGTGCCGTTGCGCCCGACCAGGCCGACGCGGGACCCGGGCGTGATCTGCACGGAACTCTGGTCAATCAGAAGGCGTCCGGCGAGGCGGACGGAGAGATCGGTGATGGACAGCATGCGGCCTTGTCACCGCAGGGCGCGTCGAACGCAACCCGTTTTTCCAAGCTTGTCGTTCAGCGTGACCCTTCGGAAAACCGCTTCACACCTTTCCCGATCATGCTCCCATCAGTGCGATTCGCGCTCGCGCTGCCTCAATTCGTTGAGCAACTTCTCGAGGTGCGTCGGGAGGCGGGGATCGGGGCGCAGACTCTGCTGAAGCCGTTCGCCCACGGCATCGCGAATCGAGCGGCTGGTGCGCCGGTCGATCTGTTCGCTGTCATTGGCAAAAAGGCCAGCCATCGCGCGGTTCCGTGTTCTCAGAGTAAGGACACGGTACCAAGTCATTGCGCCCAAAATGGTTTCGCTGCTTGCGGGGAATCCCCGGGATTCTCGTAAAAATTGTATTATGCCAGCCATGTCCGCCCAAATAAAAGGCCCCGGCGCGGACGCCGGGGCCTCTCCTGAAGGGTTACCTTGGGGGCATAGGTAACCCCTTTGTTCAGGAAGGTGCTTGCGGAAGGTGCTGTCGGGCTCAGTAGCAGCGGTTGATCAGCCGCCAGCGGGGTCCCCAGGGGGTCGGGACCAGCCGGCGCACGTAGCAGCCGCCATAACCGTAGGAGACGGGACCGCCGACATAGAAACGCGGTCCGCCCCAGCCGCGGTGCCAGCCGCCGCCGTGCCAGCCTCCACCGTGCCAGCCGCCATGCCAGTGGGCGGAAGCGGAGGTCGGCGCCAGCGCGGCACCGAGCGCGACCGCGGCAACGGCGGCAAGCGAAAGTTTCCTCAACATGGTGATCTCCTCAACAACTGCCGGCGCGGGGCTATCGCGCCGATGGAAAGGCCGCCGAAACGCTCTGCCTCATGGTCAGGCTTCGGTTTCGATAGCCCCGACCTTACGCCCGCGAAGCTGAACCGAACCCTGATGCGGGTTTCAGATTCGGTTCATCTGAGTGAAATCGGTGTAATCCATGTTGAATCGCGGGCTGCGAGGCCTGCGGCGAAGCGCCTATGCGGCTGTTTCGGCGGTCGCTTGCCGTCCGGCAATGGCGCCGATATAAGCCCCGCAACTGCGAACCCCCGCATTCTCCCCGAGGACAAGATTTATGGCCATCGAACGCACTTTCTCGATCATCAAGCCCGACGCGACCGAGCGTAACCTGACCGGCGCGGTCAACGCCGTGATCGAAAAGGCGGGCCTGCGCATCGTCGCACAGAAGCGTATCCGCATGACCAAGGAGCAGGCCGAGACCTTCTATGCCGTGCACAAGGCGCGCCCGTTTTTCGGTGAGCTCGTCGACTTCATGACCTCGGGCCCGGTCGTGGTGCAGGTGCTGGAAGGCGAGGGCGCGATCGCCAAATACCGCGAGGTGATGGGCGCGACCGATCCGGCCAAGGCTGCCGAGGGCACCGTCCGCAAGCTCTACGCCAAGTCGATTGGCGAGAATTCGGTGCACGGCTCGGATGCGCCGGAGACGGCCGCGATCGAGATCGCGCAGTTCTTCTCTGGCAACGAGATCGTCGGCTGATCTATCAGCCGATAGGTTAGGTACGACGGGCGAAAGGACTCATTGTGGACTGGCTCTGGCAGATCTTCGATCCCGCTACGATCGGGGCATTCTTCACCCAGTTCCGCAACGAAATGGCTGCGCCGACCTTCTGGATCGCGGTTGGCAAGATCATCTGGATCAATATCCTGCTTTCCGGCGACAACGCGCTGGTGATCGCGCTCGCTTGCCGCGGCCTCAGCCCGCGGCATCGGCTGTGGGGCATGATCTTCGGTGCCGGCGCGGCGGTGATGCTGCGGATCATCTTCACCGGCATCGTCGCGACGCTGATGGAGCTGCCGTATCTCAAGCTCGTCGGCGGCCTTGCGCTGATCGTAATCGCGGCAAAGCTCTTGGTGCCGGAAAACGAGGACGAGGATGACGTCGAGTCGGCCTCGCATCTGTTGCAGGCCATTCAGATCGTCGTGGTCGCCGACATCGTCATGAGCCTGGACAACGTCATTGCGGTCGCTGCCGCAGCCAACGGCAGCGTGCCGCTGCTGATCCTCGGCCTCGCCATCAGCGTGCCGCTGATCGTCGCAGGTGCCGCGCTGATCATGGCGCTGCTCGCAAAGCTGCCGGTCCTGGTTTGGGCTGGTGCTGCGCTGCTCGGCTGGATCTCGGGAGAAGTGATCGCGACCGATCCCGGCGTCGCGCCGAAGCTGCACACGCTGTTCGACGGCCCGCTCGGCGCCTCGCTGGACAGCATGCTCGGCGCACTTCGCATCCCGCCGCAATTCACCCATGGCGGCGGAGGCGGCGAATATCTTTGCGCGCTTCTCGGCGTCGTCGTCGTGCTGGTCGTCGGCACCATCTGGCGTCGGCGTAGCCTGGGCGCGGCCGCGCTCGAATCCTCGGAGCGCCACGCCAAGGCCTCGGTCGAATAGTTTTCAGCGACGGACGATCGAGCCGGCGCGGCCAATCAGGCGGGCGAGCTGGCGGAAGCGGCTGCCGACGCGGTCGGCGACGAGATCGCCGAGGCGGTGTTCGAACACCAGCATCAGCTTGCGGCTCTGGCTGCGGAAATGCGTGGCGGGTAGCACGCCCGGCCGCGCCGCCGAAATCAGGTGCGCGACGCGGAACGCTGCTCCCAGGAGGCGGGCGCGCTCGAGCTGCGCCGGCGTCAGCAGGCTCTGCATGGTGAGCGGCGGCTGGTTTTCCTCGCTCAGGCCCGCATAGCGATAGAAAACCGACAAGCCGACGAAGGCGCGCTCGGTGTGGGTGATCGCGCCGAAATTACCATTGACGACGAGGCTCAGCGTCTGCTCGCCGCGATGATCGGGGTGCACGCGCCAGCCGATGTCGGAGAGCAGGCACGCGGTGTGGCGCAGGCGGCGGTCCTCTTCGGTCTCGCGCAGCTTCACGACGCGCGCAAGGCGGTCGGTCCAGGCGATCAGCTCGCGGGCATGCTTCGCCGAGCGCGACAGCAGCTGGTTGAGCTCCTCTGCGGCGCAGATCAGCCCGTCCTTGTTGCGTTCGGAGTCCGAGAGCTTCTCGTGCAACAAACCCTCGCGCACGCCGAAGGTCGAGAACACGATGGTTTTCGGCTTCGCCACGCGGATGATGTGCTCGAGCACCAGGGCGGCGTAGGTGAGGAGGGGGCGGCGTGCATCAGCAACGATCTCGATATCGGCCAGCATGTCGGCGGCCGCAAGCCGGCGCAGACGCCGCGAGAAGTCGAGCGCCTCGGCCGCCGAAATCGAATAGCCGTGCATCACCTGGAGCGGATAGCCGCTCTGGATGATGTGAATACGCGCGAGCGCACGCCAGGTGCCGCCGACCGCGTAGAAAGTGCGGCCGCGACCCGCGGCGAGCTGCGGCACCTCGTCGAGCGCCTCGCGCACGATGCGGTCGGCGCGCTTGAGCGATTTGTGTGCGAGGTCCTGGAGCGCGAGGCCACCGAGCGGCAGCGTCACGCCGCTGCGCACGCTATTCCTGCGCACGTCGATCAGCTCGAGCGAGCCGCCGCCGAGATCGCCGACGATGCCGTCGGGATGATGGATGCCGGAGATCACGCCGAGCGCCGACAGCCGCGCTTCGCGCGGCCCCGACAGGATCTCGATCTTCACGGCGCAGATGCGCTCGGCCTTCGCGATGAAGTCGGGACCGTTGGAGGCGTCGCGGCAGGCGGCAGTCGCAATCGCGAACACGCGTCCGACCTGCATCACGCGGCACAGGGCGCGGAACCGCTTCAGCGAGGTCAGCGCCTTGTCGACGGCGTCGGGCGCGAGCAGGCCCGTGCTCTGCACTTCGCGCCCGAGGCCGCACAGCGTCTTCTCGTTGAAGATCGGAATGAGGCTGCGCGCCAGCGCCTCGTAGACGACGAGGCGGACCGAGTTCGAACCTATGTCGATGACCGCGACGCTCGAGCCGCGCTTGCGCGGCTGCTTCACGTTGAGAATCCGGGATCAGGATTGATGACGTTCATTACGCCGCGTGAGACGGCGCGGCGAGGATTCCTTGAGCGACTTTCCACGGCCAGACAGACTCGGATTCGTCATGAAGTAGTTGTGGACGTTGAAAGGCTCCTCGCCCTTCGCGGCTTTCATACGCGTTGAGGACCCGTCCGGCAACAATTGCCAGCTCTGCTCATTGTCCTTCAGGTTCGCGACCATGATCTGTTCGAGAACCTGCTGATGCACCGTGGGATTTTGCAGCGGACACAGCACCTCGACGCGGCGGTCGAGGTTGCGCGGCATCATATCGGCCGAGGAGATATACACAGCCGCTTTTGCGCTCGGCAGGCCTTGGCCCATGCCGAAGCAGTAGATTCGGCCGTGTTCCAGGAAACGTCCGATGATCGACTTGACACGGATGTTCTCCGACAGACCGGGGATCCCGGGCCTGAGACAGCAGATGCCGCGCACCACGAGCTCGACCTGGACGCCGGCCTGCGAGGCCTCATAGAGCGCGTCGATGATGTCGGGGTCGACCAGCGCGTTCATCTTCATCCAGACCGCGCCGTGCCGGCCGTGCCGTGCATGCGCGGTCTCGCCCTGGATGTGCTCGATGATGCGCTTGCGCAAGGTCAATGGCGACACCGCCATCTTCTCCAGATCGCTCGGCGCGGCATAGCCGGTGATGAAATTGAATACGCGAGCCGCGTCGCGGCCGATGGTCGGGTCCGACGTGAAGTAGGAGAGGTCGGTGTAGATGCGCGCGGTCACCGAGTGATAATTGCCGGTGCCGGTATGCACGTAAGTTGTGAGGCTGCCGCCCTCGCGGCGCACCACCATCGAGAGCTTTGCGTGCGTCTTCAGTTCGAGAAAGCCGTAGACGACCTGCACGCCGGCGCGCTCGAGGTCGCGCGCCCAGCGGATGTTGGCCTCTTCGTCGAAGCGCGCCTTCAGCTCGATCAGCGCCGTGACCGACTTGCCGGCCTCGGCGGCTTCGGCGAGCGCACGCACGATCGGCGAGTTGTTGGAGGTGCGGTAGAGCGTCTGCTTGATCGCGACTACATCTGGGTCGCGCGCGGCCTGCTGCAGAAACTGCACCACCACGTCGAAGGATTCGTAGGGGTGATGGACGATGAGATCCTTCTGCCGGATCGCAGCGAAGACGTCGCCGGCATGCTCGCGCACGCGCTCGGGATGGCGAGGCACGTAAGGGGTGAATTCGAGGTCGGGACGGTCGAGACGAGTGAGCTGCGAAAGCTCGTTCATGGCGAGCACGCCGTCGACGAGAAACACCTCGTCGTCAGCCGTCGACAGCGCATGCTGCACGAAGCTGCGCAGCTGCTCCGGCATCTTGGCGTCGATCTCGAGCCGGATCACCGACCCGCGGCGGCGCCGCTTCAGCGCGGTCTCGAACAGGCGAACGAGGTCTTCGGCCTCTTCCTCGATTTCGAGCTCGGAGTCGCGGATGATGCGGAAAGCGCCCTGGCCATGCAGATTATAGCCGGGGAAGAGACGGTTGATGAACAGGGCGGTTGCCTGCTCCAGCGAAATCAGCCGGACGGCCTTGCCTTCGGCCGGCAGGCGGATGAAGCGGTCGATCTTGCCGGGCATGCGGATCAGGGCGTTCATCTGCTTGCCGTCGGCAGCGCGCGTGAGCTGGAGCGCGATGGTGAAGCCGAGGCTAGGAATGAACGGGAAGGGGTGGGCCGGATCGATTGCGAGGGGAGTCAGCAGCGGGAACACGTTATTGAGGAAGTAGTCCTCGATCCAGGTCCGTTCCGGCTTGGTGACGTCCTTGCCGTCGACCAGGACGATGCCGACCTCGGCGAGCGTGCCGCGCAGGTCGCGCCAGATCGCCTGCTGGTCGGAGGCAAGTTGGGAGACGGTACGATTGATCAAGGCAAGCTGCTCCGACGGGGTCAGGCCGTCCGGGCTGCGCTCGGCAATGCCCTCGCGCACCTGGGCCTTGATGCCGGCGACGCGGACCATGAAGAACTCGTCGAGATTGTTTGCCGAGATCGACAGGAATCGCACCCGCTCCAGCATGGGATGGCTGGGATTGACCGATTCTTCCAGGACACGGCGGTTGAAATGCAGCCAGGACAGCTCGCGGTTGATGAACCGTTCGGGGCTCGAAGCGATCGCCGGCAGGCTCTCCGTTTCCGGGGCTTTTTCTTTGATTTCAACAGCTTGCGCAGAGTCCATGAGAAGTCGATCCATCCAGTTCACCCCAATTGCGACTTACGCGCAAAATCGGTGGGAGCATGTGTTAGAGCGATGACGTTTCGATGACATTGATGTTCCGCCGCTCCGCCGCGTCAAGCGGCTGGTGCCAGCGAACTGGTCAGACGTCCCGAAGCAGCTCGGCCGCCAGCGCCCGGGTGACGGGGCGGCCAAGCCGCAGGGCCTCGCTGTCGAGCAATTCTACCGCCTGCCGGGCGGCGGCCGAGGATCGCTCCAGCCGGGTAGCGAGGTAGCTGACGATGCTCTCATCCACCGTGAGCTGGCGGTCAGCGCAGAATTTGACGATCAGGCCGCGGAAAAGCTGGTCGTCCGGCGACCGCAACGCGACCACCGGCACGGCGCGCAGACGCGAGCGTAGGTCGCGAAGCTCGATCTCGAGCGATGCGGGTAGCTCGCGCCCGGTGAAGAGGACGTAGGCGCCATCCTCGCGGGCGAGGTTCATCAGGTGGAAGAGGGCGCGCTCGTCAAACTCTTTCGCCTTGAGATCTTCGACGACCAGCGCTCCGGTCGCGAGCGCGCCCGGGACCGCGGCGGCGGCCAGCGCATTGGCCGTGGTCGAGCGGGCGCCTGATACCTCGGCCCAGATCGCGGCGAGATGGCTCTTGCCGCTGCCTTCGGGGCCGGTCAGCCACATGATCCGGTTCGGCCATTCCGGCCAGGCGTCGATCAGGCCGAGACCGGCCGCGTTGGCGGGGCCCTCGAGGAAATTGTCCCGGCTGAGGCTTTCCGCATGCGGAAGCGAAAACGCCAATTGTCGGGGATGAACGCGGCCTGCCACGCTTGCCTTGCTCCATGCCGGCGTCCCGGCCTCGTTTGAAAAGATTCGACTTTCGAGCGGGAGTTGGCCTTTTGCGGGGCCACATCCACTCATTTGGCCTCGATCGTGCTCATGTGCCGCAGCCACTCGACGAGATAGAGCGACACCGAGGAGAGCGTGAACACCGTGACGAGGCCCATCAGGATCATATCATAGGGTGCCGGCTTGAAGCCGAAGGCAAGCGCCGCCAGCACCAGCGCCGCGAATGCCACTTGTGCCACAGTATTGAGCTTGGACACCTTTGACGGCTTCATCTCGACCGGCCGGTCGAACAGCCAGGATACGATCACGGCGGCGACGATCATGATGTCGCGCGAGACCACCAGGATGACGATCCAGCGCGGAATCGCCCCCCAGATGCCCAGCGCCATGTAGATCGAGACCAGCAGCGCCTTGTCCGCGAGCGGATCGAGCAGGGCGCCGAGCTCACTCGCCATGTTGAACCGCTTGGCCAGGAAGCCGTCCACGGCGTCGCTGATACCGGCGATCAAGAAGACCGCGAACGCCACCTCCATTTGGCTCGACACGATGGCCCAGACGATGATCGGGACCAGCATGATGCGGCCCAGGGTAATGATATTCGGAATACTCACGCGGCGCTTCCCGGCACCCGGCCTGACCTCGGATCCGGCCCCTTGGGAGGCTGAACCGGTTGATATCTACATACTATAAGGCGGGGCGCCACGCTTGCCATTGCGTGTCCCCGGAATTCGACGTAACCAGCCGCAAACCCACTGGAAATCGGGCATGACCGACCGCAAAAACGGCCTCACTTACGCCGATTCAGGCGTCGATATCGACGCGGGCAACCGCCTCGTCGACCTGATTAAGCCGATGGTGCGCGCCACCGCGCGGCCCGGCGCCGACGCCGAGATCGGCGGTTTCGGCGGCCTGTTCGACCTCAAGGCGGCCGGTTTCAAGGACCCCGTCCTGGTCGCCGCCACCGATGGCGTCGGCACCAAGGTCAAAATCGCGATCGAGACCGGCCTGCATGGCGGCATCGGGATCGATCTTGTCGCGATGAGCGTCAACGACCTCGTGGTCCAGGGCGCCGAGCCGCTGTTCTTCCTGGACTATTTCGCCTGCGGCAAGCTCGATCCGGAGGCCACCGCCGCGATCGTCGCGGGTGTTGCGGAGGGCTGCCGCGAATCCGGCTGCGCCTTAATCGGCGGCGAAACGGCCGAGATGCCCGGCCTCTACAAAGACGGCGATTACGACCTCGGCGGATTTGCAGTGGGCGCCGCCGAACGCGGTACGCTGCTGCCGCGCCCGGACATCGCGGCGGGCGACGCCGTGATCGGGCTCGCGTCGTCGGGCGTGCATTCCAACGGCTTCTCGCTGGTGCGCAAGATCGTGGAACAATCCGGTCTCGGCTTTCAGGCGCAGGCGCCGTTCGCGCCGGTCATGACGCTCGGCGGCGCGCTGCTGACGCCGACGCGGCTCTACGTCAAATCCTGCCTGCGTGCGATCCGCGAGACCGGCGCGGTGAAGGGGCTGGCCCACATCACCGGCGGTGGTTTCACCGACAACATTCCGCGCGTGCTGCCGAAGAACCTCGGCGTCGGCATTGACCTCGCACGCCTGCCGGTGCTGCCGGTGTTCAAATGGCTGGCCGCGCAGGCTGGCATCGCCGAGCTCGAAATGCTGCGCACCTTCAATTGCGGTATCGGCATGATTGCGATCGTCGAGCCTGACAAGGTCGAGCAGGTGGTTGAGGTCTTCAACGATGCCGGCGAGACCGTGGCGCAGCTCGGCACCGTGATTCCCGCCGAGGGCGAGCACCGCGTCGTCTATAACGGCCATCTCGACCTGGCGCTGTGATGAAGCGCCGCGTCGCCATCCTGATCTCCGGCCGCGGCTCCAACATGACCGCGCTGATCAAGGCAGCAAGCTCGGCGGATTTTCCGGCGGAGATTTCGCTGGTGATCTCGAACAAGACCGGTGCGCCGGGGCTGGAACGGGCCAGGGCAAGCGGCATCACGACCGAGGTGATCGAGAGCAAGCCGTTCGGCAAGGATCGCGCCGGCTTCGAGAAAGTATTGCAAGCCGCGCTCGACCGGCACGGCATCGAGCTGATTTGCCTGGGCGGCTTCATGCGCCTGTTCACGGCGGATTTCACCAAGGCCTGGTACGGGCGGATGCTCAACATCCATCCGTCGCTGCTGCCGTCCTTCCCCGGTCTCGATCCGCACGGCCAGGCCCTGCGTGCCGGCGTCAAGCTATCCGGTGCGACGGTGCACTTTGTCATTCCAGAGACCGACGCAGGCCCGATCGTGATGCAGGGCGCCGTCCCCGTCAGCGATCACGACACGGTGGATACGCTGTCCGAGCGCATCCTCGAAGTCGAGCACCGCATTTATCCCGAGGCGCTGCGGCTGCTCGCGACCGGCAAGGTCCGGATCGAGGGTGATGTGTGCAGGACGGTGGGCAGCGCGGCGTCGGAGAATTTTCTGATTGCGCCGGTGGTAGGCTAAAGCATGATCCGGAAGCGTGCGAAGCGGTTTTCCGAAAAGATCATGCTCAAACAACAACCTAAAGCGCGATGCCGATTCATCCTGATCTCGTCGCGCTTTAGGGCTGCGCAGCTATTCGATATAGCTTGCCGGCTCGCCGTTGCGCACATATCCGAAAATGCGGAAACCTTCGGCCGTCTCCTCTCCTGCAAATCGGATACGTGTCAGGATTGCGCGGACAGTTCGCGCTGCCGTGTCGTCTGTAGGAACAGGTCAACCCATTCCATTCCCAGCCGCCTTGCAGCCGGTGGTAATACCATTCGCCGTCCCGAGCGCCCAGGACGCCGTTTTCCAGGTCCTTGCAGCGAAAATCGGGCTGATCGGCTTGATCCAGATCGAGCATCGCTATTCGCAGTTCTCGCCATTTGGTGTCGTTAGCGACAGAGAAATACTCTGATCGTTGGATCATCGACCTCTCCATCAGCACGCTGCAAACGGATCGAGCAGAGCTACGCCGGTGGACTCAATATCAGCAGTGTTGCGCGTCACCAGTGTCAGGCCGTGGACCTTGGCCGTGGCGGCGAGCAGACTATCAATGAGCGGCAGCGGGTTCGGAATTCCAAGGAGAGCCCAAGTCTCGGCGATTGTCTCGTCAATGGCAAGAACCCGATCAGCAAGTCGAGTCCTCATTTGCGAAAACCATCTGTCGAGAGATTTCGCCTGGAGAGGATCATTCCGCCTTTTCAGCTCGATACCCCGGCGAATTTCGGCGAGAACCAAGACACTGGTTCCGATATCCTCCGCCGGGGTCTGACTAACCCAACGAACGACGTTGGGGTGCGCTCGCTCGCGCTTGCGTATTTCGGAAATGACATTGGTGTCGAGGAGGTATCTCATAAATCAACCTTGCGCCAGCCATCGCGTCGCGGCTGATCAAACACGCCGTCGAAGACTTCGTCAGCAAGCTCGGAGCCGAAGACGTCGAAGGCTGTCTTGACGTCCGGACTTTGGAGGGCGCTAGCAAGTGTTGATCGAAGTGCCGCGGCTCGCTCCGGTCTGTCGCGCAGGGTTTCGGCCAATGCGCGGATGAGGCCCGCATCCTTCTTGGCGGCTTGGACTTCGACCCGTACCAGCCCCCGCGCCGCAGCGCGGCGCCGATGCATCCGAGTTGCCTTGCGCTGGGATCTGGTTGCCACGGCTCACCCTTAGAATTTTCCGGTAATATAACCGGACATGCTGGAGTGTCCAAGGGAATGGGCAGAGTGCCAAACAAAATCCCCCGGCAGAGCCGGGGGCAACGTCATGATCTCTCGCGTGTCGTGAGAGGCATCAGGAGACCTTGAGGTTCTCCGCGGATGATTTGCCGCGGTTCTCCACGAGGTCGTATTCAACCACCTGGTTCTCGTTGAGGGTCGAGAGTCCGGCGCGCTCGACGGCGGAGATGTGGACGAACACGTCCTTGTCGCCGCCGTTCGGCTTGATGAACCCATAGCCCTTGGTTGGGTTGAACCATTTGACGGTGCCCTTTTGTGGCATCGCTAGTCTCCTCCACTAGATAGAAAAAAGACGCGGCCGCTTTTTCGCGTGCCACGCCACAAACGGCCTTCCGAAAGTCTGTCGAGTCTTGAGTCAATGTCGCGAAACGCACAGCCAGCGGCCAATTCCGTTGTGGCCAATATTGCAACATGAAAACCGTGCGTTAGCAAGCAGAGCACGAATTTCAAGATCGCCCCGGATGTGCCCGGGCCCAATTTCGACCTGTGGCCGGGGAACCACAATCAGGAGCAATCCCCCTTATCTGGAGGCGTCCCGTGGTTGACCCTCCGTAACAGTTCGGCGCAAATCAGCTCATGGGTGTGCCGCTCATGTTGCATTTTTGCGCGCCGCCATTTGCTTCGGGTTTTGTCGTCATGCGCTGCACTGCGCAGCCACCAGGGACACGGCAGACGATCGGGCTGAACCGCGTCCGCCGGGTCGCGGCAGCGATCGCCACGACCTTCACCCTTATGGCGTTTGAGCTCATCGTGACGATGTCGGCGGCTACGGCCGTCCTCGCGCAAAGTCCCACGCCGACGCCGACCCCGACCCCGACACCCACGCCGTCGCCGACCCCGGTCCCGATGCCGACCTCGGCCAATTATGACCAGTCGGCCGGCAACAGCACGCTCAATCTCGGCTCAGGTTTCCTGGAGCGCCTCGGCAACCAGGCATCGAGCGGCTTTAACCGGGCGTTGCGGACCAATCCCGGCGGTGGCGGCGCATCGGCGAGCACCGAAGATCCGCGCTACCGCACCTGGTTCGAGGGCTACGGCATCTCGGTCCGCACCGATGCGCAAGGAGACTTCGTCGGCGACAAGCGCAAGACCTTTGGCGGCGTCGCCGGCATCGGCGCACGTCTCGCGCCGGGTGTCAGTATCGGCTTTTCGGTCGACCAGAGCCACACCGACGTCGACGTGCCCTTGGCGCTCCAGTCCGCGACACTCGACCTCACCCAAATCGGCTTCAATGGCTCCGTCGACAAGGGGCCATGGACCTGGGCCTTTGCGGTGGTGCACGGCTTTGGCAAGGTCCGTTCCAGCCGTGATACCGGCCTTGGGCTTGCGCGGGCGGGCTACAGCGCCGCGGTCGACGGCGCGCTGACCGAGATCAGCTATTACTGGACCAAGGACCAGATGCGCATCGTGCCGAAGGGCGCGGTCGAATATGTGCGCGGTACCAGCGCGGCGTTCCAGGAGGTCGGCGGCCTTGATCCGCTCAACGTCGGCGCAACAGCGCTGTCGCGTGCGCGCATCATGATCGGGGCCGAGATCGGCCGCTATTTCGTCATCGACCAGAAGATCCTAGACCTGTCCGCCTACGGCAAGTTCGTCGACAATTTCCACCAGGACCTCGGATCGATCCAGGTCAGCCTGGGCACCCAGAGCATCGTCGTCCCCGGCATCGGCGAGAGCCGCTACGGCATGGATGCCGGCGCCTCGGCCTCGCTCAGCCTGACCAGCGTCGCGCGGCTCTACGTCAATTACGAGGGCAAGCTCCGCAACGAGCTCACGTCGCACCAGGGCACGGTCGGCTTCGAATACAAATGGTGAGCTGAAGTTTATGCGGGTGTTGCCGCGACATAGCCCGTCAGCCCAAATCCCTCGCGCGCGGCCGTCATCATCGGCACCAGCGCGTTCGGATGGATGAACTCGTCGCGGAAGCAGGGATAGGTCCTAGGATCGAAGATCTTCTTCAGCCAGTCGACCACAATCTTGTGCCGCTCGGAGGTGCGGAACTCCTTGTGATAGGTGAGCCAGAGATCGGCGTGGTGGCTGACGCCGAGATCGACGGCAACGAGCGGCGCACCAAGCGCGATCGAAACCGTCGGCAGGAAGCCGATGCCGGCGCCGCGTTCGACGGCATAGAGCGCACCGACCGAGGAATTGATCTTGATGCCGACGATGCCCTCCAGCGACGTCAGCCCGAGCACGCGGGCATAAGCGCCGTCGTCGACTTGCGGCGCGCTCTGCTTGATGATGCGGTGGTTGTTGAGTTCGGCGAGCGTTGCCGGGACGCCGTAAAGGCTCTCGTACTCCTTGGAGACGAACGGATAGATGTGCAGCCGGCCCAGCTTGGCGACGATCAGATCCGGATTGGTGGGTGGCTCGAGCTGGATCGCGATGTCGGATTCCAAGCGAGCGACGTCGGCCTGCTCCATCGCACAGCGCAGATCGACGGTGATCTTGCGATAAGTCTTCTGGAAATCGATCAGCCGCGGCAAAATCCAGAAATTGCCGGGCCCCTCCGTCACCGCGACGCGCACGGTGCCGGCAGTGTCGTTCGACGAACGCGAGGCGCGACGGAAGACGTTGAAGGCGTGACGCTCCATATGCGCGACGTCGGCGATCATCGCGGTGCCTTCATCGCTGAGCGTGAGCCCGCTCTGGTCGCGCAGGAACAGCTTGCAGCCGATGCTCTCTTCGAGCCGGTCGATCCTGCGCATCAAGGTGGTGGAGGTGAGCCCGAGCTCTTCGGCTGCATTGCGAAAACTTTTATATTTTGCGCACGCTAAAAACAGCTTCAAATCGTCCCAGGACGCACCCAGGGCTTCTTCACGGTGCTGCATCATCGCAGCACCCCGGTGCAATAACTGCTGCATACTGTTGGTCCCCAACCGCTAAGCTCGTCCTCATAGCGGGGTACGAAAGCGGCAAACGATAGAGAGGCGATATCGGTATGGAAAGGGGCTCGTTTGACGCACGGCATGATTTCGATGCGCTGCCGCTGAGCCCGGACGTCGATGTCCGTTGTGCGCAATCTTCCGAAATCGCGGCGCTTTCGGAGATGGCGCATCGGCTGGTGCCGGGTGTGCGGATCGAGGCGGCGGAGCTTTCGAAATATCTCACGTTCGATCCTCAGAGCATCCTGACTTTCAGCCGGAAGGGACTTCTGCTCGGCGGCATGGCCTTCCTGTTCCTCAATGATCGCGGGCACGATGCGCTGCTGCTCGACGAGATCTGCCTGACTGCGCCGGAGACGCGCCATCTCGCTTCAGCGAAGGACGACGTTGCGGCCATCTACATCTGGGCGATCGCGGCGACGGGGCGCGGCATCGCCGGTCTCGGCAAGGCCGCGGCTCATCTGCGACAGCTAAGGTTTCGCGGCGCCGATTGCTATGCGCAGCCGTCAACCGTGGCCGGACGCGATATCATGAGGGCGACCGGCTTTGCGCCCGTTCCGAGCTTCCAACCCGACCTCTGGTGCTACGAGCGCCCCTGGCATCGCCGGCCGATGCCGGGTGCAATCATCCAAGCAAGGAGTTTTGCAGATGCACGGTACTAGAATTCCTCTCGCCAAGCCCGACTCCCGCGCCGTTACCATTCGCCTTGCGCGCGATCCCAGCGATCTCATGCTGGTCACCGCGATCCGTTCCGCGGTCTATCTCGCCGAGCAGAATTGTCCGTTCGAGGAGGAGTTCGACGGCAACGACATGGTCGCCGCGCATTTCATCGGCTTCGTCGGTAACGAGCCCGCGGGCTGCCTGCGCGTGCGCTTCTTCGGCGACTTCGCCAAGGTGGAGCGGCTTGCGGTGCGTCACCAGTACCGGCGCTCGCGCGTCTCGTTCAAGCTGGTGCAGGCGAGTGTCGACTATGTGAAGCGCAAGGGCTTCCGCAAGATTTACGGCCAGGCGCAGGACCGCCTGGTGGATTTCTGGGCCCATTTCGGCGCCAAGCCGCTCGGCCACAATCGCAAGATCACTTTTTCCGATTTCTCCTACACCGAGATGCTGCTTGAGATCGAGCCCGGCCCGGACGCCATCACGCTGGACAGCGATCCCTATGTGATCATCCGGCCCGAAGGCGATTGGGACCGGCCGGGCGTGCTCGACGCCTCGGCGGGGCGGGCGGTGACCTCGCCACTGCGGCACCTCGCGGCCGCCGATCACTGAGCTAGGTGCAACTGCGCGCAAGACAATGCCGGTTTCCATCCACGATGATCCTCCGATCCTGGTCTGCGCGGACCTGCAGGTCGAATATCTGACCCCTGGGCGCCGCCACGTCATCCTCGGCGGCGATGCCGCCACCGCACGCTGCCTGGAACTGCTGACGCTGTGGCGCAGCAATCTCTGGCCGGTGATGCATTTGAAGCGCATCGCGCAGGCGGCCTGGTTCAATCCGGCATCCAGGCTGACCGATTGGATCGCGGAGGCGAAGCCGCGTCCGGGAGAAATGACGTTCGAGCATCCGCTGCCCTCGGCCTACAGCTCGTCGCGGTTTGTGGACTACATGTCCAATATCCACAATGTGCGCTGCGTGTTGGCCGGCTTTTCCCTGGACGAGACCATCCTGGCCACCGCCGTGGACGGGTTTCACCGCAGCCATCGTTACGAGGTGATCACTGACGCCGTGGCCTGCCGGCAGCCGGGCACGGGCGATGCCGCCGCCTACAAGCGTGCAGTAGTGAATGTCATCGGGAATTTTGCTACGATCCATTCCAGCGCCGAACTGATCAGAACCAGCGGCGCCGTTGCGGTGTAGGCGGCCGCGATCGACGGGGTGGGGTTGAGACATTGTCCCGGGGAGAACACCTCAAGGAGCTGGCAAGCGATTTGTCGCGTGCCGTCGAAACGGCGCGCCGCGTCGGCTTGCCCACGACGGTCTATCTGCTCTCGATGGCGCTCGTCGAGGTGAGGGAGGCCGCCGCCGCTGAAGACGGGGATGACGACGACGCGGCCTAAAAAGCCGTCCAATCCCGATATGCGGCTTTGTGCAACGCTGCTGAGCGCTTGCTGCCGACGAATTGGCGTTGCAAGCTTTGTCTCATCGAAATAGCCAAGTAACTTGATCATCAAGTGATGACGCTGGCTGTGCCGGCGGTGTCACGACTTTAGGGATCCCTGCAAATGTCCATGCTGCCGAATTCGCAAGAGGCCCGGGATGTGGCCTACCAGCTCCATCCCTACACCAACGCGCGCACCCATCAGCAGGCCGGTCCTCTCGTGATCGAGCGCGGCGAGGGTCCCTACGTGTTCGATGCCGCGGGCAAGCGCTATTTCGAGGCGATGGCCGGCCTGTGGAGCGTCGGGCTGGGCTTCAATGAGAAGCGTCTGGTCGACGCCGCGCACAAGCAGATGCAGGCGCTGCCGTTCTATCACACCTTCTCGGCCAAATCGCACGGGCCCTCGATCGACCTCGCCGAGAAGCTGGTCGCGCTCGCGCCGGTGCCGATGAGCAAGGTGTTCTTCACCAATTCCGGCTCGGAAGCCAATGACACGGTGCTGAAGCTGATTGCCTACCGCTCCAACGCGCTGGGCCAGCCGCAGCGCAAGAAGGTGATCAGCCGCCTGCGCGCCTATCACGGCGTCACTATCGCCTCGGCCAGCCTCACGGGCCTGCCCAACAATCACCGCTCGTTCGACCTGCCGCTGCCGAACATCCTGCACACGGGCTCGCCGCATTTCTACAAGGACGGCGCACCCGGCGAGAGCGAGGAGGCGTTCGCGACGCGCCGGGCCGAGGAACTGGACGCGCTGATCCAGAAGGAGGGCCCGGATACGATCGCGGCTTTCTTCGGCGAGCCGGTGATGGGTGCGGGCGGCGTCATCGTTCCGCCGGCGACCTATTGGGACAAGATCCAGAAGGTCTTGAAGAAGTACGACATCCTGCTGGTCGCCGACGAGGTGATCTGCGGATTTGGCCGCACCGGCAAGATGTTCGGCTGCGAGACCTACGGCATCAAGCCGGATGCGATCGTGGTGTCCAAGCAGATCACTTCGAGCTATTTCCCGCTGTCGGCGATCCTGCTGAACGACCGCATGTTCGAGCCAATCGCCGACGAGAGCAACAAGATCGGCGTGCTCGGCCACGGCTTCACCGCGGGCGGTCATCCCGTCGGCTCGGCGATTGCGCTTGAGAATTTGAAGATCATCGAGGAGCGCGGCCTGGTCGCGCATGCTGCCGAACTCGGCGGCTACATGCAGGGCAAGCTGCGCGAGCTCGCCAGCGGTCCGCTGGTCGGCGAGGTCCGCGGCGTCGGCATGATTGCCGCCCTCGAGCTCGTGCTCGACAAGGGGCGCAAGACCGCAGCCGCTACGCCGGGCGCCGTCGGCGGCATCGCCAGCCGCATGCTGCAGGAGCGCGGCGTTATCTCCCGCAACATGCTCGATGCCATCGCCATCTGCCCGCCGCTGATCGCCACCAGGGCGCAGATCGACGAACTGATCGCGGCGATCTCGGGTGTGCTGGAGGACATGAAGGGGGAAGTTGCGAAGCTGACACCGGCGTAAAATCTCTCCTCATTATTGCGAGGAGCGAAGCGACGAAGCAATCTAGCCTGCCTCCAACGAAAGATTCTGGATTGCTTCGCGGAGCCTGTCATCGGGCCGCGCTTCGCGCGGACCCGTTGGCTCGCACTGACGACGCGGCTGGCAGAGCGCCAGCCACAGGCCTTCGCGGGCCTACGCCCGCTGCACCCCGATCACGCGGCCTTTTTCGATTGCGAGCGCCAGCTCGCCCCGCTTCAGTTTCAGCGCGGCATCGCCGAACAGCTCGCGGCGCCAGCCACGCAAAGCCGGCACGTCGGCCTCGTCACTGGCTGCGATCTCTTCGAGATCGTCGACGGTGGCGATCACCTTGCTGGCGACGGCATGGCGCTCCGCGGTCATGCGCAGCAGCACCTTCAACAATTCGACGATGGCCGCTCCATTGGAATTGTTGCGCGGCTTCTCCAGCTTCGGCAGCGCCGAGAAATCCCGCGCCAGTCCGCGCTCGACGGCGGCGACGATGTCCGCGCCCCATTTGGATTTCTCAAACCCCTTCGGCACCGAGCGCAGATGGGCGAGCTTCTCAAGCGTAGTCGGCGCATGCGTTGCGATGTCGCTGACCGCTTCATCGCGCAGCACGCGGCCGCGCGGCACGTCGCGGCTCTGCGCCTCCTGCTCGCGCCAGGCCGCCACCTCCATCAGCACGGCGAGGTCCTTCGGCTTGCGCACCCGGGTCTTCAGCCGCTCCCAGGCGCGCTCGGGGTGGAAGTCGTAGGTTCTGGGCGAGGTCAAAACCTCCATCTCGATGGAGACCCATTCGCTGCGGCGGCGCTTCTTCAGGTCGGCATCGAGCGCCGCGAACACGTCGCGCAAGTGGGTGACGTCGGAGACCGCGTAGTGCATCTGCTCCTTGGAGAGCGGCCGGCGTGACCAGTCGGTGAAGCGGTGGGTCTTGTCCGGGCGGTGCCCGGTGACCTTCTCGACAAGCTGGTCGTAGGCAATGCTGTCGCCATAGCCGAGCACCATGGCCGCGACCTGGGTGTCGAACACCGGGTGGGGAATGATGCCGGCCTGGTGCCAGATGATCTCGATGTCCTGGCGAGCGGCGTGGAAGACCTTCAGCACGGCCTCGTTGCCCATCAGCTCGAAGAACGGCTTGAGGTCGATGCCCTCGGCCAGGGCGTCGATGACGACAGCTTCCTCGGCGCTCGCCATCTGCACCACGCACAACAGCGGGTAATAGGTGGTTTCGCGCAGGAACTCGGTATCGACGGTGATGACGGGGTGCTTGGCCAGCCGGCTGCAGGCAGCCGCAAGGTCAGCGGTGGTGGTAATCAAATCCATGAACGGCCCATGACGAGACCATCAGCCGTTCTGCCGAAAGTGCAGTGATGTCAAGGGGCTCGATGCGAATTCGAGCCTTGCATTTGGGCCGGAATCGCCTTTTCCGACAAAAATCCTATTCGTAGCGGACCCGTTGCGAGGATTTCCGGACACATGGCAGTGCCACCACAAGCACGCACATGCCGACCAGAGCCAGTCCCAGGAACTCGAATACCAACAGGTCCACGGTGAAAACCCCTCAGAAACATTGCTAAACTTGTCCGGGACGAATTGAGGGTCTGTTAATTCTCGTGGTTACCGGCCGCGGGGCGGGCCGGATGGTGGACAAGGCGTTAACGGGCGGGGCCCGTCGAAACGCATTCGGCGCCCCGCATGACGGTGCGCCGAAGTTTGTTCGCGCGATGAGTTGCGGGCTTACGGCAGTTTCAGCGACGTCTCAGCGTTGTACGGCTTGAGCGTCTCGTCGGCGGCTCTCTGAGCGGCGGCGAGGGCGTCCTTCGGCTGCTTCTTGCCGTTGAGGACCAGCATTACCTCGTCCTCGAGGTTCTTGCGCACCGGCACAGTCTTGTAGGTCGCAAACCACGGCTTTGCGACGTCGAGCTGTTCGACGGCGGTCTTGGCGTCCGGGTTCTTGTTCAGGAAGTCGACCATATCGGGCGTCTTGTAGGCGGCCATATTGGGCGCGAAATAGCCGGTGGCGCGGCTCCACCAACCGCTCTTCTCGGGCGAGGTCATCCACTTGATCAGCGTCCAGGCGGCCTTCTGCTTGTCGGCTTCGAGCCCTGCCGGAATGATCAGCGATGCGCCGCCGATCGGCACGGCGTTGCGGACGTTGCGAGGAATGAAGGCGACCTTGTAGCTGAACTTGGCGTTGTCGCGCACATAGGTCAGCGACCCTGTCGAGAGCATCATCATCGCAGCATTGCCGGAAATGAAGGAGGTGCTGACGGCCGGGCCGGGCGTCGCGCCGGGCGCATGCACCTTGTGCTTAAAGATGAGGTCGTTCCACCAGGTGAGCGCACCGAGCATCGAAGGCGTGTCGTAATAAACTTCGCCGCCAAACTCCTCGTTGTAGTAGCGCCCGCCGTTGGACATCGTGAGCGTTTCCATCATCCAGCCGCAATAATCATAGGCGCATGGAATGGCGATGCCCCAGCGCATGACCTTGTCACCCTCGCGCTTGGTGAGCTTCTTGGCCCATTCGGTAAGCTCGGCCCAGGTCTGCGGCGGCTTGTTCGGATCGAGGCCGGCCTCCTTGGCCTGATCGGCATTGATGTAGAGCAGCGGCGTCGAGTTGTGGAAGGGCACGCCGTAGACCGAGCGGTTGATCACCGCGTTGCCCTGCAGCGCCGGGAAGAACTGGCCCAAGAACTTTTCCTTGGTAGTGCCGTCGGCGGCGATCAGAGGGTCGAGATTGGTAAGCTCGTTCTCGATCTGCATGTCGAGCAGGAAGTTGGCCGACATGATCACGGCTGACGGCGGCTTGCCGGCCTTGATCGCCGCGCGCGTCTTGATCAGCGTGTCGTCGTAGGAACCGGTGTAGACCGCGGTCGCCTTGACCTCGGGGTGGGTCTCGTTGAACTCCTTGATCAAGGTCCCCATGTCGCGGGCGAGCTTGCCGTCGACCGGGACGGGGAAGAACAAATCGATCTCGGTCGGGCCTTCGCCGGCAAGGGCCGGAAAGGCGAGGGCGCCAGCCAATGTGCCTGCAATGGCAAGGCCGAGCATGAGCCTGCGGGAGAACAGCATCGGAAAATCTCCTATTTGATGCCTGAGGTGACGAAAGAGCTGATGAAGCGCTTCTGGAAGATCAGGAAGGTGACGAGCAGCGGTGCGATCACCATCAGGGTTCCCGCGGCGATGGTGCCCCAGGCCTGCGTGCCCTCGGCCGTCTTGGTGAAGACGGAGAGCCCGACCGTGAGCGGCCGCTTGTCCGGCGAATTGATCACCATCAGCGGCCACAGGAAATCGTTCCAGTGGCTGGTCACGGAGATGATGGCGAAGGCCGAGAAGCTCGGCAGCGACAGTGGCACGTAGATGTGGCGGATGCGCTGGAATAGGCCGGCGCCGTCGATCAGGGCGGCATCCTCCAGCTCCGTTGGAATGGCCTCGAACGCTTGTCGCATCAGGAAGGTGCCGAAGGCGGAGGCAAAGAAAGGCATCATCACGCCAGTGAGCGTGTCGTAGAGGCCGAGCTGCGCGATCAGGCTTAAATTGGGCACGATCAGCAGCACCGGCACCAGCATCAGCTGCATCAGGAACAGGTAGAAGATCAGCGTCTTGCCGGCGAAGGCGAGGCGCGCAAAAGCAAAGCCCGCCAGCGTGATCGTGACGAACTGCACCAGCAGGATGCCGGTGCAGATGATTGTGGTGTTGAGGGTGTAGCGCGGGAAGTCGCCGATCTCCCAGGCATCCCTGATGTTGTCGAGCGTCGGCTTCAGGCTCGGCATCAGCTCGGCCATGAGGTTGATGCCATCGGAGGCCGGGCGCAGGGTCGCCACGCCCATCCAGACGAACGGGATCAGCCAGACCAGTGCGAGCAGCACGGTCAGTATGAAACCGAGCTTTGGCGTGATCTCGCGGCGGGTGGCGAGCGGAGCATCCCTGAACAGACGGTCGATCAAATTCATGGGCCGCTCTCGCGGTCCGCCAGCGTCCGGAACGAAAGCGCGGTGAGGCCCATCAACGCTGCCAGCGTCAGCAGCGTCGCCGCCGACGCCTTGCCGACGTCATAATGCTCGACGGCCTGCTGATAGATGTAGAACAGCACGAGATTGGTCGAGTTGGACGGGCCACCCTGGGTCAGGACGAAGACGTGGTCGACTTGCGTCACCGCATTCAGCGTCGCGATCACGGTGACGAACAGGAAGGTGGGCTTGAGCTCCGGCAGGATGATGTAGCGCAGGCGCTGGAACGGACCGGCGCCGTCGAGATGGGCGGCCTCCATGACGTCCTCCGGCACCGCCTGCAGGCCCGCGAGGAAGAACAGCATGTGATAGCCGGCGTTCTTCCAGATCGTGATCACCATGATCGCTGATAGCGCGATGTCGGGATCGCCCAGCCAGTTCGGCAGCACCGGAAGTAGCCGGCCGATGTAATAATCGAGCAGGCCGACATTGGGCAGGAAGATGAACAGGAACAGCGCGGAGGCTGCGACCATCGGGATCAGCACCGGCAGGAATAGCGCGGCGCGGAGCGCGCTGGTCACTGCGCTGGTGCGCGAGAGCGCGAGTGCAAACAAGAGCGCGAGGCCGATGCTCGGGATCGCTGTGCAGACTGCGTAAATGAGATTGTTGACGACCGCGCCGGTGAAGGCGGGGTCGGCAAGCACCGCGCTGACATTGTCGAGGCCGACGAAGCGCACGGGCTCTTTCGGCGTCGTGCGCTGATAGAGCGCATCGATAAGCACGCGGCCCATCGCGCCATAGGTGAACAGCGCCAGGAAGACCAGCGAGGGGAGCAGCAGCAGATAGGCCGGCAGCGACGCCGTGAAGCCGGCGGTGAAGCGTTTCAGGACATGCAGACGCGGTGCCCCCGAGGTCGCGCGCGGGAGAGCCGCGGGTTCAGCGAGGCTCATCTCACCGGGCCAGGAAGTTGAGCGCATAGTCGCGGTCACCGATTCCCGCTGGCGCGGCGAAAGGGAAGCGTGGGCTTTGGTCGAGGAAGTCGTGGCTGTGCACGACCAGGTTCTCATCGTCGATCAGCACCACGCCGTAGGCCGGCGGCTCGTGGCTCGCCAAATGCGGCGCGTTGGCATTCAGCTCGAACCAGACCTGGTGGTTGGTGCCGCGCAGCGTGGAGAAGGGAGTCTTGCCGTAGCTGCCGAAGATCGGCCGGTGCACATGGCCGAAGAAGAGGTGGCGGATGCGCGAACGGTAAGGCGCGATCACCTCGGCGAATTCGGCGCTCTGCTTCAGCGCGATCTCGTCCATTGCGAGTACGCCGACCGGGAAGGGCGGATGATGCATGAACACCACGAACGGCATGTCGGCCGGCGCGGCGGCCAGCGTGCTTGCGAGCCAGCCGAGGCGCTTGCCGCACATCTCGCCGGCATGGCTGGTCTCGTCCAGCGTGTCCAGGAAGACGAACAGGCCGTGCTCGGTCGTCCGCGTGCCCTGCACGAAGCCGTTCTGATCGCGCGGCGCGGACCGAAGGCGGTCGAGGCAAGCGTCGCGGCGGTCGTGATTGCCGACCATGGCAACGTACGGGATTTTCAGCGCAGCCATGGCGTCGGCGAAATTGGCGTAGGACTCCGGCTCGCCCCAATGGGTGAGGTCGCCGGTCACCACAGCAAACGCAGCGTCCGACTGATGCTTGTTGATGTCGACAATCGCGGCATCCAGCCGGGCGCGCGGGTCGAGGCCATAGAGCTTTTGCCCGGGATTCGCGAGATGCGTGTCAGTGAGATGGATGAATTTGAAGGACATGGCGCGCTGTGTCGGGACTGTTGGAGGATGGACGCCTCCGGCAAGACGGCCCTGACAGGCGGTTAGAGCGCCAGTGTTTCAGTTTGATGACAGCGGTTCCCGCGTCCACAAGTGGCGACGTGGTAGGGTGGATTAGCCGAAGGTGTAATCCACCACTGTGAGCCCACTTCAAGTTGTGCTATCGCTGATCCATGTCCAACTATCGCCGCGCATTCGTCCCGGGAGGATGCTGGTTCTTCACGGTGAACCTGCTCGATCGGCGGAGGGCTCTTCTGATAGACAAGATCAACATCTTACGGGGCGCCGTGGCAGCAACGCGCCAGAGCCATCCATTCGAGATCGACGCGTTTGTGGTCCTGCCGGATCATCTGCACGCGATCTGGAAGCTTCCGCCGGGGGACGCCAATTTCTCGGTGCGCAGGCCGTTGATCAAGACACGTTTTGCCAAGGCACTCCCTGCGAATGAGCCGCTGAGCGCTTTTCGTGCCGCTCGGAACGAGCGCGGCATCTGGCAACGCCGGTACTGGAGCATCTCATCCGTGACGAGACCGACTACGCGCGTCATGTCGAGTATTGCTATTACAATCCCATCAAGCACGGTCATGTCTCGAAGGTGTGCGACTGGCCGTACTCGTCGTTTCACCGTGATGTCCCGCCGGTTTGTTTCCAGAGGATTGGGGCGGCGACGTCAAGATCGCGGGCGAGTGCGGCGAGCGGGCGTGATGCTCGCGGCAGCGGCAGCCGGTAGGGTGGATTAGCGAAGCGTAATCCACCAATCTACTTTCCGCTGGTTGAGAGAAGAGGTGGATTACGCCTCCGGCTAATCCACCCTACGCAGCTACGTCAGGCGAGTTCAGCTCCACGAACAATCTTTCTTTGTCCGGGTGATCAGGGGGAGTTAGGTGCCACAAAAAGTCTGCAGCACCCGCTGGTCCGGCAGCGGCGGATCGGCATAAGCCTCATACTCCGGCTGGTCCTCGTAGGGCCTGGCCAGCACCTTCACCAATTCTTCGAACGGGGCGTAATCGTCGTTGTTGACGGCGGCCTGGATCACGGCTTCGACGCGGTGGTTGCGCGGGATGAACATCGGGTTCACGGCGTGCATGGCGGCTTGCCGCTCGGCCGCGCTCTGCGGCTCGAGCGCGATGCGCGCGCGCCAGCGTCCGGCCCATTCGTCAAACACCGCGGGCTCCATGAACTGCGCGCGCACGTCTGCGCCTCCGTCGCCTGCGGCATCGCCGAGCTTGCGGAAGGTGAGGGTGAAGTCCGCCTGGTTCTTCGCCATGGCATCGAGCAGGTCCTGGATCAGCGCCTCGTCGCCGTCGCGCTCCGTGAACAGGCCGATCTTCCTGCGCAGGCCGGCCTGATAGGCGGCACTGAACGTCTCGGCGAAGGCGCCGAGAATGTCCTGGGCTTCGGCGACCGCCTTTTCCTGCTCGTCTGAGAACAGCGGCAGCAGGCATTCGGCGAGCCGGGTCAGATTCCACAAGCCAATGCGCGGCTGGTTAGCGTAGGCGTAGCGGCCCATCTCGTCGATCGAGGAAAACACCTGCGCGGGATTGTAGGCATCCATGAAGGCGCAGGGGCCGTAGTCGATGGTCTCGCCGGAAATGGACGTGTTGTCGGTGTTCATCACGCCATGGATGAAGCCGACCAGGAGCCAGCGCGCGATGAGCTCAGCCTGGCGCGCAACGACGGCTGCGAGCAGCGCGTGATGGGGCCGCTCCGCTTGAAGCAAATCCGGGTAATGACGGGTGATGACGTGGTCGGCGAGCCGGCGGATGGCCTCGGTGTCGCGGCGGACGGCAAAGAACTGGAAGGTGCCGACGCGGATATGGCTGGAGGCGACGCGCGTCAGCACCGCGCCGGGCAGGGCGGTCTCGCGGATTACATGCTCGCCGGTGACGACCGCGGCGAGCGAGCGCGTGGTCGGAATGCCGAGCGCGAACATCGCCTCGCTGACGATGTATTCGCGCAAGACCGGCCCGAGCGCGGCACGGCCGTCGCCGCGGCGGGAGAACGGGGTTGGGCCGCTTCCCTTGAGCTGGATGTCGCGGCGGATGCCGTCTTTGTCGATGACCTCGCCGAGCAGGATAGCGCGGCCGTCGCCGAGCTGGGGCACGAAATGCCCGAACTGGTGGCCGGCATAGGCCATAGCGATGGGATCGGCGCCCACGGGAACCGTCTTGCCGGCCAGGATTTCGGCGCCTTCCGGGGTCTCCAGCATATCAGGGTCGAGCCCGAGCTGGACCGCCAGCGGCCGGTTCAGCTTGATCAGCCGGGGCGCCGCCACGGGGGTCGGCGGGACGCGGGCGAAGAAGCTGTCCGGCAGCGCCGCATAGGAGTTCTGGAAGGGGAAATGAACCGTCATGAGCTCAAGATAGGGTTGGAACGCCTGATGGCAAAGGTTGGACCCCAGATAAGCCAAAAATGGGCGCATCTGGTCCGAATCAGGCCGTTCCCTTGGTTGCCGCTTTGGGCCTCGTCGGGTAAACCCTGCCGCAACTTCGGACCGGCCGTTACAGGCCGTTCGATTCGCTTCCTCCGAGATTGAATTTGGGACGACCATGCATCGCTACCGGTCACATACATGCGGCGCGCTCCGCGAGAGCAACATCGGCGAAACGGTTCGCCTCTCGGGCTGGGTCCATCGCGTTCGCGACCATGGCGGCGTGCTGTTCATCGATCTGCGCGACCATTACGGTCTGACCCAGTGTGTGGTCGACCCGGATTCGCCGGCATTCTCGCTGGCCGAGAAGCTGCGTTCGGAATTCGTGGTGCGGATGGACGGCAAGGCCCGCCGCCGCCCCGAAGGTACCGACAATGACGATCTGCCGACTGGCAAGATCGAAGTTTACGTCAGCGAGATCGAGGTGCTGGGTCCGGCCGGCGACCTGCCGCTGCCGGTGTTCGGCGACCAGGAATATCCTGAAGACATACGCCTGAAGTACCGCTTCCTCGATCTGCGCCGCGAGAAGCTACACCAGAACATCATGACGCGCGTGTCGATCATTGACTCCATGCGACGTCGCATGAAGGAGCAGGGCTTCTTCGAATTCAACACCCCGATCCTGACCGCGTCCTCACCGGAGGGCGCGCGCGACTTCCTGGTGCCCTCGCGCATTCATCCGGGAAAATTCTACGCGCTGCCGCAGGCGCCGCAGCAATACAAGCAGCTGCTGATGATGAGCGGCTTCGACCGTTACTTCCAGATTGCGCCCTGCTTCCGCGATGAGGACCCGCGTGCCGACCGTCTGCCCGGCGAGTTCTACCAGCTCGACGTCGAGATGAGCTTCGTCACGCAGGACGACGTGTTCGCCGCGATGGAGCCGGTCATCACCGGCGTTTTCGAGGAATTTGCCAAGGGCAAGCCGGTGACAAAGGCCTGGCGCCGGATTCCGTTCGCCGAAGCCTTGCGCAAATACGGCAGCGACAAGCCGGACCTGCGCAACCCCATCGAGATGCAGGACGTCTCCGAACATTTCCGCGGCTCCGGCTTCAAAGTCTTTGCGCGCATGCTCGAAGATCCCAAGAACCAGGTCTGGGCAATTCCGGCACCGGGCGGCGGCAGCCGTGCGTTTTGCGATCGCATGAATTCCTGGGCGCAAGGCGAAGGCCAGCCCGGCCTCGGCTACATCATGTGGCGCGAGGGTGGCGAGGGCGCCGGTCCTCTCGCGAACAACATCGGTCCCGAACGCACCGCCGCGATCCGAGCGCAGCTCGGCGTGAAGGAAGGCGATGCCGCCTTTTTCGTCGCCGGTGATCCCGACAAGTTCTGGAAGTTTTCGGGTCTTGCCCGCAACAAGGTTGGCGAGGAGCTGAACCTCACGGACAAGGAGCGGTTCGAGCTCGCCTGGATCGTCGACTTCCCGATGTACGAGTACAACGAGGACGACAAGAAGGTCGACTTCTCGCACAACCCGTTCTCGATGCCGCAGGGCGGCCTCGACGCGCTGAAGGGCCAGGACCCGCTGACCATCAAGGCGTTCCAGTACGACATCACCTGCAATGGCTACGAGATCGCCTCGGGCGGCATCCGCAACCACGTGCCGGAAGCAATGGTGAAAGCGTTCGAGATTGCCGGTTACGGCGAGCAGGAAGTGGTCGAACGGTTCGGCGGCATGTACCGCGCCTTCCAATACGGCGCCCCGCCGCATGGCGGCATGGCCGCGGGCGTCGACCGCATCGTGATGCTGCTCTGTGGCACCACGAACTTGCGCGAGATCTCGCTGTTCCCGATGAACCAGCAGGCCATGGACCTCCTGATGGGCGCGCCGTCGGAGGCCACCACCAAGCAGCTGCGCGAGTTGCATATCCGGGTGAACCTGCCGCAGAAATGAGTGGCTGAGTGGGGCTTTGGTCTCGTGCCCCGGACGCAGCGCAGCGCTACTTCGGCGATGCGCTGCAGAGCCGGGGCCCACATTTGCGGGAACAACGGGCTTTCTGGGTCCCGGCGCTGCGTCGCGTCATTTCATGCCGCGCCGCGTCCGGGACACGCGACCGTCGCAACCGCTCGCCCTACAGCCCCGTCGACGCTTCGATCTTGAACTGCGCCAGCGTGCCCTCCGGGTCGGCATTGAAGAGCTGCATCAATTGCATCAGCGGCACCTTCGTGCGCGGCGTGACCTTGATGACGAGCGTCTGGCCCGGCGTCTCGACAAAGCTCGCGATCGCGTCCACCGCCGTGTCCGCCTCCGGATTGGCGGCGGCGACATCCGCTCGGTACGCCCTGACGCTGTCGACGAGTGTCCGGCGCGCCTCGTCGCGGCTGACATTTCGTCCCCGTGCATTCTGCGTCACCGCGGAATCGACGAAACCATTGTCGCGGACCGAGAACTCGAGCGCGACAGCCTCAACCTGGGCGGCCCGACCCATGAACTGAGCGGGGTCAGCCGAAAACAGCTCGCGTGGCACATTGCTAAGCGTGATGCGCAATTGCGCGCTGGCGATCCCTCCGATGTCGAGTGTCGCGGGCGTCAAATTGAAGCTGTTGGACGACTCTGTCCACGCGGCGCCGAGATCGAGATCGATCGCGAGCTTGTCGATCCCGCTGAGAACCAATGGAAGTTGTTTTGGGTCGGATGGATCGGTGGGCGTGACGAATTTCGCAATCAGGTGCGCCTTGCTCGGGATCGAGCCAATCAGCTGTCCCCACTCCAGTGTCATCGTATCGATCGTGATCAGCCTTTTGGTGTTCTTGTCGGGCGCCACCACGCCCTTGATCTCGGCGCCTTCCAGCACGCGGAACAGGCCCAGCACCTGATCGGGCGAGGGTGCCTGCCCGTGATTGCTGAAGCCTGCCGCCCAGCGCATCAGGTTTGCCGCGCTGAAGGATTTCAGCGCGAAGCGCTCCATCCTGAACTGCCCCTGCGGGGTCGGCGTATCGACGCCTTCGACCGCGAATTCGCCACCCCGATATCTGACGGCGTTGATCCTCGCGGTGCCTTGCGGCATGCTGATCGACGTCTTGCCGACCTGGATTTTGCCGATACGGAGGCCATCATAGAACCCGGCGAGCTTCTCCATCATCTCGCGCGATTGCGCGGATGTCGGGAGGACCGACCGGTCTGTCGGCATGAGCGCAACGATCTCGGCCGGCCGGAATTTTGACGGCTGCGCCGCGACGTCCTCGAAGGTGATCCCGTCGATGTCCATCCGCATGCCCTGGGTCGATTTGAGCACATAAGGGCCGGCGGAGATTTGCCGGTAGACGCGGTAGTAGCCGTCGTCGCCGGTCTTGTCTGGGTCGAGTACCGCGGCGATCGCGGTCGCATCGAACTCGTTGACGATGATGTTGGAGAGATCGCCGGTCAGCTTGTCCTGCTTGCCCGGCTGCGGCACGTCGATGGTGAAAACAGCGCGGTCCGCCTTCATCGCATCGAACTTGCCGTGCTTGAGATTCTGGATGGCCAGGCCGGAATAGGCGACCTCGCCGCTGCCGGCGGCGCTGCCGCTCGCATCGAAGCTCATCGTCAACGTCGGAGCGGTCAGTGACGATGCCGTGACGCGTGCGTATTGACCGAGCACATAGCGGTAGATATCGATCACGGAGCCACCCGTCGGCACATTCCCGGCGTGAAGGGGGCCGGCATAGTCACGCAGGGTGAGTTGCGGGATCTTATAGGATGCGTTCAGCTTCGCGGGGCCGACCTGGTTGAGCGCGACTTCGAAACCCGTGACGTCGATGTTGTCGGCCGAAAAGCTGCTCTGGTCGAGCAGGCGGACGCCGGTGCCCTTGATGCCGGCGATCTTGATCTGCGCCTGGGACTCGTTGCCGGGAGTCACCGCTATATCATCGACCCTCAGTGTCCGGCTCATCACGTCGAATTCGACCTTGCCGTAGCTCGCCTTGCCGCCTTGCTTGCGGATCTGCTCGAAGGCGGCCTCGACCTCGGTGGTGGCGCGATATTTTGCATAGAGGTTGAAGCCGAACGATCCGCCCGCGCCGAGCACGGCGAGTGCGATCAGGCCGATCAGGAATCGCTTCATTTCCCTGCTCCAGTTGCTGGTTTTGCACCGCGCAACCTGCCATATTCGCGAAACGCCGCGCGGTCCAGGGAAAGCTATGGTTTTCAAATATTTGACCACGCGTCCTGTTGATGGGGTCGCAATCGGATGTTGCCACCGGGGCGGCTGCCGTGCTTCATCCCGTTTCCATGACCCGGAAATAACGTCCGCATTGGGCGGCCGCTCCCGGTGATGCATTTTGAGGCCGGTAACGCGAGGCGAGACACCGCATGTCGTCCTATTCTGATGATCTCCACCAGGCGGCGCTCGCCTATCACCGTCTGCCGCGGCCCGGAAAGCTCGAGATCCAGGCGAGCAAGCCGCTTGCCAACCAGCGCGATCTCGCGCTGGCCTATTCTCCGGGCGTCGCCGCCGCCTGCACCGAGATCGCCAAGAATCCCGCCGAGGCCGCCTCGCTCACCACCCGCGCCAATTTGGTCGCCGTTGTCTCGAACGGCACCGCCGTGCTCGGCCTCGGCAATATCGGCCCCCTGGCCTCCAAGCCGGTGATGGAGGGCAAGGCGGTCCTGTTCAAGAAATTCGCCGGCATCGACGTGTTCGACATCGAGATCGCCGCCGACACCATCGACCGCGTGGTCGAGACCGTGGCGGCGCTCGAGCCGACCTTCGGCGGCATTAATCTGGAAGACATCCGCGGACCGGAATGCTTCGAGATCGAAACGCGCTTGAAGGAGCGCATGAAGATCCCGGTGTTCCATGACGACCAGCACGGCACCGCCATCATCGTCGCCGCCGCCATCACCAACGGCCTCAGGCTGAACGGCAAGAAACTGTCCGACGTCAAGATCGTGGCCTCGGGAGCAGGGGCCGCGGCAATCGCGACGCTGAATCTCCTGGTGTCGATGGGCGCGCAGCGCAAGAGCATCTGGGTCTGCGACATCGACGGCCTCGTGCACGAGGGCCGCAACACCTCGATGGACCGCTGGAAGGCGGTCTATGCGCAGAAGACCGACAAGCGCACGCTCGCCGACGTCATCGGCGGCGCGGACATCTTCATCGGCCTGTCCGCGCCCGGCGTGCTCAAGCCGGAGATGGCCGAGGCGATGGCCGACAAGCCGTTGATCATGGCGCTCGCCAATCCCGTGCCGGAGATCATGCCGGAGGAGGCGCGCAAGGTGCGCCCCGACGCCATGATCTGCACCGGCCGCTCCGACTATCCGAACCAGGTCAACAACGTCCTGTGCTTTCCCTTCATCTTCCGCGGCGCGCTCGACGTCGGCGCCAGCGCCATCAATGAGGAGATGAAGCACGCCGCCGTCGAGGCGATCGCGCAGCTCGCGCGCGAGGCGCCGTCGGATGCAGTCGCGCAGGGTTTTGACACCGGCGAGACGCAGGGTTTTGGCCCGGGCTCGCTGATCCCGAGCCCGTTCGATCCGCGGTTGATCTTGCGGATCGCGCCGGCGGTGGCGAAGGCGGCGATGCAATCGGGCGTCGCAACGCGGCCCATCACCAATTTCGATGAATACACCGCGCTGCTCGAGCGCTTCGCCTTCCGCTCCGGCCTCGTCATGAAGCCGATGTTCGCCAAGGCCAAGACTCAGCCGGTGCGCGTGATCTACGCCGAAGGCGAGGACGAGCGTGTGCTGCGCGCCACCCAGGTGGTGCTGGAGGAGAAGCTGGCGCGGCCGATCCTGGTTGGCCGCCCCTCGGTGGTGGAGGCACGCATCAAGCGGTTCGGCCTGTCGATCAAGGCCGGCAAGGATTTCGACCTCATCAATCCTGAGGACGATCCACGCTACCGTTCCTATGTGCAGTCCTATGTCGAGGTCGCCGGCCGCCGCGGTGTGACGCCCGACGCAGCGCGCACGGTGGTGCGCACCAATAACACGGTGATCGCGGCACTTGCGGTGGTGCGCGGGGAGGCCGACGCCATGCTCTGCGGCGTCGAGGGTCGCTATATGAGTCATCTGCGCCATGTCCGCGAGATCATCGGCTTCTCAGCCGGCGTCAGCGACTACGCCGCGCTGGCACTGCTGATCACCAGCAAGGGCGCATTTTTTATCGCGGATACGCAGGTACGCCCAAATCCGAGCGCGGAAGAGCTTGCCGAGATCGCTTCGCTCGCGGCGGTCCACGTACAGCGTTTCAACATCAAGCCGAAGATCGCCTTCGTCTCGCATTCGGATTTCGGCAGTTACGATACCGACTCCTCGCGCAAGATGCGCCGGGCGACCCAGCTTCTGAAGGAGAAGCATCCCGAGATCGAGGCCGACGGCGAGATGCAGGGCGACACCGCGCTTTCAGCTGCTGCGCGGAAAATGGTGCTGCCGCACTCCAAGCTCGAGGGCGAGGCCAACATCCTGATCATGCCAAGCCTGGATACCGCCAACGTCGCCTACCAGATGATCAAGTCGCTGGCGGACGCGCTCCCGGTCGGCCCGATCCTGATCGGCCCGGCACGGCCGGCGCATATCCTCACGCCCTCGGTGACCGCACGTGGCATCCTTAACATGACGGCGGTCGCGGTGGTCGAAGCGCAGGAGCGCGCCGCGAGGCAGCAGCCGACGTTGTTTACGTAAGGGTCGATCTGCGCGAAAGATGCACATCCTTCTCCGACAAGGGGAGAAGGGGCACCGGTCGCGCGGCTTATTTTGAATTCCTCGCGGTTCTCCATTTCCCTGTTTGAAAACCGCAAGCGGACTCTTCATAATCCCTCGCGCATCCCGTGCTTAGCGCTCTTGCCAAGAGGCCGATCATGCCAGCGTTCGTGACTTTCGGGCGGATCCTGTTCGCCGTACTGTTCATCTACACGGGCGCGTCCAAGCTGTTCGCCATCCAGGCGACGGCGGACTTCATCGCCACCAAGATCATGGTGCCCGATATGATTGCGCCTTACGCCAAGCAAGTCGAGACCGCGACCGCCATGACGACGCCGCAATTGCTGGCGATCGCGGTCGGAGGACTCGAGGTCATCGCCGGGCTGATGATTGCGCTGAATTTCGGCGCGCGCTTCTTCGCGATGCTGCTGATCATCTACGTCGCGGTCGCGACCGTGCTGTTCGATGACTTCTGGAACCAGGCGCCGCCCGACAACGCCAAGGTGGTGATCGACGCGCTGAAGAACCTGTCGATCATCGGCGCACTGTGCATGATCATCGGATACGGCCGAACCACGCGTCCGGCCGAAGCGGCCTACGGGGACGTGTAGGCAGGGTATGACCGCCGCTCCGCGCGGTCCTGTAGGGTGGATTACGCTGACGCCAGCCCGCACCTAAAAGCGTGATGAGATTGGGATGAGTCATCGCCGCGCTTTAGGTTGTTGTTCAAGCATGATCTTTTCGGAAACCGCTTCGCACTTTTCCGGATAATGCTCTAACGCGCCCCAAGGATGCGCTGCCAGAACGTGCCACCGAGCACCTTCCAGCCAAGATAGAAGTACAGGGTGATCAGGGCAAACAGCACAAGAGCGGATGCGCCGTGCAGGCTGAAACCGTCCTTCGTCGTCTCGCCGGTGGCGGCGCCAATGGAATAGCCGCCGACGAAGAACACCGTCAGGAAGTCGAGAAAGCCGGCGAGGCCACGGCGCCAAAGGGGTTTGGGCGTCGATGGAGTATCGCTTGTCGACATCAAAGCAGCCTCCTCTTGGCAGCCGCGGCGGATCGCCGCTCAGGATTTCCCATCTCGGCTTCTTGTCAGAGTTTCTTGGCATCGACGTCGATGCCGATGATCTTCCAGGCATTGTCGTTCTGGGCAAAACGCAGCCTGTACTTGACCCGGACCTCGTCGTTCTTGAACTCGCCGGCGAGAACGAGCGCACCTTCCGAATCGAGCTTGGGTTTCTGCTGTGATTCGTAATCGTCGGTGACGATCCCTTCGAAGAACAGCTTCTTGCTGCGGAAGGATTCGAACGCGGCCGCCAGCTTCTCGGGCGTCATTTGTCCTGGAACTGCCTCGAGCCCTTGGCAAGCAGGACCGAGTAGTTCCCGGTGATGTTGGCGTCGTTGAAGGTCATCAGCGTCGTGCGGACCAGCACGTCCTGCTCGTCGTCGGTCGGCAGGTCGATCGCGTAGGCCGATGACGGCGACATCACTGACAGAAAGGTCAGCGAGACCAGGACCGCGATGGCGCCGAGAAACTTGCGGCAGGAGAGGGAGGCAAAAATCGAACTCATGGTCTCTTTGTCCTTAATGAGGGGCCGGGCGTATGCCAGAAAGCGGAATGAAGTCGCCACATGCGATCTGCATAACAGAGAAGCTCTAATTTTTCGCTCGAGTGGGAAGGAGTTTTGGCCTCGCCGGTTCACGCCGCATTAAACAGGCTCGGGATGAGGAACGTCGTAACTCCGCCGCACCGTCGCCCTTCGGCACTGCTCTCTCTGACTCCAACTGGCGCACGAGAATCTGCCGCGCAGGCCGATTTCGGGATTGTTGAAACTCTCGGCACATTGAGCCATCGCCGGACCTGCCGGGGACGCGGGAGCGTGCGCGACGACGGGGCACGGGCCGCGGCGATTGACGTTGCCTGAGGACGGGCGGCTGGCTTCGGCGGCTCACAGCGGACTGGCGGCGATGCGCACCTTGATCTTGCGCTATCCCCGCCGCCACGGCGTGACGGCGACATCATGTGCCGCGTCGAGCAGATACGGCGCGCTGGGCTTCATTCCGTGCGAGGCGAGCACCTCGTGCGGCGTCCGCTGGGGCACGCCGCCAAAACAGCCTTCGCCGCCGGGCAGTCGCACATGCGGCGCCTCGGACAGCCAGAACGTGTCGTAGCGGTCCATGAACATGTCGAACACCATCGGGCCGCCGATGATCGCGACCGTGCCGGATGCGACGTTGGCGAAGGCGCAAGCTTCCGCGAAGCTGGCGTGACCCGGATTCCACAATGTCGCGTTCGGCATTTCAGGGTCGACGGTCAGCGCCCTGATCTTGCGGGTCAGGATCAGTCGCTTGCGCTTCGGCGAGTTCGGCTGCTGCTCGTGCGAGTTGCGGCCGTGCACGATCAGCGCGGCGCGATCGAGCGCCTGCTCGAAGAACAGCTTGTCGCCTTCGAACTTCAGACTGTCCGGCATCACATGCGCGGCGTCAGCGAGCATGCCGTCCGCCGAGACGATGACGTAGCCTTCGATGCGAAAAGACAATGGCCGTCTATTCGGAAACGGTCGTCACCACGGAATTGACCGGGCGCTGGCTCACCGTCGGCAGCTTGACGTCCTTGAGCAGCTCCTGGTCGTATTCGGGCAGCGTCGATGCCGGGAATTTGGCGCGCATCGCTACCACCTTGTAGCCGCCCGCCTTCAGGCGCTTGAGCAGCTCGGGCAGGGCCTCCGCCGTGTGCTTCTGGAAGTCGTGCATCAGGATGATGCCCTTGCCCTTGGTGTCGAGCTTCTTCATCACGGTCTCGACCACCTTCTCAGGCTTGGAGGCTTTGAAGTCGAACGAATCGATGTCGCAGGAGAAAATTCCGATGTTGCGGTTGCCGAGATAGGTGACCATCTCCGGCGGATGCTGGAGCGCCGGGAAGCGGAAGAAAGGCGAAGGCGAGATGCCGCCGAGCGCCCATTTCACCGCGGATAGGCCCTTCTCGATCTCTTCCTTGCGCTGCGCTTCGTTGAGCTTCTTGTTGTTGAGGTTGGCATGCGACCAGGTGTGGCTGCCCACGGTATGGCCGGCCGCATAGACCTGCTTCAGGATCTCCGGCTCGTAGGTCGCGTGCTTGCCGATGGAGAAGAAGATGCCGGTGGTGCACTCGTCGGCGAGTGCCTTCAGCACGGCGGGCGTGTTCTTGGGCCAGGGGCCGTCGTCGAAGGTCAGCACCACCTCGTGGTCGCGCAGGAAGTCGAGCTCCTTGAAATGCTCGAAGCCGAAGCCGGGGCCGCCGGTGGTGTCGATCTCGACGGTGCGGGCGACACCGAGCGCGCCCGGCGTGCTGCAGGCTGCACGCGCCGGCTGCGGCGCCTGTTTCGGTGGCGGCGGGTTAACGAAGCCCGCTGGCGCGGCAGCTACTGCCGGAGCGGGTGCCGGCGCAGCCGCCGGTGCGGAAGCTGCCGGTATCGCCGGTGCTCCTTGGGTGGTGGCCGCGGGTTTTGCGGCGGTCTGCGACCATGCCGCGCCGGTCATGCCCAGAGACATCGCGCTTGCCAAAATCAGTCCTGCCGCCACACGCATGGTGTTGTCCTCGAGATTGATCCCGTTGTTCCGCCGCGGCTTTTTCTGCGGCAAACCGTCCTGCCCCAAACCATCCTAGCCTAGAGGGTGGGCCCTCGCCATTGCAACGGCTGTTTGATGCCCCGCCACAATTGTGCCCAACCGGATGGGGCGCAACTCGCGTCAACTGTCGGCCAGCGCCTTGGCAATGGCCGTTTTGACCCGCGTATCGGTCGGCGCGACGGCGGACGCAAAGACCTCGGCGATATAGCCGTCACGGCCGATCAGATATTTGTGGAAGTTCCACTTCGGAACCTCTCGCGGCCGTGCGTCGGCGGCCCATTTGTAGAAGGGGTGCGCTTTCGATCCGATCACAACGGACTTGGCTGTGATCGGGAAGGAAACGCGGTATTGGTGCGCCGTCTCAGAGATTTCGCTGGCGCCGCCGGGCTCCTGGCCACCGAAATCGTTGGAAGGCACGCCGATCACGGTGAGCCCGCGCTCGCGAAACTCGTCCCAGAGCTCCTGGAGGTCTGCATATTGCGGGGTGTAGCCGCAGAGCGAAGCGGTGTTCACCACCAGCAGCGGCTTGCCGGTGTACGCGGCAAGGCGGATGTCCTCGCCGGACAACGCGGGGAAGGAGAAGGCATAGGCCGAGATCCGGCTCATGCCGCCGTCGGCAAACGCGCGCTTCATTGGCACGAGTGCGCCTGCAAGCGCGGCGAGCATGGTCCTGCGGTTCATCATGACGCCGTCCCCGAAATGATCCGGGGTGCATGTTACTCCGCCGCTGCAACCTCACTCGTCAACACCGCGTTATCGGTCGCGGCGAGGCGCTAGACGTTTGGCGCGTTTGCTTTGCGCGAAGCGGTATCCACTTCGCTCAAAACGCTCTCTAGTGAAGGCGCTAGTAAAGGCGGACGATGAAGTCCGTGCCTTCGCCGGTCTCCCCCTGGTTGATGCCCTGGTCGGAGACGATGATCGAGCCACCTGATGTCAGCATCTCGTTAATCTTCGCCATGGTGTCGGCCGGAATTGAGATGCGGTCGAGGGCTTCAGTCGGGCTGTCCGGCGTGACCACCGGCTTTGCGGCAACGGGGATCACGGCAGCGCCACGCTGGCGGCGTGACACGCGTCCGTCGTCATCGCGCGCAGCGGCGCGGACCGAGATCGGCAGCGACACCACCGACCAACGCAGCGCGTTGGAATCGGTCTTATCGACTTCGGCTGTGAAGACGTGCGTGCCGAGCGGCCGGTCGCTCGGGGCGATCGTGACGGGCACCTCGAATAACGGCGCAAAGTTCTGTCGCACGTAGAGCTTGGAATCCTTGCGGCTGATGAAGACGGCGATCTGGCCGGCCCGCCGCGGCGCATCCGGCTTCGCCGCAGGTGCCGGATCGGCAACGCGGGTCTCGTCCTTCTCCATGTCGGCCGAGGTGGCGAGTGCCGGAGCATCAGTCTTCTTCCGGGAATCGGCAGCTTCGGTCTTGGCAGCGCCGAGCTTGTCGTCGGTCACTGTCGAAGCCTTGGGCGCTTCCGCGGCCTCAATCGACTTCGCGTCCATGTTTGCGGGCCTGGCGGTTTCTTCGGATTGCGGCTTGGCCGCGTCAGATGCCCCGGCGATCTTGGTCGTGATCTTGTCGGCGGGCGCAGCCGCTTCCTCGCGGGCGGGCGCATGGCCGGTGGTCACATCCGACATCACGGTGTGGCCGACGGAGGCGCGCAGCTCGAGCACGCTGTCTGCGCTCGCGGTCTTCGTCTCGGCCGGCGTGGCTTCGTTGACTTTGGTTTGCGCCGCGCCCTTATCGGCTTTGTCGCTGGCGTTGATCTGCGGCGCGAGGCTGGCGGCGGGCTGCGGCGCTACGCGCACCGAGGCGAGCAGCGGATGCGAAAAGCTTTGCGGCGACATCTGGCCGGGCGCGACGATCACGCGCGCGCCCATCCTGGTCCAGTTCCACATCTTCACCGCGAACGCCATCGGCATGCGGATGCAGCCATGCGAGGCCGGATAGCCCGGCAGCACGCCGGCATGCATGGCGACGCCAGACCAGGTGATCCGCTGCATGTACGGCATCGGGGCGCCGCTGTAGATGTTGGAATGGTGGAATTTGTGCTTCTGGATGACGCTGAACACACCCATCGGCGTCGAATGGCCCTTCATGCCTGTCGACACCGGGGATTCCGCGAACACGCCCTTGCTGTCGTAGACCGTCACCTTCTGCCGGTCGATCGAGACGACGATGACGAGCGGTCCTTGCGGCTTGGTGCCCGCTTCCTTCTCGGCGACGATCTCCTTCTTGCCCGCCGTGCCGCGCTTCGGCGGCTTGTGGCGCGGTAGTTCGGGATGCCGATCCTGCCGGGCGTAATAGGACCCGTCGGAATAATCCGTCCAATAATAAAACGCTGCGTCAGCCTGGCTTGCCGTCCCGATCGCACCCGCCGCCGTCAAAATGGCGATCTGCCAAATCCGCGTTGGCTTGGCAGCAAAACCGGACCCGTTCACGCTGTTCATCCTCGAATCCATAATCCAAATCAGACGTTAGTCTCGCAAAGGGGATACGCGTTCACCCTCAAGGTGGTTCTGCCGTCAGCTACTTTTGTTCAACGCGTAGCAAAAAAGCCTCACAGAGCGGTAAACGGCGGCCGTGCCGACTGGCCGCTCGTCTTCCTGACCGGCCGCCTGATGCCTACATTGCGGGGACTTGTTACCGGAGAACTTCATGTCATCTCGTTTCCACGGTCTTTTCGGCATCCGTTTGAAGGGCCTCGCTTTATTCCTCCTGGCTCTGACGATTTGGGCGGCGCCCGCCCTTGCTGCCGACGAGCCCGATCTGATCTTCCGCCGCTCGACTGTATTCAAATGGATGAGCCCGAACGACAAGCTCGCGACTTACGGCCTCGACGACCCCGAGGTCGAGGGCGTCGCCTGTCACTTCACGGTGCCGGAGAAGGGCGGCTTCAAGGGCTGGCTCGGCCTTGCCGAGGAGGTCTCGGACATCTCGCTGGCCTGTCGCCAGGTCGGCCCGATCAAGTTCAAGAACAAGATGGAGCAAGGTGACGACATGTTCCGCCAGCGCCGCTCACTGTTCTTCAAGAAGATGCAGATCGTGCGCGGCTGTGACGCCAAGCGCAACGTGCTGGTCTACATGGTCTATTCGGACAAGCTGATCGAGGGCTCACCAAAGAACTCGACGTCGACCGTGCCGATCATGCCGTGGGGACCAGCGGACGCAAGCGTCCAGAAGTGCGGTGAGTTCTTCACTCACTGACGACTGCGAGGTCCTGCAAGATGCGAGCCAGTCAGCGGCGCGAATGTCTGCGGCGCGGCTTCAAGGTCGCGCTTGGCTTGCAGCGCCATTTCGCCAGCTGACGTCGCGCTGTTGCGAACGGGTCGTTGTCTCCGCGGCCCATCCGCTGGTCCGTCTCGCGCGTCGAGCGCGATCTGCCGCCATCATGATGGCCATTGCTCACGTGAACGCGCCCGGTGGTCCCGGCGTCGCGATTTCGATGGCTTAGGTCGTAGCCGAAGCGTCCCCGACCACGTGGAGGCTCGTTCCGAACCGAGCGGGAATTTGTCAGGCTACTTTGGGCCGTGGCGCGCCCCCCTGAAAAGATTGGCATTTTCCGGCGAATGTTTCGTCGTGCCGGACACGACGAAACAATTCTCACGAAAGATGAAACCATTTTCCGCTTTTGGCGCATCACGCACGAAACCACCCATGGTTATCAGCTTCACAACGACGGCACCGCCGGCCACCGATTCGGAGACAAGACCATGCGCGCGCTCAGCTTCATCCTTGCCTTCGGCTTCGTGCTTGCCGGTTCCTCGTTCGCGGGCTCGCCGGATGGCAGTCTTCCCGGTGTCGGCACCTTCCAGTACACCGGTTCGTCGCTGACGATCATTGCACCGCAGCCGATCGTGGTCGCCACGCGCTTCTGATCGCCAACAAGAAAAATTGCCGGCAAAGGCCATCATGATTGCTCGTTTCTGCGCCGCAGCGTTCATGTCCGTTCTGACGCTCAGCGCCGCTGCGGCGCAGGTGCGCGCTCCCTCCAGGCTGCCGGATTCCCGTGCCGAATTCGTGCGTCAGTGTGCGCCGCGCATGCTCGGGCGCTGGGAGCACCCGGAGGAGGTCTGCGGTTGCCTGCACGACCATGCCGCTGCCGTCGTCGAGGACCGCGACTTGCGTGAGGCGCTGCTGCGCGGCATCAGCGAGACCGGCGTGCCGACGATCGAGACCGACTGGGTGCCGACGTCCAAGCAGGGTGAAATCGGCCCGACCTTCACCAAAATCGCCAAGCCGACCTTGCAGTGCATGTTCGATCCGGCGAAGTGACGTTCAGATTATTTGGTTTTCGGACCGTATCGTGGCACGCAGGTGCTCGTCCGTGAAACGCCCTTGTCGGTCATCTTCGCGCCGCGCACTTCCTTGACCTGTCCGGCGGGGCAAGTTCCGTCATCCACTTGTACGCGCTGGCCGAGCTTGAGATCCACGATGTCCTGCTCGCGGCCGACCATTGTTGCGCGCGCCGTGGAGGCGAGCGCGAGGGACATCAGGAGCGAAAGGCAGGTCGCGCGGTGTAGCAGCATGATTTGAAGTCCGGCGTCGATGCCGCAATCTAGGGAGCCGGAGGCGATTCTGATAGGTGAAGCTTCGTTACGCCTGCCGGGCTGAGCTCCTCGCGCACAAGATAGCGCGCGACTCGCGCGCCAGCCGTTCGGCAGAGGCCACCAGTTGCGGAACCGTATGCCCTGAAAATCCAAGCACGAAACCGGGCAGGGGACGCGCGAGTGAATAGGTGTCGGCCAGGAGCCAACCTTCCGCGCCGGCCGCCCGCTTGGCCTCGGCCGCGCGCGACGGATCGACCGGGGGATTGAACCGTGCGACAAGATGCAACCCTTGCGACGGCACCGGCACGGATAGCGCCCCGTCCGATTTCGCTTCCAATGTCTCCGCCAGCGCATCACGCGCCTCGCGATAGAGCTTGCGCACCCGCTTCAGGTTCGCGGCGAAGGCGCCGGAATTGAGCATGTCGGCCACCGCGCCTTCCATCAGCGTGCCGGGAAAGCGGTCGAGCGCAGCCCGTGCAGCCGTCACGTCCGCGATCAGGCGCTCGGGCAGCGCGCAATAGCCGATGCGCAGGCCCGGAAACAAGGTCTTGGCGAAGGTGCCCAGGTAGATCACGCGCTGGAGGTGATCGATGCCGGCGAGCGACATCAGCGGCGCGCCGTCGTAGCGGAACTCGCTGTCGTAATCGTCCTCCAACACGAAGGCACCGGCCTGCTTTGCCCAGTCCAGCAGTTCGAGCCGCCGTGGCATCGACATCTGGACGCCCAGCGGAAACTGGTGCGACGGCGTGACATAGGCCGCGCGCGCAGACGGTGCCGCCGAACGACCTTTGGCCACGTGCAGCCCGTACGCGTCGACCGGAATGGGTACGGTGCGATATCCGCAATGTCCGATCGTCTGGCGCGCGATCGGATAGCCGGGGTCCTCGCACCAGACCTGGTCGCCCGGCTTGAGGATCGCGCTCAGCACGATGCGCAGCGCATGCAGCGTGCCGGACGTGAGCATGATCTGATCGGGGTCGCAGCGCAGCCCTCGCGCCGACAGCAGGTGATCGGCGATTGCCGCACGCAGCTCGCGACTGCCGCGGGGATCGCCATAATGCAGATGCTCGGATCCGAATGCGCGCATGCGACGGCCCACGAAGGCGCGGAAGCGCTGCACGGCGCGCTCGTCGATATGGGTGCAGCCGAGCGCGAACGCGCCATGCTGCGGCGCTTCGACAACCGCCTTGGGTTTGTTCGCCTCGGCTGCTCGTGCAGGGATGCGCGCGGCGACAAAGGTGCCGGAGCCGACGGCTGCCTCGGCAAAACCGTCGGCGATCAGCCGCTCATAGGCAGTGACGACGGCGTTGCGGCGCAAGCCGGTCTGGTGCGCCAGTGTCCGTGAGGGCGGCAATGGCTCGCCGGGCCTGGCGAGACCGGAGACGATCATCTCGCAGAGCGCTTGGTAGAGCCGGTGCGCCGCGGAGGCGCCGGCCGTGACGTGCGGACCGGTGAGGTCGAGCGGCAACTCGGCCTTGGCCGGCGAGGGAGAATTGGTCGGAATTTTTCGCATGGAATTGGCACTATCGCAGACCAAATCCACGGCTACAACTCTTCCGAATTGTTCCAATCTCGGAGGTGCGGCCGTGAGCCAGGTTGAAAACTCAGACTCCTATCCGACGTCAGCGCGCAACCAGGTGAAGCGCCGTCACGACCGCGGCTTCTACGATCACGCGACCGTTCACCGCATCCTGGACTCCTCGATGCTATGCCACGTGTCCTATGTGATCGACGGTCAGCCCTATTGCACGCCGACCTTCTTCTGGCGCGAAGGAACGAAGCTGTACTGGCATGGGAGCAGCGCCAGCCGCATGCTGCGCAACCAGACCAGGGGCGAGCGCGTCTGCCTGACGGTCGCTCATCTCGACAGTCTCGTGCTGGCGCGCTGCGGCTTCAATCACTCCGCCGATTACCGGGCGGTGATGGCGTTCGGCACCGCCTACCTCGTCACCGACCACGAGGAGAAAGAGCGCGCGGTGATCGCGATGGTCGACCGCTTCTTCCCGGGCCGCACCGCGGGCCTGCGTCAGAGCACCGCGCAGGAGACCAAGGCGACCTCCTTCATCGCGATGGAGATCGAGGAGGCCTCGGCCAAGATCCGTGCCAAGGGCGTGGCCGATGACGATGAGGACTACGAACTCCCGATCTATGCCGAGCGCATCCCGGTGCGCACGGTGCTCGGCGCGCCCGAGCCGTGTCCGCGTCTGCTCGACGGCGTCACCCGGCCTGCGACATTGAATGGCTACTTCGAAGGCCGGCTGCTCGAAGATGCATTGCGGGATGCTTATTTTGTAGAGTACCCGAACGGCTGAAATCGGCTAGCTTGCGCTCCATCGATGATCTGAACGCCCGATTGGAGTTGCCTGATGAATGCCGAGACGCAGCAGAGGATTCTTGACGCCGTCGACGCCGGCTTCGAAGCCCAGCTTGCGACCACCCGCGATTTCGTCGCGATCCCCTCGACCCGCGGGGCGGAGGGACCGTGCCAGGACATGATCGGCGACCTCCTGCGCGAACGCAGCTATGAGATCGACGACTGGCACATCAATATCGACGACCTCAAGGATCTGCGCGGTTTTGGCCCGATCGAGCATGATTTTTCGAAAGCGCGTTCGGTGGTGGGCACCTACCGTCCGCAAACGAACGTTGGAAAATCGCTGATCCTCCAGGGGCACTGCGACGTGGTGCCGGCAGGTCCGCTGGAATTGTGGGATACGCCGCCGTTCTCGCCCGTCATCAAGGACGGCAAGATGTTTGGCCGGGGTGCCTGCGACATGAAGTCGGGCACGATCGGTGCGCTCTACGCGCTGGATGCGATCAAAGCCGCGGGCTTGAAGCCTACGGCGCGGATCCACTTCCAGTCCGTGATCGAGGAGGAGAGCACGGGCGTCGGCGCGCTCTCGACGCTTCAGCGCGGCTACCGCGCCGATGCCTGTTTCATTCCGGAGCCGACCGGCGGCAAGATGGTGCGCTCTCAGGTTGGCGTGATCTGGTTTCGCCTGCGCGTGAAGGGCCATCCGACCCACGTTGCCTTCGCCGGTTCCGGCGCGAACGCAATCATGGCGGCCTATCATTTGATCCAGGCCCTGCAAAAACTCGAGATCGAATGGAACGAGCGCGCCAAAGCCGATCGTCACTTCAGGACGCTCAACCATCCCATCAATTTCAATCCCGGCATCATCAAGGGCGGCGATTGGGCCTCCAGCGTGCCGGCCTGGTGCGACGTCGACTGCCGGATTGCCGTGTTGCCGGGCTGGTCGATCGCCGAGCACCAGAAGGAGATTTTGGCATGCGTCGCGGCCGCTGCGCGCAACCACCGCTTCCTCGCCAACAACCCGCCGGAGATCGAATGGTCGGGCTTCCTGTCGGAGGGGTATGAACTGACTGACGCCGCCGCACCCGAGGCCGCGTTCGGCAAGGCCTTCAATAAGGTCTACGGTGGCGCAGTCGAGGACCTCGTCTTCACCGCACTCACCGATACCCGCTTCTACGGCCTCAATCATGGCATCCCGAGCCTGTGCTTCGGCGCGAGCGGCGGCGAAATGCACGGCTTCAACGAGTTTGTCGAGCTGGAGTCGCTGAAGAAGACCACCAAGGCGATGGCGCTGTTCATCGCGGAGTGGTGCGGAGTGGAGAAGGCGTAAGCAACCGCGCTTGCCCTCTCTGCCGTCAGCGAGGAGCGAAGCGACGAAGCAATCCAGACTGCCGCCGCGGAGCGATTCTGGATTCGGTTCACGGCGCTCGCAGTCCTGGAATGTGACGGCGGCTCCTCAGGGCAAAGGACATACCTTGCCGGTGCGATCCGCTGTCCGAGACACAGGCGCGGATCAATCCTTTAAGCTTAAAATAAAGACTAGGATGGCGGCCCTGCCGGTGGCAGACTGGCCTCCGTCGCAGAGGCCTTAAGTCCGCCGAGGAAATCACGATGCGCGATTGGGATGATGCTTATGCCAATTCGACCCATATCCCTGGCTCGGACAAAATGCCGGCGCTGTGGGCGGAGCGGGCGGCGGCTTACCGTACGGGGTTGAGGGATTTTCGTCCCGACGTCGCCTACGGCGCCGGTGAGCGGCAGCGCCTCGACCTGATCCTGCCCGAGGGCGACAGCAAGGGCCTCGTCGTGTTCGTGCATGGCGGCTACTGGATGCGCTTCGACAAGTCAGCCTGGACCGATCTTGCCGAAGGCGCAAGGCATCATGGCTGGGCCGTGGCGCTGCCGAGCTACACGCTGACACCGGCCGCGCGCATCTCCGACATCACTGCCGAGATCACCGCCGCGGTCGCTAAGGCGGCCTCGCTGGTGGCAGGGCCGATCCGGCTCGCCGGCCATTCCGCCGGCGGCCATCTGGTCACGCGCATGCTGTGCGACGACAGCCGGCTCGAGCCCGCCGTCTACGACCGTATTGCCGGCACGCTCTCGATCAGCGGCCTGCACGATCTGCGGCCGCTCTTGAAGACAAGGATGAACGAGACCCTGCGCATGACCATGCAGGAGGCGACGCTCGAGAGCGCGGCGCTGCATCTGCCGCGGGGGCAGTCGCCTGTGACGGCCTGGGTCGGCGGCAACGAGCGCCCTGAATTCATCCGCCAATCCGACCTGATGGCCAACGTCTGGACCGGTTTCGACGTGCCGACGCACCTCGTCATCGATCCCGGGCTCAACCATTTTACCGTGATCGACGGGCTTAAGGATCCGTCGTCGCCGATCACCGCGCGTCTGATCGGCCTCGACTGACGAGGCGAGGGAAGATGGATCGAGAGGACCTATCATGACGTCCAGCGATTACGATCCTGCAAGCGAAGGCGCCGAGACGGATTTCGCCCGGCGCATGTCCTACGGCGACTACCTGGCGCTGGACGCGATTCTCGGCGCGCAGCATCCGCTCTCGGAAGCGCATGACGAGATGCTGTTCATCATCCAGCATCAGACCACGGAGCTGTGGATGCGCCTTGCCATCCACGAGCTCAGCGCCGCCCGCCGCGCCATCGCCAGGGACGAGGTGCAGCCCGCGATGAAGATGCTGGCGCGGGTGTCGCGCATCTTCGAGCAGCTCAATGGCGCCTGGGACGTGTTGCGGACGATGACGCCGAGCGAGTATACGCGCTTCCGCTCGCAGCTCGGGCAGTCCTCGGGCTTCCAGTCGCGACAATACAGGCTGATCGAATTCTTGCTCGGCAACCGCAACCACGCCATGCTCAAGCCGCACGCGCACGATGCGGAGACGACGAAGCTGCTCGAAGCCGAGCTCGCGACCCCAAGCCTATATGACCAGGTGCTGCGGCTTGTTGACCGCAACGGGCTCAAGATGCCTGCGGCCGTGCTGGCCCGCGACGTCCGCGAAACCCACAGTTTCAACGAAGGCGTGCTCCAGGCCTGGCGTATCGTCTACGAAGCGCCGGAGACGCACTGGACGCTCTATGAGCTCGCCGAGAAGCTGGTCGATTTCGAGGACTATTTCCGCCGCTGGCGCTTCAACCACGTGACAACGGTCGAGCGCGTGATCGGCTTCAAGCGCGGCACAGGTGGTACCGGCGGCGTCAGCTATCTCAAACGGATGCTGGAGATCGAGCTATTCCCCGAGCTCTGGCGCGTGCGTACGATTTTGTAGAAATGGCCATGACCAAGCTACGCGTCTACGACGACACCAAGGCTTTGTTCCATCTGCCCGACGGTGTGATCTATCTCGACGGCAATTCGCTCGGCGCGCTGCCGCTCGGCGTTGCCGAGCGCGTCAATCGCGTCATCACGGCCGAATGGGGCAATGAGCTGATCCGTGCCTGGAACACCGCAGGCTGGTATGCCCAACCGCGTCATGTCGGCGATCGCATTGCGCGACTGATCGGCGCCGAAGCCGGCTCCGTGATGGTCGGAGACACGCTCTCGCTCAAGGTCTACCAGGCACTCGCGGCTGCGCTCGATATGAACGCGTCGCGCAAGGTAATCCTGTCGGACACCGGCAATTTCCCGACCGACCTCTACATGGCCGAGGGCCTGATCGAAACGCTTGGGCGCGGCCATCGATTGCGTCTGGTGGCGCCGGAAGAGATCGAGGCCGCGCTGTCCGAGGAGGTCGTGGTCCTCTATGTCACCGAGGTCGACTACCGCACCGGCCGCCGCCATGACATGGCGAAGCTCACCGCGAAAGCGCGTGCGCTCGGCATCGTCACCGTCTGGGATCTCGCCCATTCCGCCGGCGCGCTGCCCGTCGATCTCTCCGGCTGCGGCGCCGATTTTGCTGCGGGCTGCACTTACAAATATCTCAACGCCGGCCCCGGTGCGCCGGCCTTTCTCTACGTTGCGCCGCGCCACGCCGACAATGCCCGCGCCGCTCTGTCGGGATGGATGGGCCATGCCAAACCGTTTGCGTTCGAGCTTGCCTATGCGGCGGCCGGCGGCGTCGAGCGCATGCGTGTCGGAACGCCGCCAGTGCTGGCGATGGCGGCGCTGGAGGCCTCACTCGACATCTGGGATCGGATCGACATCCGTGAGGTCCGTGCGCGTTCGTTGGCGCTCGGTGATCTCCTGATCGCCGAAGTCGAGCGTCGCTGCCCGTCTCTGAAGCTGGTGACCCCGCGCGCGCATGAGCGCCGCGGCTCGCAAGTCTCCTTTGCCTTCGACGGCGGCTACGCCGCCATGCAGGCGCTGATTGCCCGCGGCGTCATCGGTGATTTCCGCGCGCCTGAGATCATGAGGTTCGGGATCACGCCGCTTTATATCGGTGAGGATGAGATCGTCGGAGCCGCCGAGATCATCGAGGAGGTGATCGTAGGCGAGGTGTGGCGCCGGCCGGAGTATCAGGTCGTCAATGCGGTGACGTGAGGAAAGACGCCTCCACAGGCGTCATTGCGAGAAGCCCGTGCGACGAAGCAATCCAGAATCCCTCCACAGAGGCAGCCTGGATTGCTTCGCTTCGCTCGCAATGACGGCGGAGGGATCACGTCCCCCACAATGCCATCACGACCGCATCGAGCCCATCCGTCAGCGCTGCCGGTCCCGGCTGCAAGATGATCGGCGACTTGATTTCCACGATGCGGCTGTTGCGCACCGCCGGAATCTCACCCCAGCCTTCGCGCGTGCGGATACGGGCAGGGACAACCTTCTTGCCGCACCACGACGCGAGGATCACATCGGGCGCTGCCTCGCGCACCATCTCCGCCGACACGATGCGGTCCTTCGCCGCCTGCCGCGATCGCAACTCCGGGAACACATCCCCGCCGCCGGCGATTTCGATCAACTCGGAGACCCAACCGATGCCCGAGATCAGCGGATCGTCCCACTCCTCGAAATAGACTCTTGGCCGGACCGAGGGCCGGGGCGTTGCCGCGATCGCGGCGAGGCGTCGCTCAAAACCTTGCGCGAGGTTCTCCGCGCGCTCGGCCGCACCGACAAGCGCACCAAGCGTGCGGACCATCGCCAAGATTCCGGCGACGTCACGCTGGTTGAAGACGTGGACGTTGACACCGGCCCGGACGAGATCTGCGACGATGCCGGCCTGCAGATCGGAGAAGGCCAGCACCAGCTCTGGCTCCAGCGCCAGGATCTTTGGGATGTCGGCCGAGACGAACGCCGACACCCGTGGCTTCTCCCGTCGCACCTGGGGCGGGCGCACGGCATATCCGGAGACGCCGACGATGCGGTCCTGCTCGCCGAGCAGGTAGAGTGTTTCGACCGTCTCCTCGGTTAGGCAGACGATGCGGTGCGGGGGGAAGTGGCGCATGCGAGCAGCCTATGCACAATGTCGGCGCCGATGTCAGCCCGCCCATTACCTTGGATGTCATTGCTTTGCCGCACGAAGCAATTCACGTTGAGACAACAAGGAATTGGAAGGAGATCCGATGACGCCGCTCGAGAAACTTAAAGTCATGAAGATGCCGTTCGCCGAGCTCAAAGGCGTCGAGTTCGTCGAGGCCGAGAAGGACCGCGTGGTGGCGCGGATGACGGTCAGGCCCGACCTCTGCACGCTTCATCACACCATCCATGGCGGCGCGGTGATGGCGCTGGCGGATTCCGTCGGTGCGGCTGCGACCGTGATCAACCTGCCGGACGACGCCAAAGGCACCACGACGCTGGAAAGCAAGACCAACTTCATCGGTGGGGCCAAGGAGGGAACCACGGTGATCGCGACCGCCACCCCGGTCCACCGAGGCCGGCGGACCCAGGTCTGGACCACCCGGCTGGAAACCGAGGACGGCAAGCTTGTGGCCATTGTGACCCAGACGCAGCTCATCCTCGTATGAATGAGGGTCCTTGATTTTGTTAACGAAATGGTCGCGCCCGGTGCCACTCTTGGGCAGGCTCGCATCTTGAAAAGCTTGTTGCGATGCACAATATAGGCGGCCTAGGGATTCGAACGCCTCCTCGAGGGACACCAAGAGGAGTTTTGACGTGGTACTTGAAGAGACCGTCCGCACCGCTCCGGGCTATGTACGGACCTTGATCCAGCAGGAAGAATTGCCGCTCCTGCGCGACCATCTGCTGAGACTGGATCCCGCAAGCCGGCACGACCGTTTCAACGGTTTTCTCGACGACAGCTTCATCGAGCGTTATGCCGCCCGCTGCGCCGACGACGGCACTGTGATCGTCGCCTACATTGTCGATGGCATGGTCCGCGGTGCGGCCGAGCTGCATCCGCCGGAGGATGATTCGCTGCCTGAGGTCGCCTTCAGCGTGGAGGCTTCCGCTCGCCGCCAGGGCGTCGGCACCGTACTGTTCCGCCGTCTGATCGCGGAAGCGCGCTGGAAGGGCTATAAGCGCCTGCGCATCACCACCGGCGCCGAGAACCACGCCATGCGGGCGCTCGCCAGGAAGTTCGGTGCGCATCTGGCTTTCCGCCACGGCGAATCGACCGGGACGATCGACCTCACCAAGACAACCGAGGCCGAGCTTGCCGATCTGGCGGCTTCGCCCTTCACAGCCGGCCGGGCCTTGCTCAGCTTCAACTCGACCTGCTGGAAGATCATCTCCAGCATGTACGGCAGTCGCGCCGCATAAGACAGAAAGCGGACCGGCAAGGCCGGTCCGCTTTCACAGTCTGGGTAGGAAATGAGCGCTCAGGTGCCGGTGCGCTTGTCGTTGCCGAAACGTCGGACGACGCGGCGCTCGACCACTACGGAGCGTTGCGCGCCCTGTTCGCCGGCGATCACGCGGGTTGCGGTGATGCGGCTGTTGGTGCGGGCCTGCTTCTTGACCTCGGCCTGCACGACATCGAGCGGCATGCCCATCAGCGCTGCTGCGATCTCGGCCTGCTGCTCCTGGTCGTCGGTGATGCCGACGGCGGCGAAGATCGCCTCGTCCAGGGTGGGCGGATCGTGACGCACGCGCCGCGTGCCATATTTGGTATTCCAGTCTGCGCTCATAACGGCCTCGTTTGATGCCGGGATACCTAGTGCCGCTAATGTTGCATTGCAATATGGAATCGGTGTGGCATCTCAGCTATGCACCGGTCGGGTGTCAGGGCGGTGACGCGACACCTGCACCGAGTTCAATCCCTTGCTGTGGCCAGCGTTTCAGTGCCGCGTGCCCCGCTTCGGTGAGCCCGTAGATTCCCCGTTCAGCACGTGCGAACCAGCCATACACATTGTTAAGCAAGATCTTGCCGGCATCGGGACAGCGTTCGCGCAACTCGCTCACTCGCCGGGGGCCTTCGGCGAGGGCGGAGGCGCAGGCCAGCGCCTGCTGCCGATAGGCCGTCATGATCGGGGCACGAGTGCTGCCGCCGAGCACGGGATCGCCCTGCCGGCGCTGATGTTCTGCGACGAGCCGCGAGCGAATCTTTGGCTCGCGGCGCGGCGCCGCCGTCGGCGGCTTCACCAGCACCTCGACCTGGCCGCGATCGGTGACCCCGAGCATGCCGAAGCCGAGCCGGCGGCACAGATTGCGATAGCGCGCATCGCTCTCACGCCCTTTGCCGCGGGCCGACATTCTGGCGGCGATCCAGATCTCGTCGCCGGCCGGCGCGCGGTCGACCGCTTGAAGGATCAGCTCGAGATTGAAGGCGAGCTTGAGCTCGCCGATGACCACGACAGGTGGATCGCCGGCGCTGAGGCCCACGAGATCGCAGCCGCCGATCTCCCCCTTCACGGTGAAGCCGAGCTCTTCGAGGAAGCGTTTGACGGGCAGATAGAGCGCGGTTTCCAAAGACAAGTTCCGTGTGTGACGTCCGATCGGAGAATCAGTGCAGGCAGTTTAGAGCCTTCTCGGCTCCGATTGAATCATTGCCGTCTGGCAGAGACTCGGAACGCGATCCGCCTACACCCGCCCACCCACCGGAATCAGCGCGCCGGTGACGCCGCTCGCGGCATCGCTGGCGAGAAACAGGATAACTTCGGCGAGCTCCTGCGGCGTCACCCATTTGGAGAAGTCGGCTTTCGGCATGTCGGCGCGGTTGGCCTTGGTGTCGATGATCGACGGCAGCACCGCATTCACGGTGACCCTGCCTTTCAACTCATTGGCGAGCGCCTCGGTGAGGCGATGCACGGCTGCTTTCGAGGCCGCATAGGGGCCCATGCCGGGGCCTGCCTGGAGTGCACCCATCGCCCCGATGTTGACGATGCGGCCGGCCTTGGAGGCGGCGAGATGCGGCAGCGCCGCGCGCGAGGTGTTGAGCGCGGTCAGGACATTCAGCGCATTCATGCGTTGCCAGGTCGCAACATCGCCGTCGCCGACGGTCTCGAAGGCGAAGCCGCCGGCGATGTTGATCAGCGCATCGAGCTTGCCGAAGTGCTTTGCCGCCGCCTCGATCGCCGTCTTCGCCTGCGTTGCATCGGACAGGTCGACGCCGCCGATCTCGATGCTTTCAGGCGTTGCGGAGCCTTGTGAAGCCGCGTGATCGATGCGGGCCGTGCGCGCGCCGCGCGACTGCGCAATCTCCGCAACGACCTTGCCGAGCGCGCCGCGCGCGCCGGTCACGATCAGAACCTTGCCTTGCATCATCGATCTCCCGGCACGCCGCCTACGATTGCAGATAACGCGCCTTCAGTGCAGTCCGTTCGGCCGCGCCGAGCTTGAGCCCATCGCGCAAATAGGTTTCGATATCGCCATATTCCTGTCCGACGGCTTCGAACGCCGCAGCAAGGTAAGAGGCTTCGACGCTGCCGATGGCATTGCGTACGTCCTCTGGCAGATCGATCGCAGCTGTCGCATCGCGCTTGTAGTGCTGATTGGTGAGCAGGTAGTCCTCGGCAATGACGTCATCGGGTACGCCGAGGGCATGCAGGATCAGCGCGCTCGCAAAGCCGGTGCGGTCCTTGCCCGCCGTGCAATGGATCACGAGCGGCGCGCAATCTTCCAGGAGATGGCCGAACAGGTTGCGAAAGCTGTGCGTGTTGTGGCGAACGTAGTTGCGATAGGATTGGCGCATGATCTCCAGCGCGACCGGTGCCGTCAGCGTGCCCCGAGCGAGCTCAGCGCGCAGCGCAGCGACGACGGTCGGCTCGATCGGCAGTGAGTGCACGGTGATTTCGTTCACGACGCAGACGCCGCCGGCGCGCTCCTCCAGCCCACGGAAATCGAAGGCGCTTCGCACCCCCAGCGCTCGGACGATCTCGATGTCGGCTGCGGTGAGGTGGCCGAGATGGTTGGAGCGGAAGATCTGCCGCCAGCGCGTGATGCGGCCGTCGGTGGTCGGATAGCCGCCGAGATCGCGAAAATTGCTGGCGCCTTGCAGGGCGAGGTGGCGGGCAGGGGAGTCGGACATGAGATCAGCTTGGGTTATGGTTCCACCGGACGCGCTGCGGCGCCCTTAACGTCCATTACAGAGGGCGATCATGGGTCGGCACAAGGCCATTGTTTTGGCCATCACCATGCTGTCGGCCGGAAGTTTCGACACCCGGCCGGCCGATGCGCAGACCTATCGCTGTACCGATGGTACGCAGTTCATCATCTGACTTTATGACGGTCTCTGGCGCCCGCTATTCGAAGCTGGGATCACGCTGGCGATCGGCAGGACCGGGCCACCACGATCAGACATCTGAAGCGGCCGCTCACGCCTGCGCGGTGATCTGAACGGCATTGTATCTGCAGGAATCAAAAAGGGCCGAAACACCGTGGCTTCGACCCATTTTTGAACTGCCGCCGGCGTTTGCGAGAGCGCGACGGTATCATCAGCGATCCCATTTCGGCTTGGCTTCGTCCACCGCGTCCTGGTGATACCAACTGTCGCTGCAGATCGAGACGTTGGAGGGGGGCGAAGCATGATCGGCGGGAAGACGGGTCTCGCCATAGCGGCGTCCCCCAAGAGCTGCGCGGCCCCCGGCAGGGAATTGGTAGATCTTCGCAGTTCCGTGACTTAGACCACTGTTCATCATTGCGATTTCTCCTTGGTCAAAGCGCCTTGGCCTCCATGGTGCGCCCGACTCGTTCGATTGTGGTTACTGAAATCTCCATATCGGCGGCGCGCTCCGAATTGGAAAGTGCTGAAAAGGAAATCAGTTGCCGCCCAATTTGTAGGCAGATGCTCTGTTGCATCTCCTAAGGCACGAGCTCGCTGACCAACGGCTGGGCTATTCCAAAGGTTGCTAGGCAGTGCTCTAGGACTTTACGAAAGTTGCTGGGCATTGATGCGCGTTTCATCGGCGGCGTTCAGCATTGTCGCGCCTGCTTCAGAATCGGGCGCTTTTGGCGGGATTTTTGCGGTGCAGCTTCACGCTAAGGTGCGCGGCTATGACGCATATTGTTGGGGCTGTCCGGTCAGCTCCGGGCCGATGCCGACCGCGCTGGAAAACCTCCCGCAGTGCAGCCTTTTGGCACGTAAAATGCTTGTAGGGGGCCGGCCGATGGTGGCCGGGTACAAACGTGCGGGGACCCCAGGGCCCCCAACCTTTCGCATCATCTACAGAGAGGCTCAATGACCAAGTACAAGCTCGAGTACATCTGGCTCGACGGATATACGCCGACTCCGAATTTGCGCGGCAAAACTCAGATCAAGGAATTCGCGTCGTTCCCGACGCTCGAGCAGCTTCCGCTCTGGGGCTTCGATGGCTCCTCGACCCAGCAGGCCGAAGGTCATAGCTCCGATTGCGTGCTGAAGCCGGTCGCCGTCTTCCCGGACGCCGCGCGCACCAACGGCGTGCTCGTGATGTGCGAAGTCATGATGCCCGATGGCAAGACCCCCCATCCGTCGAACAAGCGCGCCACCATCCTCGACGATCCCGGCGCCTGGTTCGGCTTCGAGCAGGAGTACTTCTTCTACAAGGACGGTCGTCCGCTCGGCTTCCCGTCGTCGGGCTATCCGGCCCCGCAGGGTCCGTATTACACCGGCGTCGGCTACTCGAACGTTGGCGATGTCGCCCGCAAGATCGTCGAAGAGCATCTCGACCTCTGCCTCGCTGCCGGTATCAACCATGAAGGCATCAACGCGGAAGTCGCCAAGGGCCAGTGGGAATTCCAGATCTTCGGCAAGGGCTCCAAGACCGCTGCCGACCAGATGTGGATGGCCCGCTACCTGATGCTGCGTCTGACCGAGAAGTACGGCATCGACATCGAGTTCCACTGCAAGCCGCTCGGCGACACCGACTGGAATGGCTCGGGCATGCACGCCAACTTCTCGACCGCCTATATGCGCGAAGTCGGCGGCAAGGAGTATTTCGAAGCGCTGATGGCGGCATTCGAGAAGAACCTGATGGACCACATCGCCGTCTACGGCCCGGACAACGACAAGCGTCTGACCGGCAAGCACGAGACCGCGCCCTGGAACAAGTTCAGCTACGGCGTGGCGGACCGCGGCGCCTCGATCCGCGTTCCGCACTCTTTCGTCAACAACGGCTACAAGGGCTATCTGGAAGACCGTCGTCCGAATTCGCAAGGCGACCCCTACCAGATCGCTTCGCAGATCCTGAAGACGATCTCATACGTGCCGACCGGCAAGAAGGCCGCGGCGTAAGATCGTTCCGCCCCAGGGCTGGGGGCTGACCCGGGTTGGTCTCAAATCCGCCGGAGCTGCAGGGCTCCGGCGGATTTCTGCATTCTGATGACAGCTGTTCCTGTGGCCTGTCCGCCGCTTCCTGCGTCAAGCTTGTCGATTGCGTTGGAATGCGGGAGAGTGCGCCCGGATGCGCAGGGCCGGGGACACGGCTGGTGTTTGAAGGCTTCTACAAGGTGAGATTTCAGCTCGGCGACGCGGTCGGCCGGAGCGTGATGCATGCCGGCAATGGCAAGATGCTGGGCGGCAATTCGGCCTTCGCCCATATCGGCACCTACGACAAGACTGATGGCGGCGTCGACGTCATCATCAAGACCGTCCGCCACAACCCCGATCCGAACTATCGCGCCATGGCCGGCACCGACGATGCGACCCTGATCGCGAAGGGCTGGGCCGACGGCAATCTCTATCGCTTCAAGGGCGAGCTGAAAGAGCTCCCAGGCGTACCCTTCCAGTCGGTGATGACGCCGATCACCGCAGACGAGGTGCCGGTCGCTGGCGGCGTCGGCGAAGCCGGCATCACTGATGGTCTCTATTCGATTCATCTGCGTATGCTCGATGGTCTCGATGGCGGCCTCACCGGCGTGATGCTACTCAACCAGGGCCGCATCCTCGGTGGCGATGCGGCGTTCTATTATCTCGGCAGCTACACCGCCGCGAACGGCCGCTGGAAGGGCCAGATCCTCAATCAGGAGCACACGCAGGCCAAGGACGATCCGATCTTCGGCGGCCACGAAGTCGGCATCGGCTTCTCCGGCCGCTACCATGCGGAAGAGGCGGTGCTGGAGGCCACGGCGCTCGCCGGCAAGCGCAGCCTGCGCCTGACCGCCGCGCTCAAGCTGATGCACCGCGCCTGAGCGCCACGGGATAAGCACATGGACAATTTCGTTCGCATGCTCTCGACGCTCGGCCTGATGGGCGCGATGCGCAGCCTGTCGTCTGCGTATGAGACTGCGACGGGCGTCCGCATCGACGCCGATTTCGCGCCGACCCAGGCGCTGCTGAAGCGGCTCCGCGACGGCGAGGCCGCCGATCTCGTCATCCTCACCCGCGAGGGGCTCGATGCAGTGATCGCTGAGGGTCGCGTGGTCGCCGATAGCGCGGCTGACCTCGCGCGTTCCTATGTCGGCATCGCCATCCGGGCAGGACAGAGGCATCCCGATATCGCGACCGAAGCCGCGCTGCGCAAGACGCTGCTTGCGGCGCAGTGCGTCGCCTATTCGCGGCTTGGCGCCAGCGGAATCTACTTTGCGCAGTTGATCCAGCAGCTGGGCATCGCGCCGGAGATCAACGCCAAAGCCATTATCGTGCAGCAGGGCTTTACGGCGGAGCGGCTCGTCAATGGCGAGGCCGATCTCGCCGTGCAGCAGATCAGCGAACTGAAGCAGGTCGGCGGCATCGAGGTGGTCGGTCCGATCCCGCATGATTTGCAGACGCCGGCGGTGTTCTCCGCCGGCCGCATGGCGAATGCGACACATGCCGAAGCTGCCGATAGGCTGCTGCGCTATCTGGCATCGCCGGAGGCCGTTCCTGTCCTCCGCCAATCGGGACTCGAGCCTTGAATGTGCCAGGGCGGGGACGCAACGTAATGGTCATGCGCGCTTATCTCCTCGCAACTCTCCTGACGCTCGCCGTGCCGCTGGCGGCACAGGCGCAGTCGGCCGATCTCGTGCTGTGCGACCGGGTGGCGGCCGATCCCAGTGATCCCGACAAGCCGGCCGACGTGAAGGGCGTGACGGAGATCGCTTCCTCCGACGTCAGGACGGCCATCAAGTTCTGCAAGCAGGCCGCATCCTCCTCGCGCCGCGCCATGTTCGCGCTCGGCCGCGCCTATGCGGCCAACGGGCAGACGAGCGAGGCGATCATTGCCTGGCGCAAGGCCGCCGACAAGGGATCGAGCGCGGCGATGGTCGAACTCGGCGTCGCCTACGGGACAGGCTCTGGGATCGCGAAGGACGAAGCACAAGCGCGAAAACTGTTCGAGAAGGCGGCGCAGGCCGGCAATCCCCGCGGCGTCAGCAATCTCGCCGCGCTCGGCGGCGCAAGTGGCGGCGCGCCCGCCGATCCCGCGCAGGCGCGCGCGCTGCTGGGCAAGGCCGCCGAAACCAATGCGGAGGCGCAGTACCAGCTCGGTCTGATGCTGGCGAGCGGCAATGGCGGGGAGAGGGACGACGTCGCTGCGCGCGCACTGTTCGAGAAGGCAGCCGCGCAAAACCATCCCGGCGCGCTGGAGCGAATGGGCGCCTTCGCCCAGGAAGGCCGCGGCGGGCCGAAGGACAAGGACGCCGCAAAGGCCTATTACGAACGCGCCGCAGCCCTCGGCGACGATGACGCCAAGAAGGCGCTGGAACGGCTGCGCTGTCCCTATGCGATCAAGGACAAGCAGGGCAAGCTCGTCACCACACTGTGCTTCTAATTCGCCTCTCCCTTCGCGAGAGGCGGTTCGAGCGCTCCGGCGGACAGCAAGGTGATTAGAGGGCTCGGCTCGCTTCAAGTTGTCGGCGAGATCGTTGCGGGCGTTCTGATGGGTGACAGGCGGGCGCCCGGGAACTTGACCATGCGCCGGTCGTTGCCATGGGCAGACTGGGAGATGCAACCATGATCCGCAAACTGGCATCCGGTGAATATCGCCTCTGTTCGCGCAAGGTGAACCCGAAGACCGGCAAGCGGCGTAATCTCGGCACGTTCAAGAGCCGCGCGGCGGCCGAGAAGCACGAGCGCGAGGTGCAGTACTTCAAGCGGCATTGATGGCCGGCGAATGCCGTCCAGGAGCCGGCAAGACAAAACATGCGAAAACAACCCCATGCACAGTAGCCAAGGGATTGAAATCGCACGTATTACGGATTAAGCGAAATTGGTTTGACCCGTCGGGCAAAACAGGTGCATAATGGCATCATAACGGCGGTCGGTCGCGGACGGGCCTGCGCGGAAAAGCCGATGACTTCGATGCGGCGACGATGCTAGCTAGCCCGCAAATCTTTTCCGGATTTTAGGTTCAAGACGTTGCTCAACGGGCTCTACAAGGTTGAATACGGCATCAACGGTGCCTTCGGCCGCAGCATCATGTGCATGCATGACGGCAAGCTGCTGGGCGGCAATTCCGCCTTTGCGCATCTTGGGACCTATGACGTCAGGGATGGCGCAATCGAAGCCAATGTCATCACCGAGCGCCACAACGACGATCCCAACTACAAGCCGCTGATGGGCGCTGATGTCGCCACGATCAAGGTCCGCGGCAGGACGGAGGGATCGACGATCCTGTTCGAGGGCAAGGCCGATCCGATGCCGGGCAGCGTGTTCTGGGCCAACCTCGCGCCGCTCGATGATGAGGCGCTGCCGCCGCGCGGCACCGTCGCTCCCGGCGGTATCATCAACGGGCTGTACTCCATTCACCTTCGCGCGCTCGACGGCGTCGAGGCTGGCCTCTCCGGCGTGATGCTGCTGATGGACGGGCGTATCCTCGGAGGCGATGCGTTCTTCTACTATCTCGGCTCCTACTCCTCGGCGCATGGCCGCTGGAAGGGCGAGATGCTGAACCAGGAGCATACGCCGGCGAAAGACGACAATCCCGTGTTTGGCGGCCTGGAGGTGGGGATCGGCTTCTCCGGGACCTGCACGGAAGACAGCGGCGAGCTCGAAGGCATCGCGCTCGCCGGCAAGCGCAGCCTGCGCCTTGCCGCCTCGCTCAAGCTGATGCGGCGAGCGTAGGGCGCGGACATATAGGTGTTGGATACCCGTTTCCTGAAGCAGTCCTGAGCCGTCCCCGTGGCAACACAGCCGTCGACCCGCAGCTGAGAACGGACACGCTATTGTGGGCGACCTTCAGTCAAGTTCCCGTTCGATGCTGCTGCGAACGTCGTTGAAATCGCCGCTGGGATGACCTAGTTCTTTGCCGTGCAGCACGGTCTTGTCCAACATCTTCGTCCACTCGCCAGAACGGCCATGTTCGTGGCGATATGGGCCTTTGTGCTTCAGGTGTCCCTGATTTCGGTCTCGCAGGTGAAGGCGGCTGTTGGCGCTATGCCGATGCCTGCCGTCACGCTCAGCGGTTCCTTGCATTTTCACGATCAGTTGGCAGGGCACGTGCATTCCCACGCTGGCGACGCCGCCGAAGGCCACGTACATGATGGACCGGATCACGACGACGATGGCGCTCCAAGCGTGGCTTGGGACATGTTTGGTACCTCGATCGCCTCACCGCAGTTCATTCACGTGCTCGGCTCTTTCGAAGTGCTCGGCGCTATCGAATTGCCGCTTGCGCGAGCCATCGTCGGGGTAAGCCCCGAGGCACTCATCCGGCCACCAAGTACCTTCAGCATCGCGTAGCCCAGGCGGCCCTACGGCCGCCGCCTTTTCGCATGTCTGAGGGAATTTTCCATGTTTATGAATCAGCGCTGCCCGAAAGGGCGGCTCGCAATCTTTGGGCTGGCCGGATTTATCTGGCTGGCGAGCCTGATCTTTGGTCTGTCCGGAACCGTTGCCCATGAAGGCCACGATCACAGCGATGCCGACAAGCCGACGTTTGTGTCCTCAGCCTATCCAAGGGTTGCCGCGCGCTCCGAGCTTTATGAGATCGTCGGCATCCTAAAAGACGGCAAGCTTTCGGTCTTCCTTGATGATGCAGTTTCGAACGACCCGGTTTCGGACGCTGCCCTGCAAGTCACGATCGGGGATTCCGCCCCGATCGAGGCTTCAAGCCAGGAGGACGGAGTCTACACCGCCGCGATCCCGAACGGCACGCCGGCTGGATCGGTTGAAGTCATCTTCTCAATCAGCGCCGGCAAGGGGAATGATCTGCTGGTAGACTCGTTCATACCGACGCGTGCCGGCGATGCCCGGCTCCCAGAACAGAAGCACGAGCATGGCTGGCTTTTCTCAAGCCGAACCGCCATGGCTGCCTCCGCGCTAGTCGCCTTGGGCCTCGGCCTTCTCTTCGCCTATTGGAGGCGACGCGGCCGCAGCATGGCTGCCTCCATTTCCGCCGTGATGGCAGCGGCGTTCGCCGTTCTCGCCGCCATCATGTTCGGCGAGGGGCGGACGAACGCAACGCAACCAAATCCGCCGGATGCTCCCGCACTGAGCGATGCCCCGCGGCGCCTGCAAGACGGCACCGTCTTCGCGGCCAAGCCGACGCAGCGGTTGCTTGATGTCCGGACCGCTGCAGCCGAGCTGCAGACAATTCATCCCGCGGTTACGCTGATCGGCCGCGTCATGGCCGACCCCAACCGCAGCAGCATCGTGCAGAGCGTCTACGGGGGCCGCGTCGTTCCGATCGATGGCGGCATACCTCGCATTGGCCAAACCGTTCGCAAGGGCGATCTGCTCATCCAGATCGAGCCGCATCTGCCGGTCGCAGACCGCACGACGATCCTCGAAAAGGTGGGCGAGATCGAACAGTTGATGGCAGTCACGGAAAACAAGCTGCGGCGTCTGCGGCCGCTGGCCGAACGCGGCGCGGTGCCGCATGGGCAGGTCAACGACCTGGAAAGTGAATTGGAGGGCCTGCGGGCGCGCCGCGAAACCGTCCGAAATTCCCGCACCGGGTTCGAGGAGCTGCGGGCATCGACCGACGGCGTCATCACGTCCGCCAAGGTCGTGCCCGGCCAAGTCATTCAACCGCAGGACGTCCTGTTCCAGATCGCGGACCCAAGCAGCCTCTGGGTCGAAGCATTGGCCTATGATGACATAGGATTGAAGCAGCCTGAAGCTGCAACGGCGATGGCCCCGAATGGGCAGCAGATTGCGCTGACCTTCGTCGGAACGAGCCGGGCACTGCGCCAGCATGCCACCGTGGTTCAGTTTGCGATGCCGGATCCGCCAACGGGCCTCAACATCGGCCAGCCGCTGAACGTGATGATCCAGAGCGGCGCCCCTGTCGCCGGCCTGATCTTTCCGCGCAATGCGGTCGTTCGCAGCGGCAATGGTGAGAACATCGTCTGGCTGCATGCCGGGCCCGAGCGCTTCGAGCCGAAACCCGTTCGCGTGCTGCCGGTCGACGCGGCCCGCGTGATAGTGGCGGCCGGCGTCAAGGAGGGCGAGCGCATTGTCATTCGCGGCACCGACCTCATCAACCAGATCCGGTAGACCGCTCATGTTCAAGCTCATCGTGCAAACAAGTTTGCGCAATCGCCTGTTCGTTCTGGCAGTAGCCGCCGTGCTGGTTGGCTACGGGCTGGTCGTCCTGCCGAGCGTCTCCGTCGACGTCTTGCCGGATATCAACCGCCCGACCGTCAACATCCTGACCGAGGCGGAGGGACTGGCGCCCCAGGAGGTCGAACAACTGGTGACGTTTCCGATCGAGACGTCAATGAACGGCATGCCCGGCGTGATCCGGGTACGCTCGGTCTCGGGCGTCGGTCTGTCGGTCGTTTACGTCGAATTCGATTGGGGCATCGACGTCTACCGCGCCCGGCAATTCGTCTCCGAGCGGCTGGCGCTGATCCGAGAACAATTGCCCTCTTCGGTCAATCCCCAGATGGGGCCGGTGACATCGATCATGGGCGAGATCATGCTGATCGCGCTGACGAGCGATGGCACAGCTTCGCCCATGGAAGTGCGCGAGATCGCCGACTTCGTCGTCAGGCCGCAACTCCTCGCCATTCCCGGCGTCGCGCAGGTGATACCCATCGGCGGCGAGGTCCGGCAATACCGCGTGACGCCGAACGTTGCCACCATGCAGGCACTCAGCATCACCCACGACCAGATCGAGCAGGCGGTCGCCAAGTTCGGCACCAACAGCGGCGGCGGCTTCGTTGACCAGCATGGCCGCGAATATCTGATCCGCAATGTCGGGCTCACCAGGCGTCTCGAGGACCTCGGCAACACCGTCGTTGCGAGCCGCGACCAGCAGCCGATCCTGCTGAAGCAGGTCGCCGCCGTCGATTTCGCGGCGCGCACCAAGCGGGGCGACGCCGGGTACAATGGCAAGCCCGCCGTCATCATCAGCGTCATGAAGCAGCCGGCTGCTGATACCGTGGCATTGACGCGCAATATCGAAGCCGGGCTGAAGGAGCTGCAGCGCACCATACGTTCGGGAATTAACGTGACCAACATGCAATTCCGTCAGGCCACGTTCATCGAGACATCGATAAGCAATGTCGAGCACGTTCTGGCCGAAGCCGCCATCGTCGTCGCCGTGGTCCTGTTCGTGTTCCTGATGAACGGACGGGCCGCGTTGGTTTCGCTGACGGCCATTCCGATATCGATCCTTGTGACAGTCCTGGTGTTCCGCGCCTTCGGCCTCACGATCAACACGATGACCCTTGGCGGCCTTGCCATCGCGATCGGCGAACTGGTCGACGATGCCGTGGTGGACGTCGAAAACATTTTGCGGCGCTTGCGGGAGAACGCCGCGTCGAGCACGCCGCGTCCTGTTCTGGACGTGATCTCCGGGGCGAGCCAGGAGGTTCGTTCCAGCATCGTCTATGCAACGATGATCATCGTTCTCGTCTTTGTGCCGCTATTCGCCCTTCCGGGCATCGAAGGGCGGCTGTTCACGCCGCTTGGCGTGGCCTATGTCGTCTCGATCCTTGCTTCGCTGCTGACGTCGATCACGGTGACGCCTGTTCTGTCCTACTATCTGCTTTCGAAACGAGCGCGTTCGGGTGACCGCGAGAGCCTAATCGTCACCAAGCTGAAGCAGGCCAATCGGCGGGTGCTGGGTTGGGCTTTCGAGCGGCGGGGTCTCGTGCTGAGCTCCGTCGCGGCGGCGATCATGGTGGCAGGCTACGCCGCGAGCCAGATGCCCCGCAGTTTTCTTCCACCCTTCAACGAAGGGACGCTGGTGCTGTCGCTGCAGTACAATCCAGGCATTTCGCTTGCGGAATCGAACCGTCTTGGACTACTAGCGGAACAGTTGCTCGCAAAGGTGCCCGAGGTGAAATCGGTCGGACGCCGCACCGGCCGCGCCGAGCTCGATGAGCACGCCGAAGGCGTGCACTTCAGCGAGATCGATGTCGATCTCGTTCCGTCCAAGCGCCAAAAGGCGGACATCTATACGAGCATCAGGGAAGTTCTATCCGCACTGCCGGCGTCAGTTGCCATCGGACAGCCGATCAGCCATCGCCTGGATCATCTCCAGTCGGGTATTCGTGCCCAGATCGTGCTCAAGATCTTTGGGCAGGACATCGAGATGTTGCGCCGCCTGTCCGAAACGGTGCGCCAACGTCTATCGACGATTCCCGGTCTGGTCGATCTCCAGGTCGAAAAGCAGGTGCTTATTCCGCAGGTGCGGGTTCAGGTCGACCATGCCCGCGCCGCACTTCATGGCCTGACGCCGGCCGCGATCACCCAGGCACTCGACGCGCTGTCCAACGGCCGGAAGGTCTCTCAGATCGTCGACGGCAATCGCCGCTTCGACGTCATCATGCGCCTTTCTGAGCAAGACCGGTCGACAACAGGCCTGCAAAACCTGCTTATTCCGACCGGCTTGGAATTCGTTCCGCTCAGCGCTTTGGCTGAAGTCGTCGAGACAGACGGGCCGAACCAGATTCAGCGCGAGGGGACCCAGCGCAGGATCGTTGTCTATGGCAATGGGGACGGACGCCGCGACATCGCCGATATCGCTGCCGACATTCAGAAGGCGATTCGGGAACTTGAGTTTCCGCAAGGCTACACGACCAACCTTGAGGGCGCCTTTCAGGCCCAGCAGGAGGCGTCGTGGCGCATCGGCATTCTGTCGCTGGCGTCCCTGACGCTGATCTTCATCATCCTCTACGGCCGTTACCGATCAACCGCGCTATCGCTGATTATCATGGGCGGCATACCGCTCGCCCTGATCGGCAGCGTCGTCGCGCTGAAGATCTCCGGCCAGCCGCTGTCGGTGGCGTCGATGATCGGCTTCATCACGCTTGCCGGCATCTCGGCGCGCAACGGGATCCTGAAGATCTCCCACTACATCAATCTCGCCATTCACGAGGGCGAGCGTTTCGGAATCGGGCTGGTCGTTCGCGGTAGTATGGAGCGTCTCAGCCCCGTTCTGATGACGGCGCTTTGTGCAGGATTGGCGCTTACGCCGCTCTTGATCGGCGCGGACGAGCCGGGCCGGGAGATCCTGCACCCCGTGGCTGTGACGATCTTCGGCGGCCTGCTCAGCGCCACAATCCTCGATACGGTCGTGACCCCAATTCTGTTTCTGACGTTTGGCGAGCAGCCATTGGAGCGGCTGATGGCCGGGCATGCTGCAAGGTTTACCCCCGCGGAAGCTTACTGACTTCGCACAAACAACTGAGGAGCCACCAATGAGAAAATACATCTTCCCGGCCGTGATGGCTGTGATCGCCACAATGCCGGACCTTGCCATGGCACAGACGAAGGGCAGCAACGGCGGTCCCGTCGTCAAATCGCAGGGACATCCGATCGAGTTTGTCCGCAAGGGCACGGAAATCGTCTTTTATGTGGGCGACGACGATGGTTCTCCGCTGTCGACCAAGGACATGCGGGGGCGCGCAACGATTCAAGACGGCGGCAAGACCGTCACCGTTCCGCTTGCGCCGGCCAATCCCAACATGATGACGGGAAAGCTGCAGGCCGAGCTGTCACCAAAGGCCATCGTGGTGTTTTCCGCGAGCTTGCATGGTCATTCCCTGACGGCCAGGTACACCGCGGAATAGTCAGCGCACAATTATAAAAAGGCGCGGCACTTGGCGCCAATGATGCAGGCCGCCGAGGTCGGGATGCGGGCTGCGGTGCCTGGACAGCGGCGCGTGACCCCAAGTCGGACATCCTCCTAGACTACGGCTCACAAGTCCGCGGCAAAGTGCTAGGCTCCCTCTTGTCGCAGCGGCGTGGTTCGTCTGGCCGTTCGGAGGGCACTTCGACCGAGCAGCGGGTTCAAAGGCGACTAGCGGCGATTTAGCCGCTGACGTGGTCGTCTACTCCGCGCTGATGCAGTGCGCTGAGGAATCTGGAGCGGCGAGGCCGCAGCTCCAGCAAGGCACATGAGCGGCTGAGGTTCAGCCGCGCACGTACCCCATGATTATGCCGGCGTGCTAGGCAGCCTGCCGCATGCGTTCGATACTCTGGGTTATATGGTTTCCGGCGTCGTCAGCCACCTTCAGAGACATGTCCGCCATCCGGCGGCTGGTATCCAAGGCGCTACTGACCGTGTCGCGCATCAGATCAGTCTGCAAGGCCGCCAAATCGTGAGGAGTTCGGCAGCGCCAGAGTTCATTCATGCGGTCCATGGTCCTCTCGATCTGCTGTCGAACGAAATCAAAGTACTCGCGTGACATGCCATTCATTCCTTTGGCCACTGCGGTCGTAGAGTACATGATTGCTTCGGCGTTGCGGACCGAGCGTTCCGTTGCCCGCTGCGCTTCATTGCCCGTCAAACCGAACGTGCGACCAAGCTGATCAGTCGAGCGGCCCATCATCGCGGTGGCCATGTCGACGCCGAAGCGCCAAGTGTTTTGCAGCATCTCGGCATTTTGTCGCAGCAGATGGCCGCTGGCTTGGGCCACCTCCTCGCCGGCTTCAGCGGTAGCTAAGCCGATCCGTCTGGTCTGCTCCGCGGTCCTCTCGGCGGCGCGGCGGATTGTGTCCTCGGGGCTTTGGGTAGACTTTTCCTCCTGGCGTGGATTGGCCATTTGTTGCTCCATCGTTGTTGTTGGTGAGGTCGGATCCTATGCTCTCCGTCACAGGTGCGATCCTACGCGAGCAAACGTGGGCATTTCTGGACCGTTCCGGGGCGAGCGATTTTTTAATCAATCCTCCGCCATTGCGCGCAGGAACGAGCGCTTCAACTTCCAATTATTCGATGGATTGGCTGATCTGCTCGGCACCGCGGGTCTCGTGTTCTGACCCCTCGATCATCAAGGCTCGATCATGACCGCCGCCGAAACCGTATTGCTCATCGCCGCCTTGTTATTAGCACTTCTCATCATCGGCAACGTCGGCTTCTCCAAACTGGCCGCGTGGAGGAATCCACCAATCGGCAAGTTCCTCGAGTGCGACGGCGTGGTACTCCACTATATCGATCGGGGCGATCCCGCGGCTCCTTGTGTTGTGCTGCTCCATGGCAACGGATCCATGATCCAGGACTTCACGATCAGTGGCCTGGTCGATCTTCTTGCTCGTAGCAATCGCGTGGTGTGCTTCGACCGCCCGGGCTTTGGCTATAGTCAGCGGCCGCGGCGCCGAATATGGACCGCAGCAGCTCAAGCAGCTCTATTGGTGAAGGCGCTCAATCAACTCGGGATCCGCGATCCTGTGGTGCTGGGCCATTCTTGGGGCGCCTTTGTCGCTATCGCTCTCGGCGTGCGGAAGGATTATCCGATCCGGGGTCTTGTGCTTGCGTCCGGGTATTACTTCCCGACCGTCCGATTGGACGTGTGGCTGATGGCCGGTCCAGCCATACCGGTGCTAGGCGACTTGGTCAGTTACACTGTCGCGCCGATCATTTCGTGGGCCGTCTTGCCGGGAGCTCTCCGTAAGATCTTCGCGCCCCGTTCTGTCCCGCAGACGTTCAAGAATGAATTTCCAGCGTCTCTCGTTCTCAGACCCACACAGTTGAGGGCGGCTGCGGAGGAAAGTGCACTCCTCATTCCAACTGCGGCACAATTCCAATCCTATTATTCGACCATGGCCCATCAAGTGCAAATATTCCACGGAACAGAGGACCAGGTGGTCGAACACAACCAAGCGCGAGATTTACATCAGGCACTGCCCCGGTCCGATCTTCATCTCGTTCCGAATGTCGGGCATATGGTCACGTACGCAGATCCCGCCGCCATTGTACAAGCCGTTAATTCAATAGCAAATTCCTGAGGCCGGTGGCTTGTCTATCGCTTGGACCTCGCCGGAAGAAGAGCACTCGGCTTGCGCAAAGCGAACCTTTGGGCATCTTTGCGATGAGCCAGCAGTGACGTGCTGAGAGCACCGATGGCCACGGCGGACCCGGCCTCACTAACAAGCGCCATTTCTACTTTAACCTGCGACGCACTGGCGCAGCAGCCGGCCGCAATTCCATTCTCGATATGCCTGCCGCGATGTTCACACCCGTTTGCGCCTGAACGGATACCGGTTGCAAGGCGATCGTGCGATCCGACCCGCCCACAAGAAGGTTGGCACCAACTCCGGCGCCAACAGTGCCGCCGGCGGTCGCGCCTGCATAGGTTCCAGCCAACGCGGCGTGGCGAACCGCGGTCGGGGCATAAACGGCCCAAACGAGCTGACCGCCGGACGTGGCCCCTATATCGAGACCAAGCGTGCTGACGGTGCCTTCATAAGCCTCGCGCGCCCTGCCTCTCGCCGATGCATAGATGCAGCTCAACTGCCGTTGTCCAGCAACAATCATGCCGACCCCGGGCGATATGTTGCACGTGAGTGTGCCGACTCTCGGTCGTCCGGCCTCCTGCGCCGCTGCCGGAACCGTGGCGAGCACGAGGGCCAGGGCCGCGCACGCTGTCGCCAAATTGGTCAGCCTTGTTTCGTTCAGCTTTGTCCCAATCATGAGGGCCTCCGTCGAGCCTATTCTGATGGTCCTTCAATACGCGCTCACCCAGCGATGTTCCTGTTGTTGGGGAAGCGAATAAGAGTACAGAACAAATCTCTGATCTGTCGAAGCAGCGCCGGACGCGACGTGTGGCCGGGCTCTGACGCTCATGCGACCAGCTGCGAGGACGATTATTTCAGGTGCCGAGGTGTCTTCAAGGTGGACAGAATTGCCAAGCGATTTGTAGCGGCGGCGAATGAGATGGAGGCGCCCTAGCCGACGCGCCAGGACCCGCCGGGCTTCCCCTGATGGCCGGCATGGCCTATGACGCTGCAACGCAAAAATTCCCCCAAAGACAAGCATGATCCGCCTCGACAACGTCAGCAAGCAAGCCGGCCACCAGATCCTCTTCATCGAAGCCTCCGCCGCTCTCAACAAAGGCGAGAAGATCGGCCTCGTTGGTCCGAACGGCGCCGGCAAGACCACCTTGTTCCGCATGATTGCCGGAGAGGAACTGCCCGACGAGGGCCAGGTCTCGACCGATCGCGGCATCAGCATCGGCTATTTCAGCCAGGATGTCGGCGAGATGAGCGGCCGCAGTGCCGTGGCCGAAGTCATGAATGGCGCAGGTCCCGTCAGCGAGGTCGCGGCCGAGCTGCGCGAGCTCGAGGCCGCGATGGCCGATCCTGACAAGGCCGACGCGATGGACGAGATCATCGCCCGCTATGGCGAGGTGCAGCACCGGTTCGAGGAGCTCGACGGCTATGCGCTCGACGGCCGCGCCCGCGAGGCGCTCTCCGGCCTCGGCTTCAGCCAGGAGATGATGGATGGTGACGTCGGCAAGCTCTCCGGTGGTTGGAAGATGCGCGTGGCGCTGGCGCGCATCCTTTTGATGCGTCCCGACGTGATGCTGCTCGACGAGCCGAGCAACCATCTCGATCTGGAAAGCCTGATCTGGCTGGAAAAATTCCTGCACGATTACGAAGGCACGCTGCTGATGACCTCGCATGACCGCGAGTTCATCAACCGCGTGATCTCCAAGGTGATCGAGATCGATTCCGGCTCGCTCACCACCTACGCCGGCGATTACGAATTCTACGAGCAACAGCGGGCGCAGAACGAGAAGCAGCAGCAGGCGCAGTTCGAGCGCCAGCAGGCCATGCTCGCCAAGGAGATCAAGTTCATCGAGCGCTTCAAGGCGCGTGCCTCGCATGCCGCCCAGGTGCAGAGCCGGGTCAAGAAGCTCGACAAGATCGAACGCGTCGAGCCGCCGCGCCGCCGCCAGAGCGTTGCGTTCGACTTCCCGCCGGCGCCGCGCTCGGGCGAGGATGTCGTGGCGCTCAAGAACGTGCACAAGGGCTATGGCAACAAGCGCATCTATGATGGTCTCGACTTCATGATCCGCCGCCGCGAGCGCTGGTGCGTGATGGGCGTCAACGGCGCCGGCAAGTCGACGCTGCTCAAGCTAGTTGCCGGCGCGAGCGAGCCGGACGAAGGCACGGTGGCGCTCGGGGGCAGCGTCAAGATGGGCTATTTCGCCCAGCATGCGATGGATTTGCTCGACGGGGAGCGCACCGTGTTCCAGTCGCTGGAGGACGCGTTTCCAACCGCGGGGCAGGGCTCCTTGCGCGCGCTCGCCGGCTGCTTCGGCTTCTCCGGCGATGACGTCGAGAAGCGCTGCCGGGTGTTGTCAGGCGGCGAGAAGGCGCGCCTGGTGATGGCCAAGATGCTGTTCGATCCGCCGAACTTTTTGGTGCTGGACGAGCCGACCAACCATCTCGACCTCGCGACCAAGGAGATGCTGATCACGGCCCTGTCGGATTTCGAGGGCACCATGCTGTTCGTCTCGCACGACCGGCATTTTTTGGCGACGCTATCCAACCGCGTGCTGGAGCTGACGCCGGAGGGCATCCACCAATATGGCGGTGGCTACACGGAATACGTCGCACGCACCGGGCAGGAGGCGCCGGGATTGCGGAGCTAATCTTTGCTCTTGCCCGCGATCTTGGCGATTGTCTCGATCTCGTTGGTCCAGATGCCGCCGGAATAGCCTTGCGGCAGACGCGCGAATGTTTCCGGCGTATCGATGCCGGTGGAGAACTCGCCGCCGCTGTAGGGACCGAGCACGAACACCGCGCTGTTGACGTCGTTCATTCGTGCAAGGAAGCGATCGGGCCAGCCCCATAGCCAAGGTGCAGCGTTGATCGGCACCAGCACCATGGCGTTGCGGCAAGCCGCAGGCACCAGGCCGGTCCAGCCATAGCCGATATAGCGGATCAGACAGGTTCGGATGGCGGCGCGTGAAATCGTGCGGACGTCCGGGCTGAGGCGCCGGATCGCGTCGATCGGCTCGTCGCCGCCATAGACCATGATCGTCCGGCGGCGCTCGGCCGGCAGCGCGTTCAGTACGGTGGCAAGTTTCTCGCCTTCACTTGCGTCGCGGCTCTTCACGTTGACGAGGAACTGCCGGTCGGGGAAGGCGGCAAACACATCGGAGAGCGTTGGCATCATTCCGACGCCTTTGCTGCGAAACGGGAATGTCTTGCCGCCGTCGGCGGTGTAGCCGTAGCCGACATCGAGCGTTTTCAGACTCGCCATGCTCTGCTCGCGCGTGACGCCGTGGCCGTCGGTGCGGCAGTCGAGCGTCCAATCATGGAATACGGCGAATTCGCCGTCGGTGGTCGGGTGCACGTCGAGTTCGAGGACGTCGGCACCGGCGTCGAAGCTCGCGCGCATCGAGCGCAGCGTGTTTTCCAGATAGTCGTGCGTCGTCGGCAACATTCGCGCGGCGGTGCAGGTGTCGCTCTTCAGGTCGCGCTCGTCGAAGCGTTGCGCCATGCCTCGATGGGCAAGCAATACCGGCTTGCCGTCGCGATGGGGCGCCAGAAGACTGGTGTTGTTGATGTAGAGGCTAGCAGCGATGGCAATCATGGCTGCCGTCGCGAATTTCAATTTCCTGCCCACGAGGTATTCCTATTCCGTGATCATAATCTGCGGGGTTTAGGGTTGATTTGCGGCGATCCAGGCATGGGAGACCTATGCGCAGCCGGGTTGAACGCATCGAGTCCGTCCGTTACGCTTTCTCAAAAGGGGACCGAAACAACCATGAAGCAACTCCGGATCGGCGACATCACCATCGATGCGGTGATCGAGCGGGAAGGGCCGTGGCGGCGGCCGCAGGACTTTTTCCCGGCTTATGACGAGGGCGTGTTCAAGCGCCATCTGCCGACCATGGAGTCCGAAGTGTTCGACGCCGCGCGCGGCATGATGGTGATCACCTACCAGACGTTCGTGGTGCGCACGCCGCGCTACACCATTCTGGTCGACACCTGCACCGGCGAGGACAAGGGCCATCCGCCGCCGTTCGATTTTCCGGGCAAGGAGCGCTGGCGCAACGAGCTGTTCGCGCTCGGCATCGGCTTCGAGCAGATCGACTACGTCTTCTGCACGCATCTGCACATCGACCACACCGGCTGGAATACGACCTTGCGCGACGGGCGCTGGGTGCCGACGTTTCCAAACGCGAAATACGTCTTTCACAAGGGCGAGTATGCGGCCTGGGAGGCCGAGCATGCCAAGGGCAGCAACCCGCCCGGCACCGTGTTTCGCGACAATTGCCTGCCGGTCGTCGAGGCCGGGCAGGCGCTGCTGGTGGATGATGACTACGCGCTCGATGACACCGTGACGCTGACGCCGACGCCTGGGCATTCGCCCTGCCATTGCTGCGTGAACATTGTCTCCAAGGGCCAGCGCGCGGTGGTCGCGGGCGACCTCATGCATCACCAGATCCAGTGCCGTGAGCCGGAATGGTCGGCGAAGCCGGATTGGGATCCGAAGCAGTCGGCAGTGTCGCGGCGAAAATTCTTCGCTTCGGTTGCGGACACCGACACGCTAATTCTGCCGGTGCATTTTCCGGCGCCGACGGCGGGATGGATCAAGCCGCTGGACGGCGCGTTTGATTATCGCTTCAACCGGGGGTGAAGCTCTGACTCCACCTCTCCCCGCAGGCGGGGCGAGGGAGTAGAGGCAGCGCGCGTTACGCACCGACCTCGCACTTCTTCATAAAACTGTTCTTGGCGGCGCCGGCGAGCGGCTTGCCGTCGGAGCCGACGGCCTTGGGTGCGCAGGCGTCGGCCTTGCACTTTTTCAGGAACGAGGTCTTGGCGGCGCCGGCCAGCGGCTTGCCGTCCTTGCCGACCGCCTTGCTCTCGCAGGTGTCCTCGGCGAAGGCCGAACCCGCTGCAAAGGTGGCAACGACCGCCGCGAGCAAAATCCGCTTCATCATGGATGTCTCCCTAAGCCAGAATGGCGGGAGGATTGGAGCCGGGAATCATGGCGCAATCAAGCGGGATGAGCGGGCGTCGTCCGGTCGGCCTGTCGATTTTTCGGGCGCGACCGGCAAAGGCCTCCACTTGTTGCACTGCTCGCTGACCGGGCGGGGCGATCCTGCTAGCTTCGAGCGGTCGAGAGAGAGGGAGCATCGTGATGGACGCCGTGAGCCCCGAAGACCAGGCAGCCGCGGATCGGCATTCTCATCTGGTTCGTCCCCAAGACATGGACTGGCAAAAGACACGCTTTCCAGGCTGCGAAGCCAAGCCGCTGCTGTTCGACCGCGGCAGCGGCCTGATGACCGCCTTGATGCGCTTTGCCCCGGGATCGGTGCTGCCCGATCATGAGCATGTCGGCATCGAGCAGAGCTACGTCATCGAAGGCGCGCTCGTCGACAAGGAGGGGCCGGCCAAGGGGATCGTCTGCAAAGCCGGCGAATTCATCTGGCGCGAGGCGGGCAGCCGGCACGCCGCCTGGTGCCCCGAGGGCTCCCTGATCCTGGCGATCTTCCAGGTGCCGAACAAGTTCTTCGAAGCCGACGGCCGCGTCGTCGACGCCGCCGGCCAGGATTGGGACGAAACCTGATGTGGTGGAACGGCCCGCTCCAACAGCATCAAAGTGCTAGAACGTGGTCGTTGTTCGAACGCCACAAAGGAAGGACCGTTCCGTGAAACAGGTTAG
>NZ_JADPKE010000063.1:0-1701 GCF_023073795.1 Bradyrhizobium sp. 159 | reverse complement strand
AACGGCGGTACGGCGGTCAACGTCACCTTCGGCGACGGCACCAACGGAACGGTCAAGACCCTCGATCAACTCAACACCGCGCTTCAGGCCAACAACCTGTCTGCCACGATCGACGCCAACGGCCTGCTGACGATCTCGACCACCAACGACTACGCGTCCTCGACGCTTGGCTCGACGACTGCGGGTGGTGCGATCGGCGGAACGCTGACCTCGTCGCTGACGTTCTCGACGGCTTCCACCCCGGTCGCGGACACCGTTGCCCAGACGGCCCGTGCCAATCTGGTCAATCAGTACAACAACATCCTGAACCAGATCGACACGACCGCGCAGGACTCCTCGTTCAACGGTGTCAACCTGCTCAACGGCGATCAGCTCAAGCTGGTGTTCGACGAGACCGGCAAGTCGAGCCTGAACATCACCGGCGTGACCTACAATTCCAAGGGTCTGGGCCTCGCCGCGTTGACAAACGGCGTCGACTTCATCGACAACGCTGCCACCAACAAGGTGCTGACCAACCTGAACAACGCGTCGAGCACGCTGCGTTCGGAAGCTTCCGCGCTCGGTTCGAACCTTTCGGTGGTGCAGGTGCGTCAGGACTTCAACAAGAGCCTGATCAACGTGCTGCAGACCGGTTCGTCCAACCTGACCCTGGCCGACACCAATACTGAAGCGGCGAACAGCCAGGCGCTGTCGACCCGGCAGTCGATCGCGGTCTCCGCGCTGTCGCTGGCCAACCAGTCGCAGCAGAGCGTGCTCCAACTGCTCCGCTAATCGCGCACGACATCGCAGGCAAGATCTGGCGGCGGGGCTTCGGCCCCGCCGTTTCCTTTATGCGGTTGTATGAAGACGTCGTGCAGTGAGACGTAGACGGGCATTCGAATGCAGCCAATTGCTCACTCTGAGTTATGGTTGACAAGTAGCAAACACATCGCCACTGCACGAAAAAGCACCATCTTATCATGACGATACACGAGGGCGTGATCCGGATACGATCGCGCATATGGTGAATCCGCACAAGGACTGCAGCGACACGCTTCATGCTTTGTTAGCCCCAAAAGTTCACCCTCCCGGCATCGATTAATCCTAATCGAAGTTTGTTGCGTTGCGTACCAGAAGGGTAACACTCAATGTCCGGTATCGTCCTCTCCTCGTCGGTTCGTCAGAACCTGCTCTCTCTCCAGTCCACCGCCGATCTGCTCGCCACCACACAGAGCCGTCTGTCGACCGGCAAGAGCGTCAACTCGGCTCTGGACAATCCCACCAACTTCTTCACGGCACAGTCGCTCGACAACCGCGCCAGCGACATCAACAATCTGCTCGACGGCATCGCCAACGGCGTGCAGGTGCTGCAGGCTGCCAACACCGGCATCACCTCGCTGCAGAAGCTGATCGACAGCGCCAAGTCGATCGCCAACCAGGCGCTTCAGACCACCGTCGGCTATTCCACCAAGTCCAACGTCTCCACCACGATCGCCGGTGCGACAGCTTCGGATCTGCGTGGCACGACCAGCTACACCAGCGCGGATGCGCTGAGCAACGTGCTCTACAGCGGTGCGGCCGGCGGTGTAACCGCTGCTGCGTCCGGTACCAAGCTCGGTGGCGTTCAGGGCACGAATACGGGAACCGTCATCAACGCTGCGACCACTGGTGCGAGCCTGCTGAACGGCACAGCGACCGCTGGCGACGCCAACGCCGGCGTTG
>NZ_JADPKE010000083.1:0-36243 GCF_023073795.1 Bradyrhizobium sp. 159 | reverse complement strand
ACTTGCCGATGCCCCATCATGATCTTCAGTCCTGCCAATTAGACAGACTGAATCACTGATATCTCTGCGTCGCAACAGCTGCCTTTTTCAACAGAATCGGCCCAACTCGGACGTCTGGTGAGCTGCCGTAATGGGCTGGTGTCAGAGGCAGAGCGGACGCATTCGCGCCGTCAGGGCAGCGCCCATGATGAGCACGCGCTCTGGCTTAGGCCCAATCCCAAAACCGTCTATCTGCGCCTGACGCGGGACCGAGTTATTGCCGCCCCCATGATTATGGGTGTCACGACGTCCGTGCCGCGGTTAGACTTGGCTCGCGCCGCGGGGGACACGCGGGTCGCGGGACGATGAACATGAGCGAACAGGACGAGACCGGTGAGGCCATCACCATCCTCCTCGTCGAGGACGACGCGCCGACCTGCTGGCGGCTCTACGACGCGCTGGTCAAGGCCGGCTACGAGGTGCGCAGTGCCGGCACGCTCGGAGAAGCTCGCTCCGCGTTCGGGAAGGCGGCGCCTCGCGTGCTGCTGACCGATCTCAGACTTCCCGACGGGCACGGCATCGAGCTGATTCGCGAAACCCGGCAGCGCTTTCCCGACACCGAGATCATGGTGATCTCCGCGCTCGGCGACGAGGAAAGCGTGATCTCGGCGATCACGGTCGGCGCCACCGGCTATCTGCTCAAGGATGCCTTCCCGACCGACATCGCCAGCACCGTGCGCGATCTTGTCGCCGGCCATTCGCCGATCTCGGCCTCGATCGCCCGTTTCATCGTCCGGCGTACGCAGAGTTCGGCGGAGCCCTCGCCCGGCCCCGTGCTCAACACGGCCAAGCTGACCCCGCGCGAGATCGACATCCTCTGGGGCATTGCCAAAGGCTTCAGCTACGCCGAGATCGCGAGCCATCTCGGCCTGTCCAGGCAGACCGTGCCGGGCCACATCAAGAACATCTATCGCAAGCTCGAGGTGCACACCCGCAGCGAGGCGGTGTTCGAAGCCGTGCAGCAGGGCCTGATCAAGCTGTGAGCGAGATTGCGGCGAAGACACTCACGCGCCCGCGGCGCCGGCTGATTGCGTCGCGCCTCGTGCCCTATCTGCTGCTCCAGGCCCTGATCGTCATCGTCACCATCCTTGGGCTCCGGCTGCTGCAACCCGGCGATCCCGAAGACTTCGCCGTGAGCGACTTTTCGGCGCGCGAGAATGGCACGATGCACGCGGTGACGCTGCCGCATTTCACCGCATCGCGCTATTCGCTGGCCGACCCGCCGCTCTACACCGCGGCCTTCACATTCCGGCGGAGCGATGTGGGATCAGGGTGGTCGGTGTATCTGCCGCGGTTCAGCAACGCGGTGGAGGTCGCCGTCAACGGCGTCGTGGTGCTGGATTCCCGGCGTGACGCCAATGCCAACCGGCCGGACCGCAACACGCCGCAGATCGCGGCGATTCCGTCCTCGCTGCTGCGCGACGGCGCCAACGATATCACGGTACGGCTGTTCGTATGGGGGCCGCTGAAGGGCTTTCTCGACAGCGTCTATCTCGGACCGGATGCCGCCTTGCGTCCTGCCTACGAGACGCGCGCGCTGCTGTTCGTCACGCTGCCGGTCGTGTTCTCCGCCTGGCAATCGATTCTCGCGGTCATCCTTGCGATCATGTGGTTGATGCGGCGCCACGAGCCGGTTTACGGCGTGCTGGCGGTGGCGATGGTGCTCGGCGTGGTGCAGGCATTCGTGCCCCCGCCGGTGCCGCCGGCCACGACGTCGCGGCTCGCCGCCGTGCTGTTGGCATCCGCACCGATCGAGAGCGCGCTGATCGTCGTGTTCGGCGTGCTGTTCTTCGGCTGGCGCTGGCCGCGTTACGGCACACTGCTGTTCGTGCCGGGCGTCATCGTGTTCGTGGTCGGGCTGATCGGGGGCCCGCCGCTGCCGCGCATACTCTTTCTGGTGCTCGGCATTCCCACGGTCGGGCTTTGCCTGTTCCTGATGGCCTGCGTGGCCGCAGCCGCAGTGGTCCGGCGCCAGGACGCGGCAAGCTTCACGATTGGCTGCGCCGTGACCATCGTGCTGGTCTGCTGGGTCCAAGACATGCTCACGGTGCTCGAGATCGTGAGCAACGATCGCATCTTCGTCTCGCGCCTGTCCTATTCGGCGATGCTGGTCGCGATCGGCGCCGGGCTGACCTGGCGCTTCGCCCGCGCGCTGAACCAAGTCGACAGCTTTGCCGGCCAGCTCGTCGCACGGGTGGGCGAGGCAGAGGAGCGGCTGAAGGCGAGCTATGCCCGCGAGGAGGCGCGCGCCCGCGCCGCAGCGCTCGCCAACGAGCGCACGCGGCTGATGCGGGACCTGCATGACGGCCTCGGCGGCCAGCTCGTCAGCATCGTCGCGCTCTCCGAGCGCGGCCACGAGGGCGCGACCATCACGGAGGCCGCTCGCGCAGCACTGAAAGATCTGCGTCTCGTCATCGATTCCATGGACGACATCGGCGGCGACCTGATGCTCGCGCTCGGCTCCTGGCGCGAGCGCGCGACGGCGCAATTGCGCCCGCACGATATCGCGCTCGACTGGCGCGTGCCAACGCCGCAGGGGCTGCCGCTGCATCCCGAACTGCGGCCATGGCACGTCATCCAGATCGTGCGCATCCTCGACGAAGCCGTGACCAACGCCGTCAAGCACGCAGAGGCGCGCCACATCGCGGTCAGCATCGAGACGCTCGACGACGATCACGGGCCGTATGGCGTGATCAGCGTGACGGACGACGGCAAGGGTTTTGCGCGCGCCGACAATTGTGCGAGCGGCGGCCAGACCGCGCGGGGCTTGCGCAACATGCGGAGCCGCGCCGCACGCTGCGGCGCGGTGCTCGATCTGAGCTCGGACGCCTCAGGCACGTGCGTGCGGCTGCAATTGCCGCAGCGCTTTCCCGACAGCGACGCGGCTGCGGGCTGAAAGGCCCCCTCCCCGAACGTGTGGGGCGCACGGAGAGAGGGACGGGCCGGGTGATTGCCTCTGCGGAAGACCGGGGTGTTCGTCCGCATGGCTCTGTCGGCCCGAAGCAATGCAATCAAATCAACCGAATGGACGATCAGCGCACGCCAACGCGATTGACCGGGCCGCCGCGGTTCATCGGCGTCCCTGCGCGCACGCCGACACCGGGCGCGCCGACACCGGGTGTCGCGACTGCAGCCCGCGCAACCGGAGCTCCCGGCGCAACCACCACTGCCGCAGCCGGCCGCACCACGCAGCCCTTGGGCACGCCGACCGTCTTGCAATAGACCACGGCCTGCGCCGGGCTCGTGCCCAGCGACGCCATCGCCGCACCCGCCAGCGCCATGATCGTCAGCCCGGCGCTCAGCGCTCCCGCTCTTTTCGACATCTTGCTCTCCCGCTCCCGTTCGGCGACCCGGCGCAATCACCGGGTTTCGCAACCGACGTGCAGCCTGAATGGCAAAAGAGGGCGCGTGGATACATGCCATGAAGATGGGGGTGCGGCGGCCGGAAGGGCGCACCCGGTGCCATGAACATGGCATGGACCTGCGCCCGGCTGTCGCGACATCGTCCGGCCCGCTTGATCCCACTGGACCAACGACAATCCCAAAGAGGTGCTTTATGAAGATTTCGGTTCTTGCCGCGCTGCTGCTCGCCGCCACCGCCGTGTCCGCCGCTGCGCAATCCGGTCCGACGCCGCAGGAGCAAATGGCCTGCCGCGGCGATGCCAGCAAATTCTGCGCCGAACATATCGGCAAGCCGCCGCAGATGAATGCCTGCCTGCGCCAGAACAAGACCAAGCTCTCCGACTCCTGCCGCAAGGTCGTGGAATCTCACGGAGGCTGAGCCGGCCCTCAAGTCCGGGAGCGCCCCAGCAGAGCGAACCCGGACCCGGTTTTGCGGATCATGTTTTAGTCGTCATCAGGCCCGAACAGCCTGATCTGCGGGAAGCCGCTGCGCGAACGGCCGGCATAGTCGCGCGCATCGGAATCTTCGCGGATATTGCGCGCGACGTCGTCCCAATCGGTGCGGTCGCGCAGGCCGCGCGGCTCGCGGGACTCGTAATAGTGGCGGCGCTCGGCCCAGCGTTCACGCCGCTCCGCCCGGCGCCGTTCGGAGGCGGCGCGCTTCACGTCGGAATCCCGCGCCTTGGCATAGGCATTGTCCGGCGCGGCGGCCGGCTCTGTCGACGCCTGCTGCTCCGCAGGCCTGGGCGCGGCTGGTGCCGGCTTGGACTGTTCCTTGGGCGGCTCGACCGCGGCCGCTTGCGAGGGTCGCGGTGCCGGCGGTGCAGCGTTCGCCTGAGTGGTTGGCGTGTCGGGCTTGGCGGGTTCGGGCTTTGCTTCGGCCGGTGCGGCAATGATCGCGCCGAAAGCTTGCGAACCGGTGAGATAATTGACGCGCTCGGACGGTGCGTTGGTTGCTGCCGGCGCGCTGCCGGCTTCGGCGCGTTGCGCCATCTTGCTGGTATCGGGCCCCTGCTTGGGCGCGACCGGATTCATGATGTTGCCGGCGACAATGCCGCCGCCAAGGCCAATGGCGATGGCCGCGACTATGGTTCCGGCACCGACGAAATAGGCTGTCGAGGCGCGCATTGATCCACTCCCTCTTTGGGGCGAGCAACGCACGTTGATTGCCAGATGTTCCTGATCCGGAAGCAGTTCCCAAAGGAACTGAGGTTAGATCTGCTGCGCGACCTTCTCCAGCCCGATGATGCGGGCGAGCTTGCGCACTTCCTCTTTCTGGTCGTCACGGAGCTGGAACAGCAGCGGCATCGCGGCCGACTTCAACTGCTGGACCTCGTCGCAATTCGGATCGATCGGCACGCCCGGCGCGTTCGGATTGGAGAGCTTGTTCGCCGAGATCTTGCGGACGACGTTGCGGAGCGCCGTCTCGACCGAGGGCCAGTAATATTCCTGCGACGAGGACAATTTCAGGCGATCCCTGATGCCCGCGATCTGTGCGTCGGACAGCAGCGAATAGGATTTCTGCGGCTGCGGCTTGGCCACGACTTTCGGCTTGGCCGGGACTTCGACGGCGGGAATCTCCGCTGCGGCGGGCGCTTGGTGCGCGCTTGCCTTCGGCATCGGGAAATCGGAAGGCGTGGCTGCGGCAAAGGCCTGGCGCAGCGGCTCGGTCAGCACCGGAGCCTGGGCGAGCTTGTCGGCGGCGACCTGCACCGGCTCGATCGCGGCCGAGGCCAGTGCCAGCGTCGGAACCAGACGGTCCGCCTTGGCGGCGCGGTTGGCCGCGAGCGGCTTGGCCGGAGGCGTCTGCGAGATCATCTCGGCGCTGACGCTAGGCACGCTGTCGCGCCCGAGAATGGCGGTGGTGGCAGCCCCGAGGACCAGGAAACAGGTCAGCACGACGATGGTGATGGCTTTGGACAAACGTCCCTCCGCGCCCGGCTTCAAGTCCACGTGATCAGTGCCCGGAAACTGGGCGATAATTAAGGCTCAACCGTGCCATTGCGGCGGCAATCGCGCGGACTACAGCGACATCGCCCGGAAAACTCAAGAGAATCAGGCAGCTCGGGCCAGATCGTAGGCGTCCTGGATGTCGGCCACGATCTCGGAGGCCTCCCAGACCGCGCGCGGCTCAACCGATTGCAGCGTCACGGTCCAGTTGCCGCCCCGGCGGGTGCGGGGGACGCTGACGATGTCGAAGCGGACGTTGCGGCACAGCGGGTGGCGGGCGAGCGCGTGGGCCACGCGAACGCGGATTTCGTCCAGCGTCGCGGCTGTCTTGCCGTCGAGATAGTTGAAGTCCATCGCCTGTCCCTCTCGGTCCTGATTGGCGGCCGTGACGGGATTGTTGGCGGGCGATGGTTAATCTGCCGTTAAGTGAGCGGGACGGAAGAGCGCGGGATTAACCGTGATCGGGAGACGGCGCCTCTCTAGGACTCCGGATTTGTACGGGGACTACAGCCCGCCGGCCTCGCGATATTCCGCGCGCGTCTGCGCAACGAGATCGCCCACGGTCACCACGTCGGTCACGCCCGACGTCGAATGCCCAGCACTCCAGATGTCGCGCCAGCGTTTTGGCCGGTTCTCGCGGGCGGCGACGTCGATGTCCTTGGCGATGTCGATCGCCCCGTGCGCCGACAGGTCGTCGGGATCGAGACCTGCGGCCACGATCGACGGCCTCAGCATGCTGGTCTGCAGTCCCGTGAAGGCGGTGGTGAGCAGGACGTCGTCGGCGCTGCTCTCGACCAGCATCCGCTTGTGGCGGTCATCGGCCATGCTCTCGCGCGTCGCGATGAACTTCGTGCCCATGTAGGCGAGATCGCAGCCGAGCACTTCGGCGGCATGCAGCGCGCGGCCGTCGCTGATGCCGCCCGCAAGCACAATGATGCCGTCGTAGAATGCGCGCACCGCGCGGACAAAGGCGAACGGGTTGAGCCAGCCGGTCTGCCCGCCGGCGCCTGCCGTGAGCAGCACCAGCCCGTCCACACCGGCTTCCGCTGCACGCTCGGCGTGGCGGATCGAGGCGACATCCGCCAACACCAATGCGCCGGCATCATGCAGCGGCTTTGCGACCTGTGCGGGGGAGCCGACCGAGGTGATAACGATCTCCGGCCTGTGCCGCAGCAGTACGGCGAGATCCTGCTCCAGCCGCGCGTTGGAACGGTGCACGATCAGATTCGGGCAAAGCGGCGCCGCCTTGCGCCCGGTTTGCTCTTCGTGCTGCCGCAACCTGGCTTCGATCGCCGTGAGCCATTCGTCGAGCTGTTCCGCGCTACGGCAATTCGCGCTCGGAAAGCTGCCGATCACCCCGTTGCGGCAGGCCGCGACCATCAGCTCGACCCCCGACACCAGGAACATCGGCGCCGCGATCAGCGGCAGAGCGAGACGATCGCGGAAACGTTGCAGTCGATCCGACGGCATGCATGCCTCCCTGCGGGCTTCGTCGTTCCATCCCGCATTCGCTGTGCTAGCCTCATCAGCAACATTGGCACGCCAGAAGCCGATGACAAAGCAACGAGGAAACAGGAAACATATGTCCGATCCGCTCCACGCATCGTCCCCGGCTTGTGCGCAGACGCTACGGGCACTGTCGCGCTATCCCGACCGCACCGCTTTCGCCTGGCCTGAGGGATCGCTGAGCTATCAGGGCACCATCGACCTGATCGGACGCATGCAGGCTGTGTTCATGCGGCTTGGATTGCAGCCCGGCGCGCGCGTCGCCTTCCTCACCGCCAACCGCGCCGACAGCTGGTGCGCGGGCGTTGCTGCGCAATTGGCGCGGCTCTGCATCACCTGGCTGCATCCTCTGGGATCGCTGGACGACCAGCTGTTTCAGCTGGAGGATTCCGAGGCCGAGATGCTGGTGGTCGATGCGGCCGCCTTCCGCAACCGCGGCGGCGAACTCGCCGCGAAGGCCGGCCGGCTCAAGGCGGTCTTCACCATGGGATCCGCGGACTACGGCGTCGACCTCTTGCAGGCGATCGAGATCGAGGGCCACGCCAGCGCGCGGTGCCTCGCCGGGCCTGACGATCTCGCCACGCTGAACTACACTGGCGGCACGACCGGTAAATCCAAGGGCGCGCTGCGCTATCACCGCGAGAACGCCGGAGCTGCCGGCGCGATCCTCGCCGACTTCGAGATCCCCGACACCGCGCGCTATCTCACGGTCGCGCCGATCAGCCATGTCGCGGGCACGAAGGTGCTGCCGACCTTGATGCGCGGTGGCACCGTGCACATGCTCAAGAGTTTCGATCCCGAGGCCGTGCTGGCGACGATTGCGCGCGAGCGCATCAACTTCACGCTGCTCGTGCCGACCATGATCTATGTGCTGCTTGATTATCCCGCGCTCGGCAGGACCGATCTGTCTTCGCTCGAGCTGGTGCTTTATGGCGCCTCCGCGATGTCGCCGAGCCGGCTGGTCGAGGGCATCGAGCGCATCGGGCCGGTGTTCTCGCAGCTTTACGGGCAGACCGAATGCTATCCCGTCTCGGTGCTGCGCAAGGCGGATCACGACCCCAAGACACCGGAGCTGTTCCTGTCCTGCGGCTTCCCGATCGCGGCCTGCGAGGTCAAGATCCTCGACGACAACGACCAGGAGGTGAAGACGGGCGAGCCGGGCGAGATCTGCGTGCGCGCGCCGCACGTGATGGCCGAGTACTGGAAGCGGCCGGACATCACCGCCGAGACGCTGAAGAACGGCTGGGTCCACACCGGCGACATCGCGCGCATGGATGAGCGTGGCTACATGTTCATCCTCGACCGCAAGAAGGACATGATCGTCTCCGGCGGCTTCAACATCTTCCCGCGCGAAGTCGAAGACGTGCTGTCGCAGCATGCCGACGTCGCCATGGTCGCTGTCGTCGGCATTCCCGACGAGAAATGGGGCGAGGCCGTCACCGCCATCGTCGTGCCGCGCGAGGGCGCAAGGCCCGATCCGGACGAGTTGATCAACCTGGTGAAGACGCGCAAGGGCTCGGCGCACGCGCCCAAGCAGATCCAGTTCGTCAAGCAGCTGCCGATGACCGGCGTCGGCAAGGTCGACAAGAAGGTGCTGCGCGCCGGCTTCTGGAGCGGGCGCGACCGGATGGTGGGGTGAGCGAATGTCGCGAGATGCGACGCAGCGTCCATGCCTTCGCGGAGCATGACAGCGAAGCTGAGGCGCGGGCTTGCCCCTCACCGCTTGTCGATCACCAGGCTCTGCACCGCCCGGCCGAAATAGCCCTGCCGGTCAGCCAAGCGCGACATTGCCAGCCCCGCGCCTTCTGGGCCGATCCAGGAGTCGCCATCGAGCAGAATCCACTCGCCCACCGGCTGCCGCGACAAGCTCACGGTAAGATCGGCGTTGATGTAGGTCCAGGCGCGGAAGTCGAGCGTCGAGGCGGTGCCGTTGGAGAAGTCGGCGGCGACCACGGCGCGCATCGCCTGCGAGATCGCCTCGCCCGCGATCAGGGGATGATCGACGCGAAACCAGATCGCGCCGGCGCCGGCCTGGCCGAACCGGCCGCGCGCGGCACGCATGGAGACCGCTCGCACGAACGGGCTGGTGGCGGCATGACCGTCCTCGACCAGGGAGTCCTCCGGCGATGGCAACGTGACCGACAGCTCCTTGACGTCATCGGGCAGGTTCAGGCTCTGCCGCCTGATCTTGAGCACGGTGGCGCCGACTACCTGCACGCCGTCGGCGAGCAGCTTTATCTCGCAGAGCTGGATCTTGCGGCCCTCGCGCAAAACCTCGGTCGCAATCGTGAGCGGCGCGACCGGCACCGGACGCATCAGATCGATCGTGACGCGCGCGATGTCCATCGGAACAGGGGTCGGAATGCGCTCGGCCGCCCACGTCACCAGCGATGCCGGCGCCGAGCCGTGCTGCATGCGACGGTCCCAGGGTCCGGCGGCGTCCGGGCTGGTGACGACGCTGTTGCCGTCGACGCGGTAGATGGGAGGCATGCTGCACTCGAGCTCGGCGCGATTACAACGGCGGATCGATCGCTTCGTCGTATTCCTTCTTGAAGCGCGCGATCATTTCGGCGGCGGGCACGATGCCCTCGACGCTGCCGATGCCCTGGCCCGAGCCCCAGATCTCCTTCCAGGCCTTCGGCTTGGCGCGTTCGCCGGAGGCGTCGGTGCCGAAGTTCATCTTGGAGGGATCGGAGGTCGGCAGGTCGTCCGGATCCATCCCGGCGGCGAGGATCGAGGGTTTCAGATAATTGCCGTGCACCCCGGTGAAGAGGTTGGAATAGACGATGTCGTCGGCGCTCGAGCCGGCGATCATCTCCTTGTACTTGTCGACGGCGTTGGCTTCCTTGGTCGCAATAAAGGCCGAGCCGATATAGGCGAAATCTGCACCGAGGATGCGCGCGGCGCGGATCGCCTTGCCGTTGCCGATCGCGCCCGACAGCGCGATCGGCCCGTCGAACCACTTTCGCGTCTCGGCGACGAAGGCGAGCGGCGAGATGGTGCCGGCATGGCCGCCGGCGCCGGCCGCAACCAGGATGAGGCCGTCGGCGCCCTTCTCGATCGCCTTGTGCGCGAATTTCTGGTTGATCACGTCGTGGAAGACGATGCCGCCCCAGCCGTGCACGGCCTGGTTCAGCTCCTCGCGCGCCCCGAGCGAGGAGATGATCATCGGCACCTTGTACTTGGCGCAGAGCTGCATGTCGTGATCGAGCCGGTTGTTCGATTTGTGCACGATCTGGTTGACTGCGAACGGCGCCGACGGCTTGTCGGGGTGCGCGCGGTCATAGGCCGCGAGTTCCTCGGTGATCCGCGCCAGCCATTCGTCGAGCAATTCCGGCGGCCGCGCGTTCAGCGCCGGAAACGAGCCGACCACACCCGCCTTGCACTGCGCGATCACGAGATCAGGCACCGAGATGATGAACAGCGGCGAACCGATCACCGGGATCGACAGGCGCCCCTTAAACAAGGCAGGCATGGACATTGCGGAACGGTCCTCTCTTGGCGGTCACACGGTTGGGATTATACCAACAAGGCAATCTTTCCACTGTCAAGTATTGTGTTTTGGCGCCGTGGCGAATGCGTATACCGCAATTCCAAGGCGCGGAATTCGCGCTTCATAAGTCACTGCGAGCGCCGCGGAGCAATCCGGACTGTCTGCGCCGAGGGACGCTGGATTGCTTCGTCGCAAGGGCTCCTCAAAATGCAGGCGAGAGCTGCGGATGGCCGACAGCTACGAAATCAAATCCGGATTGATCAGCCGCTCGAACGAGAACATCTCGTCCCATTTCTCCTGCGTCAGCAGCCTGCGCTCGATTACCACGATCTGGTGCAGCGACTTGCCGCTCTTGTAGCCCTCGCGTGCGATCTCGGCGCATTGCTTGTAGCCGAGCAGCGGCTTCAGCACCGTGACGATACCGAGCGAGTTCAGCACCATGTTGCGGGTGTGCTCCTCGTTGGCGGTGATGCCGACGACGCAATTTTCGCGCAGGCTGTTGACGGCGCGCTCCATGGTGCGGATCGAGAAGAACAGCGCAAACGAGATCACCGGCTCCATCACGTTGAGCTGGAGCTGGCCGGCGCTTGCGGCCAGCGTCACGGTGGTGTCGAGGCCGATGACCAGGAAGCTGGTCTGGTTGACCACCTCGGGGATGACGGGATTGACCTTGCCAGGCATGATCGAAGAGCCCGGCTGAAGCTGCGGCAGGTTGATCTCGTTGAAGCCGGCGCGCGGACCGGAGGCGAGCAGGCGGATGTCGTTGCAGATCTTCGTCAGCTTGCTGGCGGTGCGCTTGAGGACGCCCGAGAGCTGCACATAGGCGCCGGTATCGGAGGTCGCCTCGACGAGATCGCCGGCGAGAACGAACTCGACGCCGGTCAGCGCGCTCAGGTGCCGGACCGCGAGCTTGGGATAGCCGACGGCGGCGGTGACGGAGGTGCCGATCGCAGTGGCGCCGAGATTGATCTCGCGCAGCAGCGCACGGGCCTCGGAGATGCGATCGACCTCCTCGCCGATCGTGGTGCCCCATCCACGGAATTCGGCCCCCAGCGACATCGGCACCGCGTCCTGAAGATGCGTGCGGCCCATTTTCAGCACACGGTCGAATTCGCGGCCCTTGGCGAAGAAAGCTTCCTGGAGCTGGCGCAACGCCGTCATGTAGCTCTCGAGCCGCAGGATCAGCGCCAGGCGAAAGGCGGTCGGATAGGTGTCGTTGGTGGACTGGCCGTAATTGACGTGATCGTTGGGGCTGACGTGCTGGTAATCGCCCTTCGCAAAGCCGAGCGATTCCAGCGCGAGGTTGGCGATCACCTCATTGGCGTTCATGTTGGTCGATGTGCCAGCACCGCCCTGGATGAAGTCGGTGACGAACTGGTCCATCATATCGCCGGCAATCACGCGGTCGCAGCCCAGGATGATCGCGTCCGCAACCTTGGCGTCGATCGCGCCGAGATCGCGATTGGCCATGACGGCCGCCTTCTTCACGTAACCAAGCGCCTTCACGAAGTAAGGCTCCTGGTTCATCGGAATGCCGGTGATGTGGAAGTTCTCCTTCCCGCGGATGGTCTGGACGCCGTAATAGATGTCGTCGGCGATGTCACGCTGCCCGAGGAAGTCCTGCTCCGTACGGCTCATAGGCGCTCCTTGTTGCATGCGCGCAACGTCGATCACGTCAGTTCTGGCATAGCGCGCTGGTCACGAAAGTATCGGTGCGGCAATCGTCCGGCTTGCGTTGCCGGCCCGGAATCAGGACCTTGGCCGAGCATTTCTCGGCGGAGTCGGCGTTCAGGCTCTTGCCTTCCTTATAGCCCTTGCTCTGGCAGAGCTGGTCGGCCGCCTGCTTGCAGTCGGGCGCGCCGTTCGCGGAGGCCGGACAGGCCACGCGCCCCGAGACCATGGTGGACGGTTTCGCCAGTCGCGACAAATCGTTCATGGTCTCGCCCGGGCTTTTGATCGGCGGCAGGATCGAGGGCAGCTTGTCGAACAGCTTGCCCATTTCGTTGATCAGCCCGGGATTTTCCTCGCGCGCCGGCGGCGCCGAAGGAGCGGGCGTCGACGGCGGCGGCGCGGCCTGCGTCCCCTGCTCCTGGAGGCCGAGCGCGGGCGCAGCTTGCGTCCACGCCGGCGTGGCGGCACCAAGCAGGAGCCAAGGCACGACGAATATCAGCGTCCCCAGCCGCAGGACCGGATTGCCGGATCGACCCATCATGACGGCAACCGTAGCCGAAGCCGGCCCGGTGGCAAAGCCGCCGCACCCTTAGATCAACTTGATAGCGACGACGAAGCCGAGCACCAGCACGATCGCGCCGATCGCGACCCACAATCCGAGATGCTTCTCGATCCTGACCCGGATCCAGTCGCCGTAGCGGTTGAGCAGGATCGCGACGACGAAGAAGCGTCCGCCGCGCGCGACGATCGAGCACAAGATGAACAGGACGATGTTGTAGCCGGCAAAGCCCGAGGTGATGGTGACGAGCTTGTAGGGGATCGGCGTCAGCCCCTTGAGCAGGATGATGATCGCACCCCATTCCGCATAGGAGGCGCGGAAAGCATCGACCTTGCCGCCGAGGCCATAGACCTGGATCAACCATTGGCCGACCGAGTCGAACAGCAGCGCGCCGATGGCGTAGCCGACGATGCCGCCGAGCACCGAGGTCGCGGTGCAGATCGCCGCATAGACCCAGGCGCGCTGCGGGCGCGCCAGCGACATCGGGATCAGCATCACATCCGGGGGGACCGGAAAGAACGAGCTTTCGGCGAAGGACACGGCTCCCATGATCCAGAGCGCGTAGGGCTTGTGGGCGGCGTCGATGCACCAGTCGTAGATACGTTTCAGCATGGCGCCGCGATGAAGCACCATGGGACGGATTTGTCCATCGCGAGTTTTGTGACGTTTTCGTCGCGCTTTAGTGGCGCTTTCGCGCGGCACGGCCCTCGATCGCGACAATTGGCCGCCTTGAGGCAATGCGCGGTGACGCAACTTTGGGCAATTTCACCGGTGATTTCGGCAGCTTCTCGGCGATGCCGAGCATGTCTTCACGCCGCGTCATCTCCCGCCAGACGTCCTCGGGACGCACCCCCGCCGACGCCCACAGCACGGTAAGATTGTAGAGCAGATCGGCGCTCTCCCGGATCACGGCCTCGCTATCGCCATTGACCGCATCGATCACGACCTCGATGGCCTCTTCGGCCAGTTTCTTCGCCATTTTGGAAGGGCCGCGCTGAAACAGCCGGGCCGTGCGCGATGTTGCCGGATCAAGATCTCTGGCCGCGAGCACAGCCAGATATAGCCGCTCAAGCGAATCACTCATGGTACTCAAACTACTCTAAAGCAATGGCGAGCGCGTTAACGCCCGGCAATAAAAGCAACGACAGGCCGGCGCAGCAAGCGCGACGGCCTGTCGGCGTTACGCATAGGGCCGGCGGCTAGTAGCAGCTGGTGTAATAGCCTTGGCCGCAGAACTCGGACGGAGCCGTTCCGCCATAGCGCTGATATTGGTAGTTGGGGCCCGGACCATAATAGGGACCGTAAGCAGGGCGGCTGTAATAGACTGGCCCGCCGTAATAGCCATAACCCGGATCGTAGTCATAGGCATAGGCATCACGGGTGGCGGCAATGGCGAGACCTGTGCCGATGGCGGCCAAAGCTGCAGCTGCGGCCACGCCGCCTCCGCCGCCATGCCAGTGGCGGCCGCCGGCGTATGAAGCGGTCGGAGCAATCGCGGTCAGCGCCAGCGCCGTCGCGGTGGCAAGAACGGCCTTTCGGCCCGCAAACGTGGAGAATCGCTCAAACATATCTTGGGCCCTCCTTTGGGACCTGGAATGGACGCCTGCGGACAGGCTCATGCCTCTCAAACCCGCATAACCTAAGTTGGGTTCCCCAACCCCAACACAAGCTGAACGGGGTTGCGTAACGATGCCGCAATCGCCGCTCATCCGCCGTTCATGTTGGCGCGGAAAGACTGATCGCCAGCCGGCGCTGCGAGCGTCACGAAACCATAACAATGCCGGACCGGCGCAATTGATGTCGGAATTCAAGACGATCGCTCTTCGTTGCCTGCTGGCTCTCTCGATTTCGCTTGCGACACTAATTGCACGCGATGTGAGCGTGGCCGAGACCGCCGTCCCATCCGTTGCAATTCACTTCACCTTCGATCGCCCATTGGACGCGAGCATGGCGCCGTTCTTCCTGGCCGCAAAGGACGGCAGGTTCGGCGTCGAGCATCTCAGCGTGTCCTTCAACACCGCAGCCGGATCGTCGGAAGCCCTCGCGCGCCTCGCCAAGGGCGACAGCGAGCTCGCGCTCGTCGACATCAACGAGCTGATCCGCTTTCGCGACAAGGACCATGCGGCGCCGATCAAGGCCGTGTTCGTGCTGTTCAACCGCGCGCCCTATGCGATCGTCGCGCGCAAGAGCCGCGGCATCCACCTCCTGTCCGATCTCGACGGCAAGACCGTCGGCGTCGCCGACAGCGACCTGTCGATGCGGCTGTGGCCGGCACTGGCGCAGCAGAACGGCATCAATGCATCGCGGGTCAAATTCCACAAGATCAGCGCGGCGGTGCGCGAGCCGATCCTCTCCGCGGGCCAGGTCGATGCGGTCGCCGGCTTCAGTTACCTGTCGGCGGTGAACCTGCGCGACCGCGGCGTGCCCGCAGCCGATCTCGTCGTGCTGCGCTATGCGGATTACGGCTGCGAAGCCTACGGCTTTGCCGTGGTGGTCAATCCCGCCTTCGCCGCAGCAAAGCCGGATGCCGTGAAGGGCTTCGTCCGCGCCTTGATCGCGGGCGTTAACGCAACCGTCATGGAGCCGGGGCGCGCGGCGGAGGAGGCCGCCAGCCGCATCGACGACGGCGACCGCAACCTGGAGCTGGAGCGCCTGCGCACCGCACTCGCTGACAACATCCTGACCGACGAGGTCAGGCGCAACGGCCTCGGCGGCGTCGACCCGGCGCGCCTCGAGCGCTCGATCGGCCAGGTCGCGCAGGACTTCAAATTCCGCAATCGACCGGCGGCGGCCGAGATCTTCGACGACCAATTCCTGCCGCCGCTGGCCGGACGGGTGATCAACTGAGCAAAACTGAAAGCTTCCGCTGTATCTCGCCGGCATCCCTGCTTAGAATACGAAGTCCGTCGTCGCCGAGTTCCTCGCCCGCATGTCCATCCTCCGTCTCTACACCCGCGTTCTTGAGTTGCTCGGCAAGGAAGCGCGGCTGGGCTGGCTGCTCGCGATTGCCAATCTGCTGCTGGCGGGCTCGCAATTCGCCGAGCCCGTGCTGTTCGGCCGGATCATCGACGTGCTCTCGGGCAAGTCGGTGGCCGGCTCGAACTCGGCCTGGCCGTTCCTGGCCGCCTGGGTCGTGTTCGGGCTGTTCACCATTGCATGCAGCGCGCTCGTGGCCTTGCAGGCCGATCGGCTCTCGCACCGCCAGCGCCAGGCGGTGCTGACCGACTATTTCGAGCACATCCTGCAACTGCCGCTGACCTTCCACTCCGGCACCCATTCGGGCCGGCTGATGAAGGTGATGCTCAACGGCACCGACGCGCTGTGGCGGCTATGGCTCGGCTTCTTCCGCGAGCATTTTGCCGCGATCCTCTCGGTCGTGGTGCTGCTGCCGCTGTCGCTCTACCTGAACTGGCGGCTCGCGATCCTGCTGTTCGTGCTCTGCATTGTCTTCACCGCGCTGACGACCTTCGTGGTGCGCAAGACCTTCGGCATGCAGATGGAGGTCGAGGAGCACTACAGCGAGCTGTCTGCGCGCGCCTCCGATGCGCTCGGCAACGTCGCGCTGGTGCAGAGCTTTGTCCGCGTCGAATCCGAGGTCAAAGGGCTGCGCTCCGTCGCCGACGAGTTGCTGGCCGCGCAGATGCCGGTGCTGTCATGGTGGGCGCTCGTCACCGTCATCACGCGCGCCTCGACCACCATCACGGTGCTCACGATCTTCACCATAGGTATCGCGCTGCACGACCGGGGGCTGACATCCGTCGGCGAGATCGTGATGTTCGTGAGTTTCGCGACGATGCTGATCCAGAGGCTCGAACAGGTCGTGAGCTTCATCAACAACGTGTTCATGGAGGCGCCGCGACTGCGCGAATTCTTCAATGTGCTCGATGCCGTACCCGCCGTGCACGACCGCCCCGACGCGATCGATGCCGGCAGGCTCTCCGGCCTTGTCGAGTTCAACGACGTCACCTTCTCCTATGACGGCAAGCGCCCGGCGGTCGAGGACCTCTCGTTCACGGCGCTGCCCGGCCAGACCATCGCGCTGGTCGGTCCGACCGGCGCCGGCAAGTCGACCGCGATCGCCCTCTTGCACCGTGCCTTCGACCCGCAATCCGGCTTCATCCGGATCGACGGCATGGACGTGCGCGGGATCACGCTAACATCGCTGCGGCGGAACATCGGCGTGGTGTTCCAGGAGGCGCTGCTGTTCAATCGCTCGATTGCGGAGAATCTGCTGGTCGGCAAGCCGGATGCGACCGAAGACGAGATGCGCAAGGCGGCCGAGCGCGCGCAGGCGCTCGACTTCATCGAGCGCAGCGGCGGCTTCGAGACCAATGCCGGCGAACGCGGCCGCATGCTCTCTGGCGGCGAGCGGCAGCGGCTGTCGATCGCCCGCGCGCTGCTGAAAGATCCGCCGATCCTGATCCTGGACGAGGCGACCAGCGCGCTCGACGCCGTCACCGAGGCCAAGGTGAATACCGCTCTCGACGAAGTGATGAAGGGCAGGACCACCTTCGTGATCGCCCACCGCCTATCCACCATCCGCAACGCCACGCGGATCCTGGTGTTCGAGACCGGCCGGGTGATCGAAAGCGGAACTTTCGATGAACTCGTGGCCAAAGGGGGCCATTTCGCCGAGCTCGCCAGGGCCCAGTTCATGGTTCAGGAAAACGCACGAGCCAGCGTGACGGCGGCAGAGACTGCCGCGATCACGGTCAAATCCCCGTAGCAAGTCCCCATAGGACCGTCGAAATTCGGCCTATTTCATTGCGGAATACCGCACCGGTCCCCCTATTCTCGAGGCATCAGCCGGTATAGGTTTGCGACGCCGCAAGCGGCGGCGCTGGATTTCAAAACCGAACATCAGATCACGAGAACCGCCCGGAACCGGGGGGTCTCCAAGGACCGGAATCGGATAGTGCACGCCCTTCGCCCGCTGCTTCGCAAGTCGCTGTTCAACCTGTTCGCTGCGAGCCTCGCATGCGCCGCATTGCTCGCTCCGCGCGCGGCGAGCGCCGAAGCGCTGCTGCTGATCGAGGCCGACAGCGGCAAGGTGTTGCAGGCCGATAATGCGACCATTCCATGGTACCCTGCGTCCGTTACCAAGATCATGACCGCCTATGTGACGCTGAAGGCGGTCAAGGACGGCAGGCTCACGCTCGACACGCTGCTCACGGTGTCGCCGACGGCAGCCTCGCAGTCGCCATCGAAGATGGGTTTCCGCCCGGGAACGCAGCTCACGGTCGACAACGCCCTGAAGATGATGATGGTCAAGTCGGCGAATGACATGGCCGTGGTGCTTGCCGAAGGCGTCGGCGGATCGATCGACGGCTTCTCCGCGATGATGAACGACACCGCGAAGAAGCTCGGCATGACGCAGACGAGCTACGTCAATCCGAACGGCCTGCCCGCCGACGGCCAGATCACGTCCGCGCGCGATCTCGGAATCCTGGCGCGCGCGTTCCTGCGCGACCTGCCGGAATACGAGTACTTCGTGCACATCCCGGCGATCCGCTTCGGCAAGCGCATCACCGGCAATTTCAACAAGCTGATCGGCCGCTATCCCGGCGCCGACGGTTTCAAGACCGGGTTCATCTGCGCCTCCGGCTACAATCTCGTGGCATCGGCCACGCGCAACGGCCGCCGGCTGATCGCGGTGGTGCTGGGCGCCAATTCCGGCACCGCGCGCGCGGTGAAGGCGGCGCAGTTGCTCGAGCGCGGCTTCGCTCAAGACAATCTCACCTGGCTACGACCCTCGCTCGGCACCGTCGACAATCTCGTGCCGGTTGACGCCTCGCCGCCGAACCTGCGCGACGAGATGTGCGGACCCAACCGCAAGCGGCCGGCCAGCGACGACGACGATGCGTTGATCGCGGCCAATGGCGGGGCGACCGGATCGGCCTCGGCCACCGGCGGCGAAGCCCAGGTCACTTTCTTCACGGCCGGCCTTCAGCCGCCCCTGATGAAGGCCTCCGAGTTGATGGCCTCTGCTCCGGCGGCCACGGAGCCCGTGCTGGTCTATACCGGCCCGACCCGCACCGGCACGGCGCTAATCGCCGCGGTCGCGGCCGATGCCGACCAACAGACGGTGGCGAAGCCGCGTGGCAAGAAGTCGCGCGTCGCCAAGAAGCCTGACGCCGCCGCCAAGCCGAAGGACGGGAATAAGGACGCAAGCAAGGAATCCAAGACAGCGGCGGCGAAGCCGGCTGCCAAGCCTGAGGCCAAGAGCGATACCAAGAGCGACGCGAAGGCCGCAGCCAAGCCGGCCGGGACCAAGCATGCCGCAGCGAAGCACGATGCGGCGGCGAAACCCGCCGAGAAACCGGCGGCAAGCGGCGATCAGGCTCCCAAGCCCGCCAAGCCCAAGGCCGCGACCAAGCCTGCCGCCGCCAAGCCGGCCAACAACAGTTAACGGCCACTCGCGGCTGGACCGCGCCCGCACTTCGCACCTGCGGCAGCGCGCTCAGTGAGGATTCCGGTAGCTACTCCCCGACCTTTGCCCTAAGCCTCGACGGCTTGCCACCCGTTCCGGCAGGCTCGATACTGACGGCAACGAGGCAAGCCCGAGACACAACGGGCTCAGTTAGATGAGGGGAGTTTCCATGGAGCGCATCTGGCTCAAGCAATATCCGCCCGGCGTGCCCGCCGATATCGAGCCGACGCAATACGCATCGCTGGTCGACCTGCTGGAGGAGAGCTTCACCAGGTTCGCCGACCGCAAGGCGTTCATTTGCATGGACAAGTCGATCAGCTATCGCGACCTCGACCAGATGTCGGTCGCGCTCGCCGCCTATTTGCAGGGCCGCGGGCTGCAGCGCGGCGCGCGGGTCGCCCTCATGATGCCGAACGTACTGCAATATCCGGTCGCGACCGCCGCCGTGCTGCGCGCCGGTTTCGCGGTGGTCAACGTCAATCCGCTTTATACTCCGCGCGAGCTCGAGCATCAGCTCAGGGATTCCGGCGCCGAGGCCATCATCGTGCTGGAGAATTTCGCCCACACGGTCGAGCAGGTGATCGCGAAGACACAGGTCAAGCACGTCATCGTCGCCAGCATGGGCGACCTGCTCGGCTTCAAGGGCGTGATCGTCAATCTCGTCGTCCGCCGCCTCAAGAAAATGGTACCGGCCTGGTCGCTGCCGGGCGCAGTGTCCTTCAACGACGCGCTCTCCGCCGGCCGCGGCATGACCTTCAGCAAGCCAAAACTCTCGCCGGGCGACGTCGCGTTCCTGCAATATACCGGCGGCACCACCGGCGTCTCCAAGGGCGCCACCCTGCTCCACCGCAACATCGTCGCCAACGTCCTGCAGAACGACGCCTGGCTCCAGCCGGCGCTCGCCGCGCCGCCGCATGTCGATCAGCTCATGATCGTCTGTGCGCTGCCGCTTTATCACATCTTCGCGTTGACGGCCTGCTACCTGCTCGCGGTGCGCGCCGGTGGCTGCAATCTCTTGATCCCCAATCCGCGCGACATCGCCGGTTTCGTCAAGGAGCTGGCGAAATACCAGGTCAACAGCTTCCCGGCCGTGAACACGCTCTACAACGGCCTGATGCATCATCCCGACTTCAAGAAGCTCGACTTCTCCAAGCTGAAGATCTCCAACGGCGGCGGCATGGCGGTGCAGCGCCCCGTCGCCGAGCAGTGGAAGGCGATCACCGGCTGCTTCATCGCCGAAGGCTACGGCCTGTCGGAGACCTCGCCGACGCTGACCTGCAACCCGGCGACGGCAACAGAGTTCTCGGGCACGATCGGCATCCCCGTGCCTTCGACCTGGATCTCGATCCGCGACGACGACGGCAACGAAGTCCCGCTCGGCCAGCCCGGCGAAATCTGCGCCAAGGGTCCGCAGGTGATGTCGGGCTATTGGAACAAGCCGGAGGAGACTGCCAAGGTGATGACCGCTGACGGATTTTTCCGCACCGGCGACATCGGCGTGATGGACGAGAAAGGCTACACCAAGATCGTCGATCGCAAGAAGGACATGATCCTGGTCTCCGGCTTCAACGTCTATCCCAACGAGATCGAGGAAGTCATCGCGACCCATCCTGGCGTGCTCGAATGCGCCGTGATCGGCATCCCCGATTCCAAATCGGGCGAAGCGGTGAAGGCGTTCGTGGTCAAGAAAGACCCCAACCTCACGGCCGAGGACGTGATCAAGTTCTGTCACGAGCAGCTCACCGGCTACAAGGTGCCCAAGCACATCGAATTCCGCACCGACCTGCCGAAGACCAATGTCGGCAAGATCCTGCGCCGGCAGCTGCGCGACGAGAAGAAGGCGGAGGCGGCGTAAGGCCGCTTTCATTCATGCTGAAGGTCGGCGACATCACGCCATCCGACGTTCTCGCCTTCTGGCGCGAGGCCGGCCGCGAGCGCTGGTATGAGCGCAACGACGCTTTCGACGCAGAGGTCAGGCGCCGCTTTCTCGGCCTGTGGCAGAAGGCGGCCGCCGGTGAGCTCGCATCATGGGAGACGAGTGACGAGGGCGCGCTCGCGCTGGTCATCGCGCTCGACCAGTTCCCCCGCAACATGTTCCGCGGCACGCCGCAAGCCTTTGCCAGCGATGCGCTGGCGCGCGATGTTGCCCGCCGCGCCATCGAAAGGGGCACAGATCGCAAGGTCGATCCCATCCTGCTCGAATTCCTCTATCTGCCCTTCATGCATTCCGAGCACCTGAGCGACCAGCTGCATTGCGTCGCGCTGTTTCAAAACACCGACAATGCCGAGAACCTGAAATACGCTCGCGAGCACGCCGACATCATCCAGCGTTTCGGCCGCTTCCCCCACCGCAATCGCCTTCTCGGCCGTGACACGACTGTGGAAGAGCAGGCCTTCCTCGACGGCGGCGGTTTTGCAGGCTGATGACATCACGGTGAACGACCGGGGCCTCGCCGCTTCCGCCGCCCGCAAATATTGTGCAGGCCCGCGCCACGGTCTAAAAGGCGGGACCGATATTCAGGGAGACTGACGATGACCATCCAAGTTGGCGACAAGCTGCCCGAGGCGAAATTCCGTGTGATGACGGCGGAAGGTCCGCAGGTGAAGACCACCGACGATATCTTCAAGGGCAAGAAGGTCGCGCTGTTCGCGGTGCCCGGCGCCTATACCGGCACCTGCCACAAGATGCATCTGCCGAGCATCTTCCTCAATGCCTACGCCATGAAGGACAAGGGCGTCGACACCATCGCCATCGTCTCCGTCAACGACGCCTTCGTCATGAACGCCTGGAAGCGCGAAACCGACCAGCGCGACGAGGCCATCTTCCTCGCCGACGGCAATGCGGATTTCACCAAGGCGATCGGCATGGAGCTGGATGCCTCGGCCAACGGCCTCGGCATCCGCTCCAAGCGCTATTCGATGCTGGTCGAGGACGGCGTGGTGAAGAAGCTGAATCTCGAGGCTATGCCCGGCAAGGTCGAGGTCTCCGGCGGCGATGCGCTGCTCGGCCAGCTGTAAGGCAGCCAACCCTTTCAGCCTATCTGATGCTGTCATGCCCCGCCACGGCGGGCATGACAGCGTCAACCGCGATCAAACAGCCGTTGCGGCATTGGGCCAAACTGCGCATCATCCTCCGAAATATGCACAGGAGCATGCCTTGGCCAAATCGCAATGGAGTTTCAAGACCGCAGTCGAGCTGTCGAGCGCGTTGACCACCAAGAAAGTCTCCGCGGTCGAGCTCACCCAGGACGCGATCGACCGCATCGAACGTCACGACGGCAAGATCAACGCAATTTGCGTGCGCGATTTTGATCGCGCACTTGTTGCGGCGCGCGAGGCGGACGCCGCATTGGCGCGCGGCGAACGAAAACCGCTGCTGGGCCTGCCCGTCACGGTGAAGGAATCCTTCAACGTCGCCGGCCTACCCACGACGTGGGGCTGGACGCCGCAGAAGGATTTCAAGCCCGCGGAAGATGCACTGTCGATCACCCGGGTGAAAAACGCCGGCGGCATCATCCTCGGCAAGACCAACGTTCCCGTCGGCCTGGGGGATTGGCAGAGCTACAACGACATCTATGGCGTCACGAACAATCCGTTCGATCTCGGCCGCACGCCCGGCGGCTCATCGGGCGGCTCGTCTGCGGCGCTGGCGGCCGGCTATGGACCGCTCTCACTCGGCTCCGACATCGGCGGCTCGCTCCGGGTGCCCGCCTTCCATTGCGGGGTCTATGCGCACAAGCCGACCTACAATCTCTGCCCGACGCGCGGCCACACGCCGCCGCCATTTCCCGCCATCCCGATGGAGCGCGACATGGCGGTGATCGGTCCGATGGCGCGGAGTGCGGCCGATCTGCCTCTGCTCCTGGAAGTGATGGCAGGGCCGGATCCGCTGGACCTCGGCATCGGATACAGGCTTGCGTTGCCGGAGGCGCGACATCACACGCTGAAGGATTTCCGTGTGCTCGTGATTGACAGTCACCCGTTGCTGCCCGCGAATGCCGACATTCGCGGCGCGATCGACAAGCTGGCGGGCCAATTGGCGAGCATGAGCGCCAGCGTCGCACGCGAGAGTCCGCTGTTTCCCGATTTTACGGAAGCCTCGCGCCTCTACATGCGCATGCTGATGAGCTTTCTCGGCGCGTTCTTTTCGCCGGACATTCTCGCCGGCGCACGTGCCGGGGCGGCGCAGCTCTCACCAGAGGACAAGAGCCTTGCCGCCGAGCGGCTGCGCGGCATGACCTCCACGCACCAGGCCTGGGTGTTCGACGAGGGCGCCCGCGCCGGGCTGCGCGCGCAATGGCGGCAATTGTTCCGGACATTCGATGCGGTGATCTGTCCGATCATGCCGACGGCGGCCTATCCGCATGATCATTCGCCCCAGCAGGAGACGCGCCGGATCAATATCGACGGCAAGGACTTTGCCTATCCGGACCAGCTTGCCTGGCCCGGCATCGCCACACTGACGGGCTTGCCCGCAACGGCCATTCCGCTCGGCCTGTCGAAGGACGGCCTGCCGGTGGGCGTGCAGATCATCGGGCCTTTCCTCGAGGATCGCACGCCGCTGAAGCTCGCCGAGCTGATCGAGCGCGAGTTCGGCGGGTTCGTGCCGCCGCCTTTGTTCAATGACTAGTCGCTTTCGTCATTGCGAGGAGCTCTTGCGACGAAGCAATCCAGACTGTACCCGCAGAGACATTTCTGAATTGCTTCTCTTTGCTCGCAATGACGGCGGAAAAACAACATCGAGATTCCGGGGCTAGCGCTACGGGCATCTCGGATGGCAGGAGAGAGAGGTCATGAGCAACGATCTCGAACAGCTCACCGCGCTCAACCGCGACTATGTCGCTTCGGTCCAGAACTGCGACGTCAAGCGCTTCGACGAGATCCTGGCGCCGGAGTTCTACTGCTCCAATCCCGACAAGACGCTGGTCGATCGCACAGCCTTCCTGGAACAGACGGCGCGGCCGATCGCGATCCGCAATCTGCATGAGCACGACGTCATCATCCGCATCATGGGCGATTTCGCCATCATCCACGCCGCGACGAGCTACACCATGGCGGACGGCCAGTATGCTACCGGACGATATACCGATTGTTGGGCGAAGCAGAACGGCAAGTGGCTGGCGGTGTCCGCGCACGTGTCGCGGTGAGTTAGGCAAACAGCCGGCATCCTCAGCGCTGTCATGCCGCGCGAAGGCGGGGCATTCAGTACTCCGCGGCGGTTCGTTCACGCAAGTTCCGCCGCGGGGTGTGTCATCGCCCGGTCAAGGCCGGGCGATGACACAGTCGTTGTGTCAGCTATCGAACACGATCACGCTGCGCAGCGTCTTGCCGGCTTTCATGTTGGCAAAGCCCTCGTTGATCTCGCTTAGCTTCAGCTTGGCCGAGATCCAGTCCTCCAGGTGTAGCCGCCCGCGCAGGTAGAAGTCGACCAGGCGCGGCATGTCGACGCGGAAATGGTTGGAGCCCATCGAGGAGCCCTGGATCTTGCGCTCGCGCAGGAAGTCGAAGCCGTGCAGCTCGATCTTCTGTCCGAACGGGATCATGCCGACGATGGTGGCGGTGCCGCCGGAGGCGAGCATGCCGAACGCCTGCTCGGCGGTCTCCTTGCGGCCGAGCACCTCGAAGGAATGATGCACGCCGCCATTGGTGAGGTCGCGCACCTGCTTCACGACGTCACCATCGGCGGGATTGATGATGTCGGTCGCGCCCAGCTTGGTCGCGAGCTGCAGCTTGGCCGGATTGGTGTCGATGGCGATGATGCGGCCGGCGCCGGCGATCTGCGCACCGTTGATCGCGGCCATGCCGACGCCGCCGCAGCCGATCACCGCCACGGTCTCGCCGGCCGTCACCTTTGCCGTGTTCACCACCGCGCCGTAGCCGGTGATAACGCCGCAGCCGATCAGCGCGGCGAGATCGAGCGGCATTTCCTTCCGGATTTTGACGATCGCGTTCTCGTGCACCAGCATCTGCTCAGCGAAGGACGAGAGGTTGAGAAACTGGTGCAGCTTCTCAGGCTTCGCCCACTGCATCCGGTCGGAGACGCCCGGCAGCATCTTCACCGTCGTGTCGGTGCAGAGCACGGTGCGCCCCGTCGTGCAATTGTCGCAAGTGCCGCAGAAGACCGAGAGGCAGGTGACGACGTGATCGCCCGGCTTAACGTAAGTGACGTCGGAGCCGACCTGTTCGACCACGCCTGCGGACTCGTGCCCAAGCACCGCGGGTAACGGATGCGGATAGAGGCCTTCCATGAAGTGCAGATCGGAATGACAGAGCCCGGCAACTGCGGTGCGGATCAGGACCTCGCGCGGGCCGGGCTTCGGCAGGCTGATGTCCTCGATGACGAGCGGCTGATTGATTTCATAGAGGACGGCGGCCTTCATCGGTCTTTCCTCATGCTGTTTCGTTGAGTGCATTCCTCACCTCTCCCTATGGGAGAGGTGAAAGGAGCCTACGCCGCCAGAACCAGTTCGCCAACCTCGCTCATGGTGGCGTTGCGGTCGCCGAGCAGCAGCGCGGCGATCTTCTGCTGCACTGGATTTTCCGTCAGCCGGAACGGATCGCTCGGCAGGACGCGATGGTCGATCACGAGCCGCGACAGCAGCAGCCGGCGCGCGTCGCCGCGCATGTCGTGGATGCGATGCGATTCCCAGGCGAGCGCGACGGCGCTCGCGACATGATAGAGCAGGCTGGTGGCGCGCCGCGCATCGGCCTCGTTGTCGACCTTGGCCGCGACCTCTCGTGCGAAGCCGACGGCGCGGTCGGTGAGGCCGCGCAGATTATCGCGCCAGGCCTGTGGCACGGAGACGCTGTCGTCGAGCCGGGCATGCAGATCGGCCGCGAGCGCGGACTCCGCGCCATGACGGCCAACCGCGCGCCGCAGCGCATCGATCGCGACAATGTTGCCGGTGCCTTCCCAGACCGAGCCGAGATGCGCATCGCGCAGCAGGCGCGCGGTGGCGAATTCCTCGATATAGCCGATGCCGCCGCGCATCTCGAGCGCATCTCCGCAGACCTTTCGCGCGTCGCGCGTGGCGCGGAACTTCAGCGTCGGAGTGAGAATGCGCAAGAGCGCCGCCGCATCCTGGCTGCCGGCTTCGGCGCGGTCAAGCGCGTCGGCGGTGAGGAAGCTCATCGACAGCGCTTGCTCGACCGGCAGCATGATTTTCAGCATCTGCCGGCGACCGAGCGGCAGGTCGATGATGCGATTGCCGAACACCACGCGGTTCTTCGCGACGGCAAGCGCGTCGTGATAGGCCCGGCGCATCAGCGCGGTGGATTTGACACCATTTGAGAGCCGCGACGAGTTCACCATCTCGGCCATCTGCACGAACCCACGGTCGAGCTTGCCCACGGCGTAGGCGATCGCGCCTTCGAGCTTGATCTCGCCCGAAGCCATCGAGCGGGTGCCGAGCTTGTCCTTGAGACGCACGATCCGGTAGCTGTTTTGCGAGCCGTCGTCGAGGAAGCGCGGCATCAGGAACAGGCCTACGCCCCGCGTGCCCGGGCCGGCGCCTTCAGGACGCGCCAGCAGCATCACGATCTTGGCGTCGGCGTTCGAGCAGAACCATTTTTCGCCGTAGAGGCGCCAATGGTCGCCTTCCTGCACCGCGCGCGTCGTCAGCGTGCCGACGTCGGAGCCGCCTTCTTTCTCGGTCATGAACTGGCCGCCCTGGGTCAGCTTGCTCATGTCGGTCTGGGTCAGGCCATCCAGATATTTCGCCTTCAGCGCTTCACTGCCGAAATTCGCCAACAGTTTTGCGCAGCCGTCGGTGACGTTGATCGGGCAGCCCATGCCGAATTCGGTCTGGTTGAACAGGAAGGTGAAGGCGTGCTTGGCCACCACGGGATATTTGTCCGGCCAGCCCATGATACCCTTGCGCGTCGAAAGCGCGTGGATGCCGAATTCGCCGAACGCGGCCTTCTCCAGCTCGCGATAGGCCGGATGATACTCGATCCATTGTATGTCGCGGCCGAACTTGTCGCGCTGATGCAGGATGGGCGTGTGCCGGTCGGCAAGCCGCGCGCATTCGTCGAGCTGGCCGCCGGCGAGTTCGCCGAGGCGATCGAGATGCGGCTCGATATGGCGGAACAGCGTGTCCGGCAGATGGATGCGCAAGAGGTCCGTCAGTCCGGGATCGGCGCGGTAGAAATTCATGCCAGTGGTATCGGGTGCCAGCAGGCCGGACGGCTCGACCGCGATACGTGTTGGCGGCGCTGGGATGGGCTTGTGCATGATCGTCCTCTCGTTTCCGCCCGCCGGCAATTTTTTGCGCTTGCCGCTTGGGATGATGTCGATCATGCTCCAGAGGCGAATGCGGATAAAGCCGCAAATCGTCAGGGAGGCATGATCGCCGTGAGGGAGCAATTCACTCTGCGGAATTGTGACCGCCCCCGGCTGGTCGTCCGCGCAGACCATGCTTAGATCAACGGCTCCTTGTCTGCGAGAGATCACGCCATGGAACACCCAAAATACAGGATCGCGCTCATTGTCGGCGCCGGCGAAGGATTGAGCGCCTCGCTGGCAAGGCTCCTTGCGGCCCAGAACATCCGCGTCGCCCTTGCCGCGCGCAAGATCGAGAAGCTGGGCGCGCTCTGCACCGAGACCGGGGCCAAAGCCTATGCCTGCAACGCCACGGAGCCAGAGGAGGTTGAGCGATTGTTCGGCCTGGTCGAGCGCGAGATCGGCACGCCCGATCTCGTCGTCTACAACGCCAGCGGGCGCACGCGCGGACCGCTCGTCGATCTGGTCCCTGCCGATGTCGCGCACGCTATCGCGGTCAGCGCTTATGGCGGCTTCCTGGTGGCGCAACAGGCGGCCAAGCGTATGCTGCCGAACAGGCACGGCGCGATCCTGTTCACCGGCGCCTCCGCCAGCGTCAAGGGCTATGCGCAGTCGGCATCGTTTGCGATGGGCAAGTTCGCGCTGCGCGGTCTCGCACAGAGCATGGCGCGCGAATTGTCGCCGCAGGGCATCCATGTCGCGCATTTCGTCATCGACGGCGCTATCCGCAGCGCGACGCGGACCGAGCCGGCCGACAAGCCGGACTCGATGCTCGACCCTGACGCCATCGCGCAGAGCTATTGGAACGTGTTGCAGCAGCCGCGCAGCGCCTGGAGCTGGGAGCTGGAGCTGCGGCCATGGGTTGAGACGTTTTGAGGCGCTGTTTTGAGGCAATAACGTCACAACAATCGTCATTGCGAGCGAAGCGAAGCAATCGAGATATCTTCGCGGAGACAAACTGGATTGCTTCGTCGCCAGCGCAGACTTGCTTCGCAATTTGTCGCGGGCTGCTCGCCATGACGAAGAGAGGGAGCGACATGACCACGGAAACCACCATCGATACCGGTACCAACGAGCTGCTCTGCGTCATCCGCGAGCGCGTCGCTGTCATCACGCTGAACCGGCCGGAGGCGCGCAACTCGCTGTCCGATACGTTAACGCCGGCGCTGCGCACGATGATCCGGAGCTGCGGCGAGAACCCTGATGTCGGCGCACTGCTGCTCACCGGCGCAGGCGAAGCGTTCTGCGCCGGCGGCAACGTCAAGGGCATGGGTGCGCATCGCGATTCAAAGAAGCTGGAGATGTCGCTTGAGGATCGCATCGCCGATCTCCAGGAGCGGCAGCGCCTGCTCACCGGCGCGCTGGTGTCGGTGCGCAAGCCCACCATCGCCGCCCTACCCGGCCCCGCAGTCGGCGCCGGGCTTGCCATCGCCATGGCCTGCGACATCCGCATCGCCGCGCAATCTGCGTTCGTTGTCACCGGCTACGCCCGCATCGCGCTCAGCGGTGATTACGGCATCGCCTGGCTGCTGACCCGGCTAGTCGGCACCGCGCGGGCACGCGAATTGATGTTCACCGGCGATCGCGTCGATGCCGCGCGTTGCGAGGCGATCGGCCTCGTCAATCGCGTCGTGCCCGACGACTTGCTGCAAGCCGAGGCTTTCGCGCTGGCCAAATCGCTCGCCGAAGGCCCTCGCCTCGCGCTGCGCTACATGAAGGACAATCTCGACGAGGCCCTGCTCTTCGACTTCGAGACCGCGCGCGACCACGAGGCCGAGCGGCTGGTGCGCCTCACCGCGACCGCCGATCACAAGGAGGCCGTGCAGGCCTTCATCGAGAAGCGCAAGGCGGTGTTCACGGGGAAGTAGGCCGAAGGAGACTGCGTGAAGGCAAAAAAATGCCCGGCTCTGGCTTCGCCAGGCCGGGCTCGGAGTGTATCAAGCCGAGGCTGAGGGGCTGTCGGCCTGACGGGAAAGAGCGGCGAGGCGCCAGCTCGCACAGGGAATGTCTTTCGGTGCGACCGCGATCTTCTTGTCGAAGCGCACCAGCTTCCAGTCGTCGGGATGATTGACGAAAGCGAAGCCGGATTTGCGGGCGAGCGAGATCATGGTTTCGTTGGAGCGCAGCGTTTCGCCAAAGATGTGCTCGGCGCCCAGCGCAGCGGCGCGGCATTCCAGGTTCTTCAGAAGCGCAGTGGCGATCCCGTGACCGTGCCAGCGGTCGTCGACCGACAGGCCGAACTCGACCGCTGCGGTCTCGGCATGGAGCGCATAGCGCATTTCGGCGACGATAGTCTCGAAGCCGTCGACCATCATGGTCGCGACCACGGTGAAGCGCTCGCGCTCTCCGACATCGAGGAAATCGTGCAGGAGCCCCTTCGGTAATTCGCTGATCGCGCCGAAGAAACGGTTGTAGCGGGACCGCGTCGAGAGCGACCGGAAATAGTGCTGGAGCTCCTCAGTGTCGCGCGGCTCGACGAAGCGAAGCTTGAACGTCTCACCTTCCCGGGTGCGCAGCGTATCGGAATATTGCCTCAGGTCTTCCAGACGAAGCGTACTCATGACACATGCCGCAAAGGGAAAGGGACCGCCGGCGCCCCTGTGATCAGGCGGCGCCGGCCTGGCGGCCGATCAGGCCCGCCAGAAGGGTTTGTCGGCTTCATAAGCCACATCGCTCCAAGTCAGGCCGACGTCCTGCAGATCACGCGCAGTCCAGTTGGTGAGTTCGCGCCGGGTCCGGTAGCGTTCGTGCCAGATATGGAGGGTGTCGCCGATCTGGTGAATCAGGCTCGGCGCATGATGATTTGTCATCGAATTTTGGGTCAAGGTAGACATCTTCAGCTCCTGGAGCTAACCTGACCGCTAATATCTGCTTGCTGCTGCGCCGCGACAAACGACAATTTGTACCTTTTCGCATGAAATAACGTCATGCACCCTGCTGCCAAATGACTGCCAGATTGCCATCCCTGAACGGATTGCGAGCGTTCGAGGCCGCCGCGCGCCATCTCAGTTTCACGCTGGCGGCGACCGAACTGAACGTGACCCAGACCGCGATCAGCCATCAGATCCGAAGGCTGGAGGAGGAACTCGGCATCCGCCTGTTCGTCCGGCAGAACCGCGCGCTGACGCTGACGCCGGAAGCGCGTGACTATTTGCCGGGCGTCCGCGCTGCCTTCAACGATCTCCGGCTCGCCACCGACCGGTTGCTGCGCAAGGACGACGACAAGGTGCTGACCGTGTCGACGCTGGCTTCGCTTGCCGCCAAATGGCTGCTGCCACGGCTGACCGATTTCCAGGAGCAGCACCCCGGTATCGACGTCCGTATCACCACCTCGACCAGTCTTGTCGACTTCCAGCGCGACGACGTCGATGCCGCGATCCGCTACGGCCGCGGCCAGTGGCCGGGCTTGCGCGCCGATTGGCTGATGGCGGACGAGCTGTTTCCGGTGTGCAGTCCCTCCCTGCTGCGCGGCGACAAGCCGCTACGCCGCCCCGAAGACCTGCGAAACCATTCGCTGCTGCACACCTCGAACGCCAACAGCGACGACTGGCGGCTGTGGCTGACGGCGGCGGGCCTGCCAGCCGATATCGCCAGGCAGCCTGGTATCACTTTCGACATGATCTTCATGACCATCCAGGCCGCGATCGACGGCATCGGCGTCGCGATGGGCCGGACCTCCTACGTTCAGGACGACATCGCCAAGGGCCGCCTCGTGGTGCCCTTCAAGATCGCGCTGCCGGCCGATGCCGGCTTCTACCTGGTCTCGCCGGAGGGCCGCCGCGAAGCGCCGAAATTGACCGCGTTCCGGGACTGGATGATCGCCGCAACGCAAAACAAGGCCTGAAAAATCATCAGCTTCCCCGGCAAAACCGATTGACTCGCCTCCCACCCTGCGGGAAGGGGTATGACAGATTGTCGCAGCATCAATCTGTCGCCTTGCCGTGAAGACGAGTTCCGGCCGGCCACGCTTTTCCAAGGGGAGACCGCAATGGCTGGATCAGCCGCATCGACCAATCCACCCGCAATCAAGTCGCGCATCGGCGCAATCCTGCGTGCCACCTCCGGCAATTTCCTCGAGCAGTTCGACTTTTTCCTGTTCGGTTTCTACGCCGCCGCGATCGGCAAGGCGTTCTTTCCCTCCGGCGATGAAACGGCGTCGCTGCTCAACACCTTCGGCGTGTTCTGGCTCGGCGCCTTGATGCGCCCCGTCGGCGCGATCGTGCTCGGCGCATACATCGACCGCATCGGCCGCCGCCAGGGCCTGATCGTCACGCTCGGCATCATGGCCTTCGGCACCGTCGTCATCGCGTTCTGCCCGAGCTACGCGACGATCGGTATCGCGGCGCCCGTCATCGTGCTGATCGGCCGCCTGCTGCAAGGCTTCTCCGCCGGAGTCGAGCTCGGCGGCGTGTCGGTGTATCTTGCGGAAATCGCAACGCCCGGCAATCGCGGCTTCTACACCTCGTTCCAATCGTCGAGCCAGCAGGTCGCGATCTTCGTGGCTTCGATCCTCGGCTTTATCCTCTCCGAAATGATGCCGGCCGACACCGTCGCCGCTTGGGGCTGGCGCATTCCCTTCTTTGTCGGCTGCCTGATCATTCCGCTGATCTTCGTCCTGCGGCGGACGCTGGAGGAGACGCCAGCCTTCCTCGCCATGAAGAAGCACCCGACGGCCAGCGAGGTGTTCGCCTCCGCGCTCGCCAACTGGCGCATCGTCATGCTCGGCATGATGATCGCGATCCTGACCACCACGACGTTCTATTTCGTCACGGTCTACACGCCGACCTTCGGCAAGACCGTGCTAAAGCTGTCGACACAGGACGCGTTGCTGGTCACGCTGCTCGTGGCAGTCACCAACTTCATCTGGAATCCGGTCGGCGGTGCGCTGTCCGATCGCATCGGCCGCAAGCCGGTGCTGCTCGCCATCGCCGGCCTCTCGCTCGTCACCGCCTATCCTGCGCTGCACTGGCTGGTGGCGGCGCCGACTTTCGGCAAGCTGCTCGCGGTTGAGATGATGTTTTCGTTCTATTTCGGCGTCTACAGCGGCACCATGCTCGGTGCTCTCGTCGAGATCGTGCCGGCGCATGTGCGCACCACCTGCTTCTCGCTTGCGTTCGCGCTCGCCGCCGCGCTGTTCGGCACCTTCACGCCGCTCGCTTCGACCTGGTTGATCGAGCGGACCGGCGACAAGGCTTCGCCCGGCTTCTGGCTGATCTTCGCAGCCCTCCTCGGCATCATCGCGGCGTCGACGGTGTATCGCGGCGGCGGCAAGGCAGTACCGACATACGATGCGGTGCCGGAGCCAGTGGCGGGACACTGACGGTCACTCCGGAGGCACGCTCCTTCACCTCTCCCGTAAAAACGGGGCGAAGGAGCACGTCTCCGCTGCGGTTGCAGTTCGAGCTACAATTCCACCACCACGTAGTCGCTCTCGACCTTCACCGGGATAGTCTCCGCGACATACGGCCCCTTCACCACGGTCGCGCCCGGCTCGACATGGGCCGGATAGGCCTTCACGCGGAAGCGGCGAGGATCGCAATAGGACTGGCCGGTGCGGATGTCGAACTCCCAGCCGTGCCAGGGGCAGCGGATGATCTCGCCGAGTTTCGTATATTGGATCTCGCCGGGATCCTTCGATTGCGCGAGGCCGATCAGCGGGCCCTCGCACAGCGCCGCGCCTTGATGGGGGCAGCGGTTCATCAGGCCGAAATACTCGCCCTTGACGTTGAACACCGCGATCGGCCGTCCGTCGATCTCCAGTAATTTTCGCGTGCCCGGCGGAAGCTCGTCGACCGCGGCAATCACATGACGCGCCATATCTGTGTTTTCCGCATGATCTTATCGAAAAACCGCTTCACACTTTTTCGGATCATGCGGCTAGTCCGTAGAGCTTCTTGGCATTGCCTAGATAGAATGCCTCGCGATTGGCTTCGCTGACGCCGGCCGGCAGCACGCGCGAGGGCTCATCATAGTCCCAATGCGGATAGTCGGTCGCAAACAGGAGGCGATCCCAGCCGATCCAGTTGATGACGTCGAACAGCTCCTCGCGGCACTCCGGGTCCTCCATCGGCTGCGTTGTCCACCACACCTGCTCGCGGATATATTCCGACGGCGGCCGCTTCACATGTGGCACCTCACTGCGCAGCCGCTGCCAAGCCTTGTCGAGCCGCCACGCCAGCGACGGCGCCCAGCCGAAGCCGGCTTCGATCATCACCATCTTCAGTTTCGGGAACCGCTCGAACACACCTTCCAAAACCAGACTCGCGAGCGCCGATTGCTGGCACTGCGAATGTCCCACCATCTCCTCGATGTAGTAAGAAGGCCAGCCCGACGGCGTGATCGGATTGCCGCCGAAGCCGAAGGCGTGCACGCCGACGGGAAGGCCGGCTTCTTCTGCGGCTTGATAGATCGGCCAGTAGCGGCGCTGCCCGAGCGGCTCGACGTTGCGGCTGAGCAGCAGCACCTGAACGAAATTCTTGTCGCCGGCACGTTCGCGGATTTCGGCGGCGGCCGACAGCCCATCTTCATTGCCGACGACAATCGAGGCCTTTAGGCGCTTGTCCTTGCTGGTCCATTTGTCGATCTGCCAGTCGTTGATCGCCGAGCACAGTGCGGCCGAGAGTTCGTGATTGCGGATGCCTTGGCCGGTGTTGAGCGGATTGAGCACGCCGAGCTGCACGTTGTTGGGGTCGAGCAGTTGCTTCTGCATGAAAGACAACGAAGAGCCCTGCGGGCCGCCTTCCGGCGGATAGGCGTCGCGGCGCGAGGCGTTGGGCTGGGCCTTCGGATAGGGCGGGCCTTCCATCATGCCCTGATAGGCGTGGACGCCATAGATGTCGAGGTGATGCTGCCAGCGTTTGGCGAGGTAGGGATAAAGCTCGGTGTGGGTGGCGCGGGCCGGATGGATGTCGCAATCCGCGATCGCGGTCTTCGCAGTCAGTGGGGAAGCAGCTTCTGGACTTTCGCGAAACTGGATATTCATCGCCTTGCCTCCTTTGGCAGCGGGCTAAGTCAGGCGGGGATACGTCGCATACGGATTGTCGATCATGATCTTGCGCACGAGATCGGGGGACAGACCTTCGGGCAGCGCGTCCTGGCCGTCAAACTGCCAGTGCGGATAGTCCGTGGAGAATAGGACCAATTCGTCTGACTGCATATGATCAAACAGGCGAATTAATGTCTCCGGTTCCGGCGGCGCATCAAAGGGCTGTAACGAGAAGCGAATGTTGCTGCGCACAATCTCCAGCGGCGCGCGATCGACCCAGGGCGTCTCCATCCGCACCCCGCGCCAGAACTTGTGCAGGCGCCAGAGATAGGGGGCAATCCAGGAGACGCCGGACTCCAGCATCACCATTTTCAGCCGCGGATATTTGGCGAACACGCCCTCGACGATCAGGCTGGTGAGCTGGGTCTGGAACGCCTGGGCCTGACCGACATAATCCTCGATGTGATAAGACCCCCACCCCACAGCAGTGGGCGGATTGTGGTAGGCGGAACCGGCGTGGACGCCGACCGGGAGTTCCAGCCGCTCCGCAGCTTCATAGATCGGCCACAGCGCACGCTTGCCGAGCGGTATGTCGCCCATGACCAGCATGAGCACCTGCACGAAGCGGCGATCTTGCGCGCAGCGCTCGATCTCGGCGACCGCCTTCTCGACGCTTTGCGTGGGGATCACGATCGAGCCGCGCAGGCGCGGATCGCGATCGAGCCACTCCTTCACGAGCCAGTCGTTCAGTGCGCGGCAGAAGGCCGCCTGCATGTCCTCGGAGAACACCATCTGCACGCCGTACAGAGGATTGCAAATGGCGAGCTTGAGCTGGAAAGGATCGAGCACGTGGCGCTGCATATCCTGCAGGCTTTCGCCGGGCTTACCTTTCTCGGGGCGCCAATCGGGCCGCGCCACGATCGGCGAGTTCTGCGGATAGGATTGCGAGACGAGATCGACCATGCCGCGCGTCGTCACCTGATCGCGCCAATAATCGTTCAGGTACGGCAGCAGACTGGTCAGATGCGGCACGGCGGGATGCACGTCGCAATCGACAGCGCCGGCGATCAGGGACGCCATGACATCTCCTTCACGTTTCCCTGTGGAGTTCTTAATCTCGTCTTCTCGCGGGCAGCGCCTAGCCGCTCCGCTTTGTCTCCGCCATTCAAGCAGGCCTGCCCGCCGCCTGCAACTCGGCCAATGCTTCCGTCTATGCTAGCAAGGCTGAGCACAGTTGCGAGGATCAGAGGTGAAGGACATGAAAGAACTCGTCGGCATTGCGGAACAGGTCGCGGCCAAACTGATCGCGCGCAAACAGACGATTGCGGTGGCAGAATCCTCGGCCGGTGGCCTGATCTCGGCCAGCCTGCTCGCCGTGCCCGGCGCGTCCGCCTATTTCCTCGGTGGGGCCGTGGTCTACACGCGCGACGCGAGGCGCGTGCTGATGGATATTTCGGACGACGGCATGAAGGGCTTTCGATCCTCATCGGAGCCCTACGCGAAACTGCTTGCCGAGCGGATGCGAACGCGCTTCGGGTGCGACTGGGGCCTGTCCGAAACCGGCGCCGCCGGTCCCACCGGCAACCGCTACGGCGACGCCGCCGGCCATAGCTGCATGGCGGTGGCGGGCCCTACGGCAGAGGTGATGACGCTGGAGACGGGCAGCAACGACCGGTTCGGCAACATGCAGGTGTTCGCGGCAGCGGCGCTGAGGTTGTTGCTGAAGAAGCTGCAAGCCTGACGCAAGGTAGGGCGATCGCATATGACTTTTGGAGGCGCCTGAGCGCACGCCTCGTCCTTCGAGACGACCGCTTCCAGCGATCTCCTCAGAGCCTGACTCAAAAAGCGCGTGGACGCTATCAAGGTCTGGCTAGACGGCGAATTAGGAGCCTTAGATGGGCGGCGAGCAGCCAAGCGAGCTCGGTAG
>NZ_JADPKE010000078.1:0-36745 GCF_023073795.1 Bradyrhizobium sp. 159 | reverse complement strand
GCTCGCGCCGTCTCCGCAACCCCGACCAGCTCCGACGACCCGAGCGCTCCCAGCAGAGCACGCCGATCAAAGGGGTCCCTTTTGGATGCCGATAGGGGGTCCCAGTCGAACGCCGATTGACAATCAGGGTGAGACTCCAGCGACAATCAAGGTGAGACTGCGCCGATGGGGACGGACCGAAGGGAGGGCGTAGCCCGACCGGAGGACCGTCCCCATCGGCGTCGCGCGTTTTTGGACCCGCCTGGCGGTCGGGTGCGGTTGGTGCAAGCTGTTGATTGGTCTCGACAAGAGGGAATCGATGCCTTGCCTGGCCTCCACATCACCGACCACCAGATGAGGCTATACATGACGTACCGACAGACACTGTCCCCCGAGGCCGCCGCGGCCAAGGCGGGGTTCTCGAAGGCAAGCGCGTATCGAATCGAGGGCGATTGTCGCCCGCCATCGCAGAAGAAGACGCCGAGGGGCCGACGCCGGTCCGATCCGCTCGCACGGTATTGGGAAGCCGAGATCGTTCCGATCCTGAAGGCTGCGCCCGGCATCCGCGTGATCGGCGTGCTGGACGAACTGCGCCGACGGCATCATGACCTGAACCCGAACATCCGCCGCACGCTGGAGCGGCGCATCAACGCCTGGCGGGCGCTCAACGGCCCCGAACAGGACGTGATCTTCCGCCAGCAGCACGAGCCCGGCCGCTTGGGTCTGTCCGACTTTACCGACGTGAGTGCGCTCGGCATTACGATCGCGGGTGAGCCGCTCGATCACCGGCTCTATCACTTCCGGTTGGCGTTCTCCGGCTTCGAGCATGCCCACGTCGTGCTCGGCGGCGAAAGCTTCGTCGCTCTGGCGGAGGGCTTGCAGAACGCCCTGTGGGCGCTTGGCGGCGTGCCGCGGGAGCATCGCAGCGACAGCCTGTCCGCAGCGTTCCGCAATCTGACCGCCGACGCACGGGAGGATCTGACGCAGCGCTACGCCGGACTGATGGGCCACTATGGCATGGCGCCAACGCGCAACAATGCGGGCATCGCACATGAGAATGGCTCGATCGAGAGCGCGCACGGCCATCTCAAGCGGGCACTGGAAGATGCGCTGTTGCTGCGGGGGACGCGCGACTTCGCCAGCCTCGATGCGTACCGGGCTTTTGTCGACGAGATTGTCGGCCGGCGCAACGCCAACCTCGCCAAACCGATCACGCTCGAGAAAGAGGCATTGGCGCCGCTGCCAAAAGGCCGCACGACCGACTTCGAGGAGAAAGTGATTCCGGTGACGTCGTCAGGCGGCTTCATCCTGCGACGCGTGTTCTACACCGTGCCTTCAAGATTGATCGGCCATCGTCTGCGTGTGCGCATCTTTGACGACCGGCTCGAATGCTTCCTTGGTGGCACGCCGGTCGTGACGCTGCAGCGCGGTCGACCTGTGTCCGAGTGCCAGGGCGGTCATGTCGTGGATTACCGGCACGTCATCCATGCCCTGCGGCGCAAGCCGATGGCGCTCCTCAATCTCGTCTATCGCGACCGGCTCTTCCCGCGGCCTGCCTACAGGCGCCTGTTCGAGACCTTGCGGGAGCATGGTGATGATCGGCGTGCCTGCAAGGTGACGGTCGAGCTTCTGGCGCTGGCCCACGAGCGAGCTTGCGAAGCTGAGCTCGCCGAGGCGGTCGCGATAGACCTGGATGCCGGACGGCTACCCGATCTTGCCGCGCTGCGCGACCGCTTCCGGCCGGAGGCGACCTCGATCCCCACTGTCGCTGTCAAACTGGCGCCGCTCAACGTCTACGATGAGCTGGCCTCCGTCAGCATCGTGTCGGCCCGCTCCAGCCTGGGAGAAGTGGCATGACCAGCATAGCGACCTCCGTCGATGCTGCCCGCGTCGAGCTGCTGCTCAATGAGCTGCGCCTGCCGGGCGTCAAGGCGATCTGGCCGAAGCTGGCCGCGCAATCGGACAAGGAGGGCTGGCCTGCCGCCCGCTTCCTCGCGGCCCTTGCCGAGCACGAGGCATCCGATCGTACCCGCCGTCGCATCGAGCGACACATGGTAGAAGCGCGTCTGCCCGCCGGCAAGACGCTCGCCACCTTCGACTTCGAAAGCGTGCCGATGGTATCAAAGGCACAGGCGATAGCGCTCGCCGCCGGCGACGCCTGGTTGAAGGCCGGCGCCAATCTGCTGTTGTTCGGTCCACCGGGCGGCGGCAAGACCCATCTCGGCGCGGCGATTGGCCTGGCTCTCGTCGAGAACGGTTGGCGCGTTCTCTTCGCGCGCACCACTGATCTGGTGCAACGGCTGCAGGTCGCGCGGCGCGAGCTGGCGCTGGAGTCCGCGATCAGCAAACTCGATCGCTATGACCTCCTGATCCTCGACGACATCACATATGTGAGCAAGGATCAGGCGGAAACCAGTGTGTTGTTCGAGTTGATCGCCGGCCGCTACGAACGACCGCTCGCTGCTGATCACGGCCAATCAGCCATTTGGCGAATGGGGGCGGATCTTCCCGGACCAAGCAATGACATTGGCTGCCATCGATCGTTTGGTCCACCACGCCACGATCCTCGAGATGAACGTCGAAAGTTACCGTCGAAAAGGTGCCCTCAATCGCAAGCGCGGTCCAGGCCGGCCGCCTATTCACGCTACTCCAAACGAACTCGAGAAGGCGGTGATTGACGCTGGGAGCGCCGCTTGATTGTCGCGCAGCGTCAATCAACGCTTGCCAAGTCGGCGGCCAGCGTCAATTATCTCCTGGCTCGGCCGCCTCGTCTCATCTTGATTGACGCGCCGCTCTCATCCTGATTGTCGCGCTATATACGGTTGCGGATCGTCACCGCGCCGCTGATTTTGGGTCTTAAGGCCAGCTGATCAGGTGCGTTCCTGGCGTGTCCAGATGCCACCGGAGAGTTGGCGAACAATATCGCCGGGTAGGTCAATTCGGCAGGCGCCGGCGCCTTGTGTTGTTGGCCTGGATGATACTGCCTGTGACCATGTCGACATTACCCCAGACAGTCACATTCGAGCCCTTTGCGCTAGGATAGAACACGCCATACTGGACGCCACGTGGATCAATGTAGTTGTCACGGATTGTGCCTTGGAAAAAGTCGCCGGCGTGGCCGGGATCTATCAAATGCGAAATAGACCCCGCCGTCGGCATTGAGCCCGGACCGCGAAATGTCAAAAGTGTGTTGGCTGCTACAAGAGCATTCGATCCAGTAACTTGAATCATCTGCCCGCCAGCCGGTTGTCTATGCTGGGCCATTGTATTGAATACGATTTGCGAATTGACGGATTCTCCCCCTAGCATTTGAATGAAGTTAACGTGATTGGTAGGTCCTTCGCCTGTCGGGTCAATCCCGATCTCTTCTTCCAGGTTGTATCGGTAGATTAGCGTTGAGCTGCCAGTGAACTCGAAGATGTGAGTGGGGGCATGATGAAACCAGTTGTGCTCTATCGTGGTCGTTCCAGTCCCTTTGATGTTAATGAAACTCCATTGGCTTTCGAACTTGTTTGCCGAACCGTCGATCTCGCAGTTGCGAATCGTTAGATTATGCGAGGTGTAATCAATTCCATCATATACTCCATCATTTCGGCCTTCGATGCCAAAGCCCTTCACATCATTTGAGTAGCAATTCTGAATGGTGATATTCTTGCCCTGGACATAGATACGCCAGCCACTGAAATCATAGCCGTCAATCGTGATGTTCTGTCCAGTCACACGAACAAGGCGATTTGTGGTGTCGATCTCCACCCCAGGTATGCGAATCGATGTAATGGGCTTAAGGATCGTGCCCGGCACTACTCCAACACGGTAGTCAACGCCGGCCACCGCCCAGGGGGGCCGAACCATGTAGGAGCTTAGCAAGTCTGGATGCTGAGGAGTTATCGAGGGGGCTGCGGTTGAGCCGACATCGACAGGAACGGACGCGGCTGGCGGCGCCGGTATCGACGTTCCCGGCGGTGCCGGCACGGGGACGTTGATCGGTGGAGCTTGTGTGGAAAGCTGCGTTCTCCATGCTGCAGCCCTGAGAGCGCCCCCTGCAACGTGCGATTTTTCGTCAATAGTGCTCTTACTGGCGACAACTGTACCAAATTCAGCAGCGAATCCAGTTTGATTAGCTGCGTCAATGAAGGTGCCTACGGCGATCGGTGCGATGACTATGAGAAGGTCAGGCCACCAATTCCGAACCCTAGCCGCAACTGCCAGTCCTTTGATCATCTGGACCTCAATGAAATCGTTTAATCATTTGGTTTCTAAGAGCCAGATCCCAACCTGACGCACGCTGGCGGGACAATCCCGCATCGAGTGCAGATTGGAAAGGCTCCGGAAGAGTTGCTCGTCCAGTGAGCGTGACGAGCAAAAGAGATATCGGGTATTTGGTCGAGTAACGATCACGTCGTGGCGGCACTTGCCAACGACGTTGACGCTAGCTGCAACGACAGATTTCTTGACGGTTGTCATTGAACAAGTTTGACCGGTGCAGCTCGAATTAGGCAATATCCGGCAACGTCTCGAGTTCGACGCGGTATTGGCGAACTCCGAATCCGATCCGCTACGAGAGCGAGCCGCCGGTGTTGCCGCGATTACGTTCAACCGCCACCCTCACTGATCAGCGGGGACGAAAGGTCGCCTACAGCCGAAACGGCGGCCGCTTGCGCGCCGGAAAAGGCGACGCTCCGAGCTACCCACGACTGCGCATATCGTTGCGCCTGCTCAGCGGCGGCTTCGAAGTACTCGTTGAGAGACCCTCGGATACCAAGGCACAGGCCCCAGAACATCCACGATCCATTCCAAAAATGAACGGTCAGGCCGTTAAACATGAACATCATGACAACCACCGAGAACGCGGTTCGCATGTTGATCATGTAGGGATCGGCAGCGTCTAAAGCACCCTTCGGCAATGCCCGCACGCATGCGGCAACGTTGGCAAGAAATAGAAGCGCTATCATCGGAACACCGAAACGCAGTGCACCAACCAGCCAAACCGAATCAACACTTGTGTCCAATACAGGGTCATTAAATGCAGTAAAGCCGTAGCCGGTGATCGGAGAAGCAGAGATCTGGGCTGACGCAAGCTCCCAGATCATGATACGGTAATATCCGCTGGCTGGGTCGAAAGTTAAGTGTGAGATGATCCAGGAAATCGGATAATTCGCGATCAAAAAGGAAAGTCCAACTAGGCCGGATACAACGGACCAGAACAATTTCCATCTCCAGGAATACTGCAGCAGAATCCGGTCGTAGACGAATATGACGGTTGCAATGGCCAAACTCATAAGAGGTGCGGACGACGCGGCCAAGAGACATCCGAACGAGCAAAGCCCGTAATACAATATTCGCCGTAGACCGGATTCTGCATAAAGAAATATGGGGGCAGCAAGTGCACAAAACGTTCCGTAAAGAATTGGATGATCAAATGTCGATTGAGCTCTGATGAGAGTCAATCCGAACAGGGACCTTGGCTCCATAAAAGCATTGGAAAGCTGGACGCCAAAAATGCCTCCGGTGATCTCCATCACAAGATGTCGTCCGGACAGCGTGTCTATCATTGCAAGCAAGATCAATCCTATCGTCACTAGCTTGAAAACTCGAATAAATTCCATGAGACCTGACAGGCCGTATACGAATGCCCGGCCTATCAAGTAGGCGCCACAAAATTCGATCGTTTCGATAACCGCTGACGAAATCGAGCTGAATCCCTCGACATACATGGACGCCGCAATGAGCCAGGCTCCCACTGCAATCATCAGAGCATCAGACCCCAACATACGAGGCGACCTTCGCATCAGTATGAATATGGCGGGGCCGAGCAACACAAAGATTGAGACGCGTCCGGGAAGCAGCCTGAATTCGGCGAGAGAAAACGCCATCGTTGGCGGCATGAATATTCCCATGAGAAGTAGCCACACGGCTATTCTATCTGAGCTCGAGTAGGCTCCAGGGGTGGGGATGTACACGTTCTGCCTGCCTGCGAGGGACGCCACCTCAAGTCTCCTACCAGCCGCGCCAGATCATTCTAGGCGCAATATTCGTTCCTGTGCATGCGTCTCTCATCACAGTGTTCTGTGATCAGCTGACGGCACGTTGTTTGGAGCGCACAATGAAACGCTTGCATGCTTTACCACAACATACCGATTTGCCGGCCCCGGCCGCAGATTATCGAGATGATTCGACCCCCCTACTGGAAGGAACTGCCGCTTATGTCCGTCGTAAAAGCCCAACTCGTAGGAAAACTGCCTCAACTCGTCCAGACGCGGCCGAACCTCAAGACCATCGAGAAACATCGCCGTGCCCACCTTCTGTTGCCTGAATAGCTCTATGCCGCCGGCTAGCACATCGGCTTCGCAACCGGCTGTGTTAACCTTCAAGACGTCAACACGCGTCACTCCAATTTCACGCACAAAATGGTCAAGCGATTGGACGCGCCCGCCGCATGGTTGCCCGACGGAGGCTGCCAGCTTGAAGTTGAGGCCATAGCCTCCCGCTTGTCCGTTTGCCGTGCTCCACCCTTCGCCGGGGCCGAGTGCACAGCTGTGAGCAATCACATTGGCCTCGAGGCCATTTGAGCGCACGTTTTTCATGAGCATTGTTAAGTTCTGTGCATCAGGCTCGCAGGCGTAAACGGTCGCGCCGGTCTTGGCGGCCCACAAGGTCCACGTGCCGATCGATGCGCCTACGTCGATAGCCACTGCGCTGGGGCCGAGCAGCCGCTGCACCGCATCGAGCTCGGGTTCGAGCAGTTCCTGAAAGACGATAAGAAGCGGCATAAGCTGGGTCCGACAGTTGAAGGCAATCCGGAGCCCACTGTTTGTCGTTGTGATTTCGGCCCTTGAAGGTCTTGAAGCGATCAGCAATCCCAGCCTTGCAAGCCCGGCGATGATCCTTTTCAATCCGATTTCGCGAGCTCCCCAACCAATGCGACTCAGCGCCGCCTGCGCCCGTACGATTTCCAGTGCTGCCATCCGTCTACCTATCCAGCCTGCATCGCGTCGCGCGATCGAATATTGTCCAAGCCATAATACTGTCGCGTGTGGGAGAGATTGTCCTTTAATCGAGACCAATGAATCTCAGACAGCTCTACAATCAAGCCGAACAGGGGGGGCAATTGAAAACGGAGCGATCGTGTACGCTTCGACGATGGTCCACGGTCTGGACCAATTTTTGAACACATAACGGATAACCGGTCGATCGGTGATTTGCAGCCAGTCCGCGCCCACGAAGGCGACTTCCCATCGTCCTGCGTCAATCTGATTAAGGGCCGCTCGAGTCCGTGCGGCAACTCCTAGCGACATTCGCTTCGACCTGATTACTTTCCGGTGCATTGGAACGAACTCAAGGAAGACGGTGGTGCTTGTAGGCCAGGATGTCTTTCAAGCCCAACCAGTGGTTTTCATAGAGTTTCTGATTGTTGGTGCTGGGGTGCAGCAGATGAATGGGAAGCAGGCCTATCAAACGCGTCGAGTAGAAGAGTGCAATCATCCAGACTCCTAGGATTGCACGGCCCTTCGACCAATGCTTGAACATATAGCGTACAAACGAGCGGTTCGTCATTTTTGCGCGAAATGCCCCCCATTTGGTTGCGCTTGCCCCTCCAAAATGGATGATCTCGCTGTCGGGCGTGAAGCGGTTCTTCCAGCCCGCGTTTCTGAAACGGAGGCACCAGTCGGTCTCTTCGACATACATAAAGAACTGCTCGTCCAAACCTCCGACCTGATCGAAGGCAGATTTTCGCACCAGCATGTAGCAGCCGGTCACTACCTCCACTTCGCGAGCATCATCGCGTTGCCACCATGTCATCTGCTCCCGACCGAAGAACCGACTCCTAGGAAAGATGCGATAGAGGTACGAAGAGAACAGGAACCAATTCAATATGGAAGGAAACATAAAACAGGTCGGCTGCAGCGTCAGATCGGGATTCAGCACGCGGCAACCCACAACCGCGGTATCGGCATGTTTATCGGCGAAGGTGATGGTCTTATCGATTGCGCGGTCGAGCACGATGGTGTCGCTGTTGAGCAGGAGCACGTAACGGCCCTTGGAGACAGCAATGCCCTGGTTGTTGGCGGCGGCAAAGCCCAGGTTTTCCCTGTTCTCGATCAGAATGGCTTCGGGGAATTCGGCCCGAACCATCGCCCTCGAATTGTCGGCGGATGCATTGTCGACGACGATCAGCTCGTAGGCTGAACTGTGAGTCTCTTTACGGATTGACTGCAGGCACTGCCGTAGCAGGTCACAGGTATTCCAATTGACGATGATGACGGACACGTCCGCCAGGTGTCCAGAACTCATTGAACATCTCGTTGTCTGACGAACTCATTACATTTAATGCTCACATTATATCGAAATATCGATTTAAAGCCAAGACTTTTAAATAGCCGGGCGATGCCAATTTCCTTAGTAAATTCAAGGACTCTGTATTTACAGCTTTCGGAAATATAATATAAACCTAATGTTGGCAGTTAAGTTGTTTGTACATTCACTTGCAGGGGCGCCTAAATGTCGAAACTGTTGCTGATCGCCCCGACGTGCGACAATCAGGACGTCGGCGAGGCGTGGGTCGCCTTCCAGTGGACGAGCCGTCTTGCAAAGCGGTTCGAAGTCACCCTGTTGACTTATCATAAGCGCGACAGGACGCCGGTTTCCAAGCAGCTGACGGGCTTGCGCGTCATCGAATGGTGCGAACCGATGCTTGTTGGGCGAGCGGAGCGGCTGAATAGCATGTTGAAGCCGGGTTATCTGCCGTTCTATTTCAAAGCACGCCGGTGGATTCGGTCCGCGTTGGCAAACGGAGAGCGCTTCGACCTCGCATATCAGCCGGTGCCGGTCGCCATGCGTTATCCATCGCCGCTCGTCGGCTTGGGCATCCCTTATATTGTGGGCCCGGTGGGCGGCAGTCTTGAATCGCCGGAAGCCTTCGACGGTGACGATACCGCGCCGTGGTACATCGGACTTCGTAATCTGGATCGCCTGCGTCTGCGGCGCGATCCGCTCTTGCGTGCCACCTACGAAGAGGCGTCCTGCGTTATCGGCATTGCGCCATACGTGAGCGACATTCTTGCGAACAACAGGCTTCGTCGTTTTGAAGTGATGAGCGAGACGGGCATTGAAAACTTGCCCGAGCCAATTAACCGGTTTGACCGGAGCGGGCCAGTGCGACTGCTTTATGTCGGACGGATGATCCGGACCAAGGGGGCGCGAGATGCAGTTCGGGCTATGAGCCTTCTACGTGATCTGGATATTGTTCTCGACGTCGTGGGCGATGGTGTCGACCGAGCGGCGTGTGAGGCGCTAGCGTCGGACCTCAATGTGGCGAGCCGAGTGGTGTTTCACGGACGCCTGCCGCGCCAGGAGGTAGACAAGTTTTATCGCGCTGCGGACATCTTCGTGTTTCCAAGCTATCGCGAGCCGGGCGGCAACGTTGCGTTCGAAGCAATGGGATTCGGTTTGCCCGTCATCGTGAGCAACCGAGGGGGGCCAGGAAGCGCGGCGGACGAAACGTGCGGCATTTGCCTCCAACCTCTATCGCCCGAACAATATGCTCGTGACATTGCAGGCGCCATCAGGCGCCTTGTGGAAGATCGGGAATTGCGCCTTGCTCTTGGACGAGGGGGGCGCCGACGAGTTGCAGACATCGCCCTATGGGATCGCAAGATTGATCATCTGGCGGCGCTCTTTGCGAACGTGATCGGAGATATGGACGGGCGACTCTCCACTGATAATCGTCCAGGTGCGCCTGCCTGTTGATTAGTTCCGATAAAAGCAGTTTCGGTTGATCAGATAGCCACTCAAGCAGAACATTCAGGTGCCGATATGGGGTACAAATTGGCGACCGAAGCACCGGCCTAATGCTCCTTTAAAAGCGTGATGGCATTAACACTAGTTTGGCAGATTGTCGGATTCCTCTGAATTTTTAGGATTCCCGAATCGAATTTTTCAATGATTCATGGGTGGTCGGCTCTTGGAGGGCTGACCATGGCGGAATGGGAAGACGAACTCGAAGGCTGGCTGAAGCCGTTCTTGCAGCGGTTGGGTCATAAGACCCGGCAGCGGATGTGTCCCCTTTACGTTGCGGGATTGATCGGTCCTGGCGATCGCAAGAGCGTTCAGCCGATGGCAGAACGCCTCGCAACCGGCAACTACGATCAGCTGCACCATTTCATCGCCGATGGTGTCTGGGACGAGTCATCGCTGGAATCTGAGTTGCTCAACCAGGCCGACGGGCTTGTCGGCGGCAAGGATGCGGTGCTGGTCATTGATGACACCTCACTGCCGAAGAAAGGTGAACGGTCGGTTGGTGTTGCGGCTCAATACGCGTCGGCTCTCGGCAAAACGGCAAATTGCCAAACGCTGGTGTCTTTGACGCTTGCGCGAGGTGAAGTGCCGGTGATGATCGCTTTGCGTCTCTTTCTGCCTGACAGCTGGACTAGCGACCTGTCTCGTCTACTTTAAAGCGCGCTCGCGTGCCGGTCGAACATCGAACGGCACGGTCCAAGCCGGAAATTGCTTTGGCCGAGATTGACCGCGCGATGGCAGCTAACGTGCGCTTTGGATGTGTACTGGCGGATGCGGGATACGGGCTCAGCGCACCGTTTCGACAAGGGTTGACAGAGCGCGGGCTGGCTTGGGCCGTCGGCATCCCTCGGCATCTCAAGGTGTATCCGGTCAATGTGAAGCTCATTTGGCCGATTACCAAAGTCCGCGGGAAACCCCGGAAGCACCACGTACTAGATATTTTGTCGATTGCGGCAGAACAAATGCTGGCGAGCGCCAGGTGGAAAAACGTGAGTTGGCGCAGCCGGACGAAAGGTCGACTGAAAGCCCGATTTGCTGCTGTCCGTGTCCGCACCGCCGACGGACCTCCGCAGCGGATATGGGATAAGGGTCAGCAGCATCTCCCGGGCGACGAAGCCTGGCTCATTGGCGAGCAACGTGCCTCAGGGGAGAAAAAATACTATCTGGCCAACCTGCCTGCGTCGACGGATCTGCGCACACTGGCCGCCACCATAAAAGCACGATGGATCTGCGAGCAGGCGCATCAGCAGTTGAAAGAGGAGCTTGGACTTGATCACTTCGAAGGGCGATCATGGCAAGGTCTTCATCGTCACGCACTAATGACCATGATCGCCTACGCCTTCTTGCAATACCGTCGCCTCGCACACCCGGGGCGGAAAAAAAAGAATCAACGGGCCTCCGCCTCAGCCAACCATGCCCGCAGTACGTCACGCCATCGTCGATCTCATCCTACGGCAGCCATCGCAGCGATGCCCCTACTGCAGAAGACGTATCCGTGAAAAACTGCAGCACAAACCAATTCTGCCAAAGTAGTGTTAAGCTCGATAGCCAAAATTGTTGAGTTGGCGCATTGCTCGGAGGTGAAGGCATCGAGTGCGCGGCCGATTGCGGCGCAGACCGTGTCGACGGTTCGCGCGGCAGCTTTGCGGAACAGGTGCTTGAGCTTGGCGAAGACCTGTTCGATCGGGTTCAGGTCGGGCGAGTATTTTGGCAGGAAGAAGAGTTTGGCGCCGGCCAGGTTCAACGCTGCCGGTCTCCTCGACCCGTTGCATCCAGCCGATGGCCGTGCTGAGCGCGCCCCCAAACTGCTTGGCGGCCCGATTGCGCGACATCCCGCCCTCGATCGCGGCCACGACACGCTTGCGAAGATCCGGAGAATGGGGCTTGCACATCCATGCTGGGCTGCAATCCAGCTAGCATGGTGAATCAGAAGCACACTGATCTGGGAATCCCAAATCGACTCAACCTACCCCGTCCCGCTTTTAGGATCCCGATGTCCCGTGCGGATGCTCTCGTCCGCATGCTTTGGTGCTCGTCTGAGCCAGGACAACTTCAAACTGGATTACGTCGTGCGGTAGGTCGGTGGCCCACAGGCGAAGATAAAATAACTGCGTTTTAGGAAAAATATTTTGGTGCGGGTCGGGGTAGCTGCAGAATATGAACTTCTGCTCTCTCCGCCCTGCTCTTAGTTGTTGAAAACCGCTCTTTAAAGCATTTTCGAGCGCGTGGTGTAGTATTCATTGTTTGAGTGCGTTGATTTTCAGGCTGGTTTAGTCGCCTCGATCTGGCAACGATGATGGTGGTGAGCATTAATTAGCGGGCGGCGATAAAGGCCTTTAATTAATTTGTTTTTATCCGCGTTGTCGTCGTGAAGTGCGTCGGATCTAGCTAAAATCACCTTTGCTGAGCCGCGATGTGGTCCAAAAAAAGCCGTCGAGGGTTTGGCAATACAGCAACGGGAATACTGCAACGAACGACAGTTGCATCAAACCACCTTCATCACACCCAACTGGTGGGCACGCGCAAGATGATCTGATTGGTGCGCCCATCGATCTGGAGAGAGACTATAAATGGCAATCAACGACGGCTCCACAGGTGCTCAGCTTCCTAATCTCTTCGATGGCTACGCGGTGCGTCCGTCATGGGAAGTCGCTGGCGTCGACTACCATGTCGGCATTACCCCGGGTACGGTGCTCAAGCCGATCTCTTCGATCGACATGCCTGGCGTGACCGTAGACGCCGCGAACGGACTTATCCGCATTTGGGGCAACGACGTCACCGTCGACGGTTACGATTTCAGCGGTTGGGGGCTGTACGTCCAAGGCGATAATGTCACAATTCAGAATTGCTATTCGAACAAGATCAACGGCGTCGGAATTGATGGCCGCGCGGACGGCGTCTTCGACGGGGTAGACTACACCGCGAACAACCTCACTATCCGCAACTGCGAAATTGACGGGACCGGGAATACGTTCGCGAGTCAGTGGAGTTTCATCAACGTTAAAGGGACCGGCACCACGACGGTTGAAAACAATTATTTCCACGATGCTCCCACGCACATCTTCGAGATCACCGGCAACTCGACGCTCATTTACAAATACAATCTTGAGGAAGATATCGGGATTGACCCGACGGGGGAGGGCCCCACTGATCACGTGAACTTCACTCAGATGCTGGGTGGTCAGTCCGTTAATTCGGAAATCATGTTCAATACGATGATCCAGCACAAACAACCGGCTGGCGGGCAGATGATCCAAGTGACTGGATCAAACGCTACTGTTGCGAATAACACGGTGATAGCGCTTCCCGGATCAAATGGTGAAGGCGCGATCTCATACATGATTGATCCCGGCCATGCTGGAGACTACTTCACGGGGACGATCCGAGACAACTTTATTGATGCCAGTGGCGTTCAATACGGAGTGTTCTATCCAAGCGCGAAAGACTCGAACGTTTCGGTTTCGGGCAACATCGATCTCGTCACGGGTAAGGTGATCAACGCGGACAACACGGAATCAGCTGTGCCGTCTGGTACCACGACCACGCCCACCCAGTCGGCTCCGTCTACGCCGACGATCGCGTCGTTCTCGAACGACAGCGGGGTGGCCGGCGATCATATCACCAATGACAATACGCTCGCGCTGACGGGGACGGCCGCCGCCAACGGCACCGTGAAGGTGTTTGATGGCGGAACCCAGATCGGGACGGCGACGGCGAGCAGCGGCGGGACGTGGAGCTACGCCACATCAGCGCTGTCCGACGGCAGCCACAATCTGACGGCGACTGTGACGAACACCTCGGGTCAGACCAGTGCGGTGTCCGCGGCGCTGGCGGTAAAGATCGACACCGTTGCGCCGAGTGCGCCGGTTGAAACAGGCGATTCGATCGTTAACGGCAACCAGGTGAACTTGACCGGAACGGCCGAGGCCAATTCCGCCATCAAAATCTACGATGGAAGCAACCTAGTTGGCAGCGGTACCGCAGGTGCGAGCGGATCGTGGACTGTCACGACGGCCGCGCTGACGAGCGGTAGCCATGCCCTTACGGCGACGGCAACCGATGCTGCCGGCAACATTAGCGCACTTTCGCAGCCGCTAGATCCCTTTGTCGGCGGGAGCGGTTCGAGCGCTCCGACGACTTCTGCTTGGCCGGATGCCACTAACACGGGTGTTCCCGACGGCGTGACACTTCTGCCCTCGGGCGGCATGGTCATCAATACGCCAGGTGCGGTGATCAGCGGGTTGAATATTAGTGGGACCGTCTACATCAACGCTGACAACGTCACCTTGATGAACTGTCGTATTACGTCGGGCGAGTTTTACGTCGTAAAGGTCAATGCCGGCGTTACGGGCGCGGTCGTCAAGGATTGCGACATCGTTGGAAGCGGGGTTGCAGCGAACGGCAACAACGGCATTGGCGGGCAGGGAGCATTCTTGCGGAACGACATCTCCAAGGTGGACAACGGCATCGTTGTTCAGGGAGACAATACCATCCTGAAGGACAATTACATTCACGATCTTCAGGCAGGACCTGACGCCCACTACGACGGCATCCAGATCGATGGCGGCGAGTCAGCCGTGACCATCAGTCACAACACGGTCATCAACGATCACACCCAAACCTCCGCCGTGATGATCGACAACTACTTCGGTCCTATTTCGAACATCAACGTCGATAACAACCTGCTCGTCGGTGGCGGATACACCGTCTATTCGGACGCTCAGTTCAGCGGCGGACCGATTACGGGCGTGTCGTTCACGAACAATCACATGGGAACTGGTTATTGGGGCGTCACAGATTTCAACCAGAACTCGCCGGCATATACCGGAAACGTGAATGACGGGGCAACGCTGGCAGCGAAGCTGAACACGGCGACCAATACTGGGACGACATCAGGCTCAACTGGTTCGACTGCTCCAGCGGCGCCTGTCGTCGCATCTTTCTCGACCGACAGCGGGGTGGCCGGCGATTCCATCACCAGCGACAGTACCCTCGAACTCAAGGGCACCGCGGCGGCGAACAGCACGGTCGCGATCTATGATGGTTCAACCAAGATCGGTACGACCACTGCGAACTCAACGGGCAGCTGGGACTACATCACTCAGGTCCTGACCGACGCCAAGCACATGCTGACCGCGACCGCGACCAACGCGTCGGGCCAGACCAGCGTGGCCTCGGCTGCGGTGGCTGTCACCGTCGACACCAAGGCACCAGCTGCACCGACGATCGCGAGCGACACCGTCAACGCCGCCAATCAGGTCGTGATGTCGGGGACTGCTGAAGCGAATAGCGCGATCAAGGTGTTCGACGGAACGACGCAGGTCGGGACGGCGACAACCAACTCGAGCGGCGCGTGGAGCGTCACGACGTCTGCCCTGTCGTCCGGCTCGCACGCCCTGACGGCGAAGGCGACTGACGTTGCAGGCAACGTCAGCGGAGCGTCGACGGCCGTGGATCCGGTCATTGGCACCGGAACGTCAGGCTCCACCAGTTCCACGTCCGGTTCCGTTACCTCGGGTACAGATACCTCCAGCTCCGGCACGTCGGGCACGGGCACCTCGGGCACGGGCACCACTGCGCCTGCCGCACCGAAGATCGCCTCTTTCTCGACGGACAGCGGTGTCGCCGGTGATCATATCACCAACGACAAGACGCTGACCGTTGCGGGAACGGCAGTTGCCAACAGCGCGGTCAAGGTGTTCGACGGCGCGACCCAGCTCGGCACCGCCACGGCGGATGCCAGTGGAGCGTGGCACTACTCGACTGCTGCGCTGACCGACGGCAAGCACAGCCTCACTGCGACGGACACGGTCTCCGGCGTCACTAGCAAGGCATCGACTGCGCTGGATGTCACGGTGGATACTGCTGCTCCCGATGCACCGGTTCTGTTGAGCGATCCGACCACGCATAACCGCGCAACGGTATCGGGAACGGCGGAGGCGGGGAGCTCGATCAAGCTCTATGAGGGCACGACCCTTCTTGGCACGACGACGGTCGGAAGCGACGGCGACTGGAGCGTGACGACCCCGAATCTCAAGCACGGGTTCCACACCTTCACTGCGACAGCCACCGACGCTGCTGGCAACACCAGCGCCTTGTCACAGCCGATTGATCCCCCGATTGGCTCGCACGGCGCCAACGGCACCTCAACTGTGGAAGTCACCAATGTGCGTCAGCATTGGGATCACACTGCAACGATCAAGGGCACTGCCGATCCCAACAGCGAGATCAAGCTGTCTGACGGCACGACGTCGGCCGGCTCGGTCACGGCGGGAGCCGACGGCAAATGGAGCTTCCACACCTCCGATCTGTCGGGCAAGTCCCACGCCTTTACCGCGGAGCAGGTCGACACGACCGGTCACGTGGTCGGGACCAGTTCGGGCGAGGCGATCATCGGCTCCGGCCACCGCGACACGCTAACCAGCACCACGGGCAATGACGTCATGGCCGGCAAACGGGGGGCGGATACGTTCGAGTTTGCGTCGAACTTCGGCCAGGACGTCATCAAGGACTTCGCTGCCCGCGGACCTGCTCACGACACGATCGAGTTCAGCAAGAGCGTGTTCGACAGTTTTGCGAGCGTCCTCTCCCACGCGGCCCAGTCTGGCCACGACGTCGTCATCGCGACGGGGAGCGATACGCTCACGCTGAAGAACACCCAGCTCGACAAGCTGAAGGCCCACGACTTCCATTTCGCGTAGTCACGAGTTCAGCGACAGGAAGTAGCTACCAATCTGCGTTGCAGATCATGGAAGGCGGGGGGATGGTCCCCCGCCTTCTTTCATTCTGGCTGCCTCTGTTGTGACTTACGCGTGAGCAGCTTCGCGGTGTCGCGTTAAGAAGATCACGAGCACGTGCCAAATAAATAAAAACAAATACGACGTAAGAGTCGGTGCCGTACCCTCTATCTCGCTCAGATGGGCTCGCCGGGAATTTAAGTAACGATTTCTGTGGGCTGAGGCCGTGCCGCAAATACAAGCGTGTTGAGTCTCGCTGTCTGGCGTGACATCAGAGAAAAGCGCGACGTTTAATGGAAGGAGAATCGCGTGATTAATGCAGTGCCGTGAGTTGGCGTGCTGGTTAGAAAAACCTCAGCCCGGCCCCCATCTGGTCCCAAAAAAGCCCCTGGCGACCGGCACGTGAAGCCAAGCTGATTAACCATAAAGTGGTGGGACTGAATACGGATCGCCACGACATCGCACTCTGCGAACGACTTCGTAGTGGAGCACGTGTCGAAGAAGCTGGGAGAGCAGATTAAATGGCGCGATGGCCATCATGTCACGCTGATATACCGGCAGGCGACACGCTCAAGTTGGCCAGGGCTCGGTGCGTAAAATCGACCTGACTTCTACTTCGCGTAACAGTAGCTCGACGACAGGGAAATCAAACTCGGGACTGCCTTGGTGATCTTCTTGGGGATCGTCACATAAGGCGCGTTTTCAAGGGCGGGAGTCATGACAAACTTTGAACGGTGGGGTGTAATCCCTCTGCCAGTAAGCCGTTATCGGATCCAACTTTCGCATTTGACGAGGTTTGGGGTAGTCGCAAGACAGTGGGCGGAAGAGGCCGAACTGCGGACGCAAGGGCCGATCGCCTGGGCAAAGCACCTCGTCGAAGTCTTGCGGCTACGACTGTTCTCCGGTCTCCCGCGGCCGACTGGTGACTATGATGAGTCGCAGTCGGAGATGACGGTTTTCCTACGGTCTTGCCGTCGGATATTCTGGGCTCTCGCGGCCTTCAGCGGCATGAGCAATCTCCTCATGCTCACCGGCTCGTTTTTCATGTTGCAAGTCTACGATCGGGTGCTGCCCGGGCGCAGCATACCGACGTTGATCGCCTTGATGGTTCTGGCTGCGGTGCTTTACCTGTTTCAGGGCGGGCTCGACCTCGTCAGGAACAGGATCAGCGCCCGGGTCGGCCGGTATTTCGATGAAAAGCTCGGTGTTCGCATATTCGACGCGCTCGTTCGCCTGCCCTTGAAGACCAGGGCCGATGGCGATGGCTTGCAGCCGGTGCGGGATCTTGATCAGGTCCGCAGCTTCCTGTCGAGCGGAGGGCCGACGGCGCTGTTCGATCTGCCCTGGATGCCGATTTATCTCGGCGTTTGTTTTCTGTTTCACTTTTGGATCGGAGTCACTGCGCTGGCCGGCGCGCTGGTGCTTGTCGGCATTACGATGCTCACGGAAACCCGGACGCGGGGGCCGGCCAAGGCGTCCTCGCGCCTCGCAGTCTCCCGAACGGCACTGGCGCTCGAGGGCCGACGAAATGCCGAGGTTCTGCAGGCCATGGGCATGCGGCAGCAGGCGGCGCTGCGTTGGCGGGATGTCAATGCGAAGTATCTCGCGGCCCATGAGCGGGCCAGCGATGTCGCAAACGGGCTCGGAGGCGCCTCCAAGATCTTCCGAGCGATCCTGCAATCGCTGGTTCTTGCCGTCGGCGCAGTCCTCGTCATCAATCAGGAATCGACGGCCGGCATCATCATCGCCGGATCGATCCTCACCGCGCGAGCCTTGGCGCCTGTCGAAATGGCCATTGCGAACTGGAAAGGGTTCGTCGCTGCACGGCAATCGGGACAACGGCTCGATGCTTTGCTGAAGCTTCTGCCCTGCGAGGAGGAGCGGCTGGCATTGCCTCCTCCTGTTGAAACTCTCACCGTCGAGCATCTCTATGTTGGCGCGCCAAACTCGGAGAGGCCCACCGTCAATGAAGTCTCGTTCCAACTACGGAGCGGGCAGGCAGTTGGAATCATTGGGCCGAGCGGATCTGGCAAATCGACGCTGGCGCGTGCGCTGGTGGGGGTATGGCCCAGCATTCGAGGCCGGATACGGTTGGACAACGCCGCACTCGATCACTGGTCTTCTGACGCCCTCGGCAAGCATATCGGTTACCTGCCTCAGGACGTCGAATTGTTCGACGGCAGCATCGCGATGAACATTGCGCGTTTCGATCCGCAGGCGACAGCCGCCGCTGTTCTGGAGGCCGCGCATGCGGCGGGCGCGCACAATCTCATCCTTTCGCTTCCGGACGGCTACAGCACAAAGATTGGCGAGGGGGGATTGGCGCTGTCCGCCGGACAGCGGCAGCGTATCGGACTCGCGCGTGCCTTCTACGGCAAACCCTTCTTGGTCGTGCTCGATGAGCCTTCCTCCAATCTCGATGCCGAGGGAGAGGAGGCCCTGACCGAGGCGATCCTGAACGTGCGCCGTCGTGGTGGGATTGTCGTCGTTGTCGCGCATCGTCCGAAGGCGCTCGAGGGCGTTGATCATGTCTTGTGCCTCGGGGAAGGCAGGGTTCAGTCCTTCGGCAAGAGAGAGGAAGTCCTGAAGAAAGTGTTGCGAACTCCTGTACCGCTCAAGGTGGTCGCGGAAGCTCAAGGAGGCAGCCGATGAACGGCGAAGTGGCACCGGCGATGCAGTCCATCCAGCGTTACATGATCGTCGGTATGATCATGTTTGGTCTGGTGACATTTGGGATCGGTGGTTGGGCGACCACGAGCCAATTGTCGGGCGCCGTAATCGCCCAAGGGGTGGTCGTGGTGGATTCGAGCGTCAAGAAGGTTCAGCACGCCACTGGCGGGATCGTGGGGGAACTGCGCGTGCGCCAGGGGGATCGGGTCAATGCAGGCGACGTTTTGATTCGTCTCGACGAGACTCAGACGCTGGCGAATGCGACGATCGTCACGAACAGCATCGATGAGCTGCTCGCGCGACAGGCTCGCCTCGAGGCCGAGCGCGATGGTGCCGAGCAGGTCGTGTTTCCTAAGGTGCTGCTCGACCGGGCCAAGGAGAACAACTCCGAGGCGAGCCGAGCAATTACCGCGGAGCGGAAGCTGTTTGACCTGCGTCGCCAGGCGAGGAGCGGCCAAAAGGCACAGCTGCAGGAGAAAAGCGCGCAGCTGGAAAATGAGATCAAGGGCTATACGGGTCAGACTGAAGCCAAGCAGAAGGAGGTCGATTTTATTCGCCAGGAGTTGGAAGGCGTGCGCAGCCTTTGGCAAAAGAATCTGGTGCCGATCACGCGGCTCAATTCCCTTGAGCGCGATGCCGCCCGCCTCGAAGGCGAACGCAGCCAGCTGGCTGGCATGATTGCTCAATCAAAGGGCAAGATCTCCGAAATCGGACTCCAGATCATTCAGATCGATCAGGACCTGCGGACGGAGGTCGGCAAGGACCTGATCGACACGCGCTCGAAACTCTCCGAGCTGGGCGAGCGCAAAACTGCGGCGGTTGACCAGTTGAACCGAATCGATATCAGGGCTCCACAATCCGGACGTGTCCACGAGCTCAGCGTCCACACGGTCGGGGGGGTGATCTCTCCCGGCGAGCAGATCATGCTGATCGTACCTGATGCGGACTCGCTTGCGGTCGAGGTCAAGATCGCACCGAAGGATATCGACCAGGTCTATGTGGGGCAAACCGCGACAATGCGTTTCGCAGCGTTCAACCAGAAGACCACGCCCGAAATCGACGGAGAGGTCAGCATGGTCTCGGCAGATATCACTCAGGATCAACGCGCCGGCACGAGTTACTACACGGGCCGCGTCCTGCTGAAGCCGGAAGAGCTGGCGAAGCTCGGCTCGGCCAAGCTCCTGCCAGGCATGCCAGTGGAGGTCTTCATCAAGACGTCAGGTCGGACCGCGCTGTCCTACCTGCTCAAGCCGCTGCAGGATCAGGCGGGGCGGGCATTCAAGGAGCGCTGAGGCATTGCGGAAGATAGCAGCGCTCGGTTGCACGCAATCGGGGCCGATGCCTCCTATCCGTGGACGTCGGCGCTGGAGCCAGCCTCCGAAGGCACGGCCTGTCCGGATGCCTCCGCATTAGGCGGGCCCGGCCCACGAAAGCTCATCACGAGCCGAGACCAAATCTGCGGCCTGGTTTGAAGACCCAACCGCGGCGTTCCGGTGATGTCAGGTCGCCGCACGAGACTGAGCGGCGCGAACATGGTGAGGTCGCGCCACCTCCCAATCAAACGCAGTAGATCGCGCGATTTTCGACGGATCGATCGTGGCGGATGCCTGCTGCCCTTGAGCGAGACGACCGATTGCTCGACCGATCGTCCCCTCAGGACGTCCATTCGCTTGGCGTACCGGGTCATCGCCGCTATGCTGGCAAGTATTATGGTTTCAGCTCCCAGAATGACGAACAGCTCACCTGGCATTTTAAGTCATTCCTACCTGAGAAATGCCAGTTTGAACGTTTGTTTCGATGGAAAATTAAATTCGCAACCACGATTATACTTTACATCAAGTCGCCGCGGCTCCGGGATAGGCTAAGCGCGTTCCGTGTTGAAATTTAGAGACTGAAGCTGACCGCCGCTCCCTCGGGCACGCCATGCGCCCCGAGCAGGACTATTGCGCTCCCGATCATGTCGGTTTAGTCGGGTTTACGTCGACGACTGATTATCCAATAGGCCGCATAGGCAACGGCGGCGATCGATAGCCCCGCGCCCGCGACCGGTCCAGGGGCGCCCTGTGCTGTTCCCTGACCGACGTAGGAGTAGCTTTGGTCAGGAGGAAAGAACAGAGTAGCCGTGAAATAGACGCCGGCCGGCACCGCTGCGGCCATCGTGAGGAAAATCGCAAGGACCCACCCCGGTAACGTCATATCTATTCTCCTTCACTTTCGCAGTTAAATATAAATAATTTCGCGGTATTTAATAATCAAATTTAAATGGCGTCAATATAAATCTTAGATGGATGCTTGTAGATAATACGCGCGCGACGATTTGACGCCGATGCATCAAAGCCCCGATGTTCGAGCCGGAGGGTTGAGTGCCCAGGAGTCCGCTGTCAATCACGCGGGACGATCTTGAAGTTCAGTCCATGGGAGCCGTTCTGCATTGCAGCCCAAGCTCTCCGCCACGTCGATGACGGGGGTGATGTGTCGAACGAATCCAAGTTCGCGAAGAAATCTCGACCACAGATAATGAAACACCGTCCAAGCTATCGGTTGTTGTGTGTACACTTCGCCTCGAAACACGACGAACGAGCGATCGGTTCCTGTTGCCAGATGTCGAACGAGATTTCGGTTCGATCCGTCGGGAGTAAGCTTAGCGACCTGCAATTGACAGGACGCTCTGTTGGCTCGGATAATCAGAGTGCCAGTCGTAATTTCATTGGTCGCCACGACGCTGAAGTGATTTCGTTCGAGGAATCTAACAAGATCCTCCCTTAGCTGGCCTGGATTTTCAAATGGTATTGCAATCTTCCATCCAGTGGCCAGCAACAGGACGGCGGCGATAAACCACTTAAATCGGGCGGAGGAGTTCACGCCTTACCCCCAGCACGCAGAAGCCGACCGTCAGGCCCAGAATGGTCGTGTTCGCGACCGCCCCTCCCCACCAACTATGGAAGAGGGCGTAGTGCCATTGGCTCAACCCCATAAAGCTTATACGAGTGACATTCACCGCTACGACGGAGAAGCAAGCCATCAAACACCAGAATAGATCGTAAGCAGATTTCTTGTGGCTGACTAACTGGCTCACAGTTACCCAGCAAAGAAACGCAAGCGATACGTTCGCGAGCGAGGAACAGCCTGGCAGAATGACCAGAACGCCGGAAGCGTCGGCAAATTCGACGACGTCGCCGTTGCGAGGGGTGCGCAATATCCAACCAACGAGTGCGGCGTCGATCCGCAAAATTAGCTCAGCAAAGAAATGAAAGAACAGCCGGCTCCAAAGCATGGGCACGGTAACGGCCAGAAGGATAAGAGCGCCGCGCCGCGACGAGGAGGCATCGGACGTTTTGATGACGTAGAGACTAAGCGCGGTTACAGCCAGCCAGCTGGCTGGACCTACCGGTAGAATGGCGAGCAGCACAAAGGCCGCTCCCAAGACGAGTTCTGAAGAGCGAATCCCAACCGTTCGGTCTTGAAGAACGAAGGAAACTCCAGCGGCACATGATATCCAAACGATTACACTGATCTCAAACGTGCCGAGAAGCGCATCTAGCCATCCAAGTCCATGGACCGATTGAATGACGCGGGATGCGAGGCCACTGGCGCAGCCTAGAGCAAATAGTCCTGCGAAGAATCCACCACGAGTCAGGTCCTTCACCAGCGGCGATGCGCAACTACCAAGTATCGGTTCATCCGAAGCAGTCATGATGCAGTGCCTTGTGTCGCTTCAATCTAGCCGTGAAGGGCTCCGACGCGAACCGGAGTGCCATTGAGAACCCATGAGGTCTCTCCAAGAGCTTTGCGCAAGCCGCCGTCCAGCTCGGTCCGGCACTTCGGTGCGTCAGTTCGACCAACCAGCCGCCAAGCGACTGTGGCGTGGGCGCGTTGGCTATTCAGGGCACTGCTGCACACGAGGCTGCACGCAACGGCATTGCCGCATAAGCCTTGCCGCCGCGACATCCGGACTACCCCACTGCCTTGAAGGTCGCGACCTGCATCACCCATGCCGCAGAGCCCTGGAGAGATGCTGTCGCACTGTAGCTACCCGTCGCGGTTACGAACCGGTCCTGGGCAATATCAAGGTCAGGCGTTGTAATGACACGCGTGGTAAAGCCGCTGCCTGCCGCAGTGAACCCACCCGTCGTCGTTCCGGCGCCAAAAATGAGCTCATGGGCGGTGGAGGTTGTAACGGCCCCGGTGCTGGCTGAACTGGTGGTGCCTGACGCCGAGGTGCCGACATCAAAGGGATTGGTGAGAGCGAGACCGCCGTACTCCAGAGCGCGAATGTCCACGTATTGAGTCGCGGTGTTGAAGGTCACTGTTACAGTGTTGGCGCCGGCAGCGGCTTGCTTGATATTCGGGGCGTAGTAGATGGCCTGGCTGATACCGCTGCCTCGCGCTGTCGGGACGGCGAGCTGATAGACATTGCCGGCCGAGTCCGTGACGGACGTGATATTCGATGTCGTGTTATTCCATCCGATCACGAGGATGTTCGTATTCCCTGTCGTCTGCGCGTTCGTGTAGGCGACCGATACCTGGGTCTGGTTGGTTTGCGGGGTGGCGGAAGTCACCTGGACGAATGCTACCGGTGCCGGGGTCGTAACGGCATTATAAATCGCAGTATAGGTCGCACCGCCGACGGGGGCTGTGATGATGTGATCTTGAGTGCCGCTATCCGACCACGATACGAAGTTGTAGGTCGTGCTTCCGACGGTCGCGTTGCGCGCTTCGATCTCATGATTGAAGCCGATCAACGTGTCATAGGTGAACGGCGTCGTGCGCGCGATGCCGTCCAGATACAGTGTTAATCCGGCAGGCGACGTGTTGAAATTGAGATTGACCTTATCGGGGAAGATCGTGACGGATTGGCTCGACTGCAGCCCGCTGGAATCGGTCACGGTCAGCGTTATTCGATACCGCGTGAATCCGCTGAAATCGTGCCCGGAGGTCGGGATCGTGAACGTGCCGCTGGTCACGCCGGTGATAGGAATACCCGGATGAACATGACCTTCGTGGAGGAAGTCGATATTCCAGGTATAGGCACTTGCGGGGAGTGTACCATCTTCGGCATCCGTCGCGGTGCCGCTGAATGTGATCACGTCGCCGGCCCTGAAGGTCGCGCCATCGGTTGGCGCAAGAAGGCTGACAACGGGACTATTGCCGACGCTGATTGCGATCGGAGTCGACAGCGTGGAATTGACTCCGTCGGAGACCGTCAGCCGCGCCTGATACGGACCGGAGACCGTATATGTGTGAGACGGGTTGGCCGCGGTCGAAGTCGCGCCGTCACCGAAGTTCCACGAATAGCTGAGAGGCTTTCCTTCCGGATCAGATGAACCGTTGCTGGAGAAGTTGACGGTGAGCGGGCTGGGCCCTTTCGTTGGTGATGCCGAAGCCGTCGCTACCGGAGGCAGATCCGATTGAATGAATTCGATGCGGCGGATTTTGCTTACGCCGAATGTGCCGCTGATATCGGAATAGCCGAGGTCGACATAGTAAAGCGCACCATCGGGGCCTTCGGTCAAGTAGACAATGTCGCCGTAGGGGCCATCTACCGAGCCGTCGGCTGGCTCGAAGTTGAAGACGCCGGTGACGTTTCCGTTGGCGTCGAAGGTGAGGCGCTTGATCCAGTTCTGAGTGTAATCCGCGAAAAAGAAGCTGCCCTGATAGCTGCTTGGGAATTGTGTGCCGTGATAGACAAATCCAGCGACGACTGCGGCGTCGCGTCCATTGTGCGGGTAGTAGTAAGCTGGTGCAGTGTAGGCGGGATTCCCGTTCGGAGTTTCTACGTTCGGCCAGCCGTAATTGGCACCCTTCGCTCCGATGTCGAGTTCCTCGATTGCGGTTGAATAGGCGTTTCCGCCGACATCGCCAATGATCAGCCGCCCCGTGGGCGCGTCGTAGTAGGCGCGGAAGGGATTCCGCAGACCAAGCGCCCATACCGCATCGTAGTTCGGTCCGCTGCCATCATAGAACGGATTATCGGTGGGAACGGTGCCGTCCATGTTATATCGCAGGATCTTGCCGCGCGGCTTCGTGAGGTCCTGCGATTCGCCGGCCTGAAAATGCTCCCCGGTCGTGAGCAGGATCTTGCCGTCGTTGCTGAAGTTGATAGCTCCACCGTGGTGTTCGGCATTGGCAATTTCCGTATCCTGATAGATGACGAACTCACTGCCGGGAACGGTGCCCGTCAGCGCTGCGTTCGCTGTGAAGCGCGAGAAGCGATCCACGTTCGGTGTGCCCAACGTGTAGAAAATGTAATAGTAATGATTGGTGTTGAAGTTGGGATCGAGTGCAATGTCATAGATGCCTTGCTGTACGCCCGCCGAGCCGATGTTGGTGAGTTGCAGGAAGGGCGTTGGATCTGGCGTGGTATAGGGCGGCGGCAATATCTTCACTGTGCCCGCAAGTTCCACCACCAGCATACGGCCGTCGGGCAGGAATTTGATCGCGGTAGGTAGATTGAATCCCGTCGCCAGGATTTCGTTCTGGAAAAAGCTGCTGTTAGCGACGTTGACGGTTATCGGTGCTGACAACGTCGCATGTCCGTCTATGTCGGTCGCCATCGCAGTGATAGTGTGCGCGCCGTTGCTTGCCGTCCGCGTGTCCCATGCAAGAGCGTATGGATCGGTCGCATCGGGGGAGCCGGTGGCCACATTGTCGATATAGAACTGCACATTGGCGATGCCGGTATCGTCGGTTGCATCTGCAGTCACATTGACGATGCCGCTAACTTGCGCCCCATTGATTGGGGAATCTATCAAGACCTGCGGTGATCCGGTCGTCGGGTTACCGACGGGCGTCGTCATGTCCGATTGCACTTGGGCCAATGTCAGCGCGCGGTTGTAGATCCGCAGATCGTCGAGCGCTCCCTTGTAGAATTGCGCGGTCGAGGCATCCGCTCCGATGCGCATGGGATTTCCGCGCGCCGTGATCGTTGCCGACAGCGCCTGCGTGTTGACGAGGGTTCCGTTGACGTAGGTCTTGACCTGCGCACCATCGAAGGTGATGGCGAGGTGGGACCACTGGTTGAATGGCAAAGTGGTTCCTCCGGCGGCGACGAGCGCGCCGCTGGACGTCCCAATATAGAAATCGGTCTGATTGCCGCCGCGCAGTTCGAGTCCGTATTGGTAGTAAGGCGACGACATAGTCGTATTCCAGAACTTCCCGATCACAACGGAGTCGCCGCTCGCGAGTGCCTGGGGATTGATCCACATCGACAGTGTAAGGGCATTACCGGAGATGTTCGTCGAAGCAGAGTTTGGAATGGAAATGAAGTCGTTGACTCCGTCAAAGCTCGCGGCGCGGCCGTTCTTGCCGGCTATCCAAGCAACGCCGTTGTTGAGTGTCGCTAGGTTCGACTGCCCTGAGGAATCGCCCGCAGTCGTTCCGGATCCTTCATCGAACGAATAGGCAGCAACCAAACCCGGTGTTTGAGTGTTCGATACCGTGATGCTGACGGGTAGCGAAACGCCGGTGTTTCCGGAGTTATCCCGTGCGCGCGCCGTGATCGTGTGGACGCCATTGGCAAGCGTCGACGAGTCCCAGCTGATGCTGTAGGGCGACGTCGTGTCTTCTCCTCCGCCGACCGCGACATTGTCCACCAGGAAGGTCACGCCAGCCACTCCGACATTATCGGATGCATTGGCACTGATTGTAATCGTACCAGAGACGGTCGCAGATCCCGTCGGCGCGGTGATCGTGGCGGTGGGCAATGTCGTGTCGGGCGTCAGCGTCGTGGCGCTGGCCGGCGCGGATTGTCCGGAGAGGTTCGATGCCGCGTCCCTCGCCCGCACGGTATAAGTGTAGGATGTGCCTGGCGACAGGCCGGTATCGCTGAACGTGGTCGTCGTCGGGGTGCCAACTTGCGCACCATTGCGGAAGACCTGATAGCCGGTGACCGCAACGTTGTCGGTCGAGGCGTTCCACGAAAGATTGATCTGCGTTGTCGAAGCCGCGGTCGCCACCAGGCCTGTAGGAGTAGATGGCGGCGTAGCGTCCTGGCTGGCAGACGTCGTGAATGTGGCGTTTGAGCCGATCCTTTCGTTTCCGGCAGCGTCGATCGAACGGACGCGGTAATTGTAAGTAGTGTTGGGAGCAAGGCCGGTTAGCGCAACGCTGTGTGCCGTCACCAGGGCCGTATCTAGCGTCGTCGACGATCCGTAACCGGTCGTCAGCCCATACTCGACCCGCGAAGTCGCAGCTTCATTGGTCGTCCATGTGACTCGTGCGGTGCTGCCGGTAATATTCGTTGCCGTCTGCCCGGAGATCGTTGGTGCGGTTGTGTCGAGCACGATGGTATCTGTTGCCGCCGCGGACCAGTTGCCAGCGGCGTCCATGAACTGGACATAGACCGTCTTGGTGCCTCCTGTTGCGTTCGACAACGTCCAGGCCTTAGTCGGGGCGAAAGCTTCCGCCGTCGAATACGAACTCCCGCTGTTCGAGAAGCGCATCTGCTTGACGGAAGTCACTGCATCGGTCGCAGTGAGCGTAAGCGTGACTGAGATGCTGTTGGTTGCCGTGGCGCCGCCGTTGATTGTCACCGTACCGGTCGGCGCTTGATTGTCGACCGTAACGTTGACCGGCGTCGAAGTGGTTATGTTGTTGGCAGCATCGCGTGCCTGCGCGGTCAGCGCATGCGAGCCGTTCGATGCCGTGGTCGTGGTCCATGAGACGCCGTACGGCGAGGTGGTATCCTCCGTACCGACCAGGGTGTTGCCATCGAGCAAAAACTTGACTCCGGCAACGCCGATGTTGTCCGACGCGCTCGCTGCGAGACTCACGGTGCCGGATACGATCGAGGCCGGAGGCGTGAAGGACACGGTCGGCGCAATCGTGTCTGCCGTTCCGGCGAGGGGAGTTGCCATGTCGATTTGGATCTGATCGGGGGTGAGCGCATGATTGGCGATGCGCACGTCATCGATAAGGCCAGGAAACTCGAATCCTGCACGGCCCGGCCGACTGCCGATATTCACGTTGGCCGTTGAATTCTGCTGGGAACTCGTGACCGTGCCGATCAACTGTCCGTTGTCGAGGAGGCCATTGAGATAGACGTTCAAAGTTTGGCCAGCGGCGTCATAGACGCCGGCGACGTGATACCAAGTGTTGGGCTGCAACGCCGTCGCGCCGTAGCGGAACATCTGTCCGCCCGAGCTGTTGGTGAGCTTGAATCCGATCGTGCGAGGTCCAGTGTCCGCGGTGATGTCAAGCTGGTATCCGGATTCGCCCCAGGTTCGCTTGGATACAACGGGCGCATCGTCAGGGGGGAACGAGCGGACGTAAACCCACGCACTGAGAGTCATGCTGCCAGTCAGTTGCAGCGCAGTCGGATTCCCGAGATCGACGAAGTCGTTCACGCCGTCGAGTGCGACCGCATTGCCGTATCTTCCGGCTGTGAAGGTCGCACCGTTCGTGAGCGTGCCGACGATGCCGTGACCGGATGCATCTGCCGTTGTGGTGCCCGAGACCTCGTTGAAGGCGTAGCCTGCGGTGATGCCAAGAGGATCCGCGGCGAGCAGCATGCGCGGCTCGAGCGTCTCGATGATCAGTGGCGAATGACTAGCATCGCGTTTGCCATTGACGATCGTCTTGCGATCGCTCCTCGCGTCGCCGTGAATGCTCCGTCGCGCCAGATGGCCGAAAAAGCCCCAGGAACCCGACATCGTTGTCTCCGAATACCGCGTCAGATCATTTAATGTCTATTTAAAGTCATTTAAATAGTACCATAATGCACCGCCTTCGCTACAGATTTATAAACTTTTTACATAAATAAAATAATATTTACGTGTGCTTCGGGTGCATGCGGGGACCATCATTCAGTCCCGGCGAAGCTGAGAATTCTGTTGAAACGAAGATCTTCGGCGAGGGCGGTCCGTCTGGCTCGCCCGTGAAGACGCTCGGCCGCGTGTTGGCCATAGCTGCGTAATACCGGTCCTAATGCTCCTTGAATTGGCTGCGTTCGTTTCGATCGTTTGCCTAATAACCGAAGAAGCTTCGGATTCATAAAGCGTCTGAAAAGCTCATCATCGAGCGCGACGATCGTTTCGTAGCTACCGGGATCACCCTGGCGGCCGGCGCGCCCAAAGAGTTGTCGGTCGATGCGGCGGGACTCGTGATATTCAGTTAGGATGACATGCAAGCCGCCTCGGCTCCGGACCGTAGGATGTAGTTGTATGTCGGTGCCGCGGCCGGCCATGTTGGTAGCGACGGTGATGCGGCCCGGTTGACCCGCGCCCGCAATGATCTCGGCCTCTGCATGGTCCTGTCGCGCGTTAAGAACCACGGATTCGAGTCCCGATCTGCCAAGCAACTGCGAAATTTGCTCAGAGGCTTCAACCGAGCGGGTCCCGACGAGCACGGCGCGACCTTTGCGAACGATGTCGTGAACTGAATCGATCACGGCGTCCCATTTGAGGTTGGCCGTCGGGAACAAGCGTGTGCCGGCATTCGTCCGTCGCAATGGCCGGTTCGTTGGGATGCGTACAACGCGGAGGCCATAGGTGCCGTACAGTTCCCCTGCCGGCTCGACCGCAGTCCCGGACATGCCACAAAGATGTATGTAGCGCCGAAAGAAGCGCTGATAGGTTATTTGCGCAAGGGTCGTGCGTCGCTCTGTGATGGTGCAATGTTCCTTGGCTTCGATGAGCTGGTGAATGCCGCCTTCCCACGAACGGTCCGGCATGATGCGCCCGGTATATTCGTCGACGATCTGCACCTTGCCATCAGCGACGATATACTGAACGTCGCGTCGGTAGAGATGAAGGGCGGCAAGCGCATGCTGCGCGAGTTCTTCGCGCGCGCGCCGGATTGCCCACAGCCCTGGTAGTCCTGCAGCGAGCTGAGCGATCCGGCTCTCGCCGCGGGTGGTTAGCCGCACCGACTTCTCGTTTGCGCGCACATGAAAGTCGTCGCCGGGCACCAGGCGTCGAGCGAGATCTAGTGCGGTCTCGTGCAGGCCCCCGGCGTTCTCGGGCCCTTCTTGCGTTCCGGACAGGATCAATGGCACGCGGGCCTCATCGATCAGGACACTGTCGGCCTCGTCCACGATCGCAAAATGCAGACCGCGCAAAAGGGGTGATTGATGGTGGCTAGCAAGTCTGCTGTTGAATATTGCGTCGAGGAAAAGCCGAGAACGGGCACGGCGGGAGCCGAGCGCGAGCCGATCGCGAAGATAGTCGAACACAAGCTCCTTGTTGGTACAATAGGTGACGTCACTTGCGTAGGCTCTTTGCCGCTCTTGCCGCGACTGCCCGTGCTCGACGAGCCCGACCGTGAGATCGAGCGCATTGTAGATAGATGCGAGCTGCTCGGCGTCGCGGCGCGCGAGATAATCGTTGACCGTGATGATATGAACCGGACGTCCCATGAGTGCGGCGGTGATCGCCGGCAGCAGCGCCGTCAAAGTCTTGCCTTCACCGGTTTCCATTTCGGCGACCGCGCCTCCCATCATGGCGGCGCCGCCGAGCAATTGTACCGGAAAGAGACGCATCCCGACGTGACGACGCGCCGCCTCGCGCACAAGCGCAAACGAACGGGCCATTTGATGCGAGTAGGGGGGAGTTGACAGCAATGATGCGCGCAGCTCCTCCGCGGTTTCGCGCAAACGTCGGTTCGTCAGGACAGCGAATTGCGGTTCCAGATCACCGACCAACCGGACAAAGCGGCCGAGGCGGTCACGCGCGTCGGCCGGCTGCAGGAAGGGCAAGACCCGGCCCCAGGCGTCGAGCAGGGTAGTATCGAGTGCAATCTCTCGGCGAGTGGCTTGCTCCGCATAGGGTGCGTCCACCGAGGTCAAACTGGCGAAGTTTCGTTTGCGCTTGAGCATACGGATGCCCTCAGACCTGCAGCTGAGACAGCAATAATTGTCGTAGACGGCGCCAGATCTGCTGGCCCGGCGGCTCCCAGTTGAAGTTGAAGCGGATGTAGGCGCGACCGCCGAACGCGGTGGCTGCCGGTGCATTTTCGGGCAGCACAAGATCAATTTGGAAGACGCGTTGCAGCGTCTTTACGCCTTCGGGATCGCCAGGATCGACCGAGAAAGCGCCGCCGCCGGCGCCCCCCAAAGCCCTGCTCGGGAGGACGTCACGGCCTGCCGGTATTTCGCGAATGGACTCAACGGGCAACGTCTCATCAGGGCGCTCTGCGAGTTTAACTTCGGCGCTCTGCAGCCGATGGCGAACGAGGTCGATGTCGTCCTGACGGATTGTTGCGCGCACGATGCGTGAACCGGGAGTAAGTACGTAGCCGATCTGTTGCCCTTCCCGCAGGAAGCGTCCAGGCAGATCCTGTGGTTTCATAACGGCAAAGGTGCCATCGCTGCGGCTGTGCACGATGAGGCGCTCGGCGCGATCGGTCGCGGTCGCGAGTTCGGCGCGTGCCTGCCCCAATTCCATCGTGGTGATCTCCGCGCTCGTTCGGTCGGTAAAGCGCTCCGTGGCAAGCCTCGTCTCGAGTTCGGCGACGCGTGCGCAGAGAATTGAGAGTTCGGCCTGGAGTGTTGATTCCTCGCTTTCGACCAGCGCTTCGCCGGCTGTGACGTTCATGCCCGGATGGACCAGAAGTGCGCGCGCGAAGCCTCCGGTTCTCGCGCGCACGATTGCATTCTCCGGCAACCAGACGACGCCTTCCGTCGTGGTGTAAGAAGGGACCGGAATTAGGAAAAGCATCAACCCGGTGGCCAGGATCATGCCGAAGGTCGCCGTCACGACGCGGGCGCGATTGCGGTGAAGGCGCGGGCTCGCAAGCACGAACCACAGGGCCTTGCCGATCGGCAGCGCAACACCTGTCAATAGGCTCCAGGCCGCGATCGAGACGCCGAGGGCGAGATACTGCGAGGCGACAAACACGGCGATCGCGAGCATCACGACCTGGCGGTAAAGGAAAGCAGCCGGCGCGTAAAGAACGAACCAGATTCGTTCGCCAGTCGTGGCTACGAAATCCTTCGATCCATCCGCGCGAAACGCGTAGCGATTGACAAGGTAGGTCCAGTACCGGGTAGCACGCTGTGCCAGGTTCGGGATTTCCAGCAGATCCGCGAGAATGTAGTAGCCGTCATATCGCAGGAGTGGATTGCCGTTGTATACCACGGTCGAGACACCGGCCACGGCCAGTGCGTCGAATGCGAGCGCGCGGACAAGTCCAGCCTCAACGGTAAGCCATACGTAAAGCGCGAGCGCAGCGAAGAACACTTCGACAATCATTCCGGCCGCGCCGACAAGAGCGCGCCTCCACTTGCTGCGGAATGCCGATGCGGCAGAGGCATCGACATAGGGCAACGGGGCGAACACCAGGATCATGACTCCGAATTCGGGTACTGTTCCCCCGAACGCCGTGACCGCAAATCCGTGCCCAAATTCATGCAAGGTCTTGAGCAGGAGATACACCAGCGCGAGCGACAGAAGGTTGTCGGTGGCTAGGATTCGGTCGGAGGCGTCGGCTGTTAATTCCTGCCAGTGTTGTGCCGCGAACAGAGGCGCCGGCAACACCACCAATAGCCACAGCAAGGCACCCGGCAACCCGAATAACCATTCTGCAAGCGGCCGGGTATGCTCGAAAAACCTGACCGGATGCCAGAGCGGAATCCGCAGGGCCAGCGGGTAGATCACGTTGCCGAGCCACCTGGAGCGTTTAGCTTTCGCGGCACGTGCGACCAGCGCACTTGCATCCGGAGTCACTTCGGTTTGTAACAGGTCAAAAGCGCTGAGTTCGGCCAACAATTGGATGGCGTCGCTCTGGCTCGGCGCCTCCTCCGCAAGAGCGGATCCGACCTCGTGCCAGATTTGGTCAACCGTTCGCACGCCGTCCATCGCAGCCACGATCATGTAGCCGGCGGGCGACAAGCGGTGCATGCGGCCGGTCGCGTGATCCTGCACGACGTACCAAATGCAGCCCCGATACCGATGTCGGTGCACCGAGGTGTGGTCGCGAAGCTTCGGCCTGCGTTGCGCGACGCGATACCAGGACGAGCTTAGAAACGGGGCTGCGGTCATATTGCCCCTCTCACGGCAGGTACTTCCACGCGGCAAGTCGCAGCCAATCGATGATAGGATGCACCCAGATCCACGCAATCGGGCGTCGTCCGGAATTGATCTTTGCAACGCCTTCCATCCCGGGGCGCAATGCAAGGCCCGCTTCCGAGAGGCGAGCCTCAATCCGAAAAGCGTTACGCCCTTCCTCGGCGAGCGTAACCGGCGTGATCTTGTTCAGGGTCATCGGCACCGGTTCGCCGGGCCTGCCTGCGAGTGCAACGGTGCCGCTCTGCCCGACCGCCACGAAGCGAACGTCACGTTCGTCGACCTGGACGATCAAACGATAGGAATTGAGCGGCGCCACCTCGAACAGCGTTTTTCCCTTCTCGACGGGAGAACCGAGCATCTGGCTGAGGTCGCCCGAGACGACGACACCGTCGAATGGAGCGAGGATCCGGGTGCGCGCGAGCTTCTCTTCCGCGAGTGCCAACTGCGCCTCCGCCTGCCGGATCTGCGGTTCCAGTACCACGAGGCCGTTGCGATTGTGCTTGGCGAGCGCCTCGCGGTCGCGTTGAAGCAGCTTGTCGAGTTCGGCGCGCCACTTCAACCGATCGAGAACGAGATCCCGGTCGTCAAGCTGGGCGAGAAGGTCGCCCTGCCGCACCGTGTCGCCAGCTCGTGCCGGGGCCGCTCGAACAAATCCGTCGAACGGAGCCACAGCTGCGCGCTGCACTTCGGCCTCAAGCACCGATTTCGCGGTGACGCGGTGCTCGCCTTTCGCAAAGACCAAGGTTAGCGCAAGCACTATGACACTGCCGACGCAGAGCTTGAGGGTCGGCCGCCGTGGGCCGAACAGTGCCGCGCATCCGTCGCCGATACCGTCAACCACACGTCCGCCCAAGAGCCGGCTCGCCCGCACTTGCAAAGCGATCTGAGGTCCCAACAGCGCCGCGATCCCCTCTACCAACTTCAGCGTGTCGTCCGTAAAGGGGTCGGCGCGGTGACGTTCGAAAGTGAGAGCGCCGGCCGGTTCTCCATGGGGGCCGGCCAGTATAGCTGACATCGTCGACGAGCCGGACGCCTTTGCTTCCTCCGCCAGTGCCCGATGGGCGATGGCCACGACGCGTCCCATGGTCGGCAATGGCGGATAAACGACGCATCCACGTTGCTCGATCGCCTCTTCCATTGCGCTCTCGATCGCATTGACGAGGCGGCTCTCGCGTTTGAAGCTAGCCGAGAACGAAATCGCGCGCAGGCAGATTGTGCCATTCCGACCGACAATACCTAGCGATACGCGCTCGCACCGCAGGCGGGTTGTCAGCTCATTGACCACCGCGATTGCCATACCGCTCAGCCGCGGCTGCGCGTTCACTGTGACCAGGAGGTCGAGGCACGATGCCGCTCGCGTTACGTCAGACGAGAGATCCTTAGTGTGCCTGGCCCAAGGCAATGCCTCGAGCCAGCCCGCACCCCAGCGCAATTGCTCCGCGACGATCGCCGGGGTGACCAGGGGCTTGGCGGCCGTCGTCGTCAATGCGATGGCTACAGCCGCAATCGGCTCGTTCGTAGTGCCGAGCGGCAGGGCGATTATCAGGGCCACAGGTTGCGCGGGCCTGGAATCAGGACCGACGCGACCCGGAGCAATGACCAAGCGGCGTTCCGCGTAGGCGGTTTCGGCCAGGCGCATGAGATCGCTGGCATCCACATCCCGAGGCGGCCACGTTACCGATAGTAACGGAGCAGTTGAATCCACCCGCCGCAGCAGCAACAGACCCGCTGACACGCCGGCAATACGGCTGCATTGCAGCGCCAACCAGGCCGAAACAAATGTCGCTTCGTTTCCCGCGTTCAGCAATCCTTGCCAGTGCGGCGATGTCGTCGCATCTGCGGGCACCTGCCGCAATTGCGGGGCGGGGCCCCCGCTTGCTCTCAAGTCGGGTTCAGACATGTGTTGTCCACAAGAGCGCCGACCAATGACTTTGGTCGTGTTGTCGGAGGGTGGCAGTCATCTTGCGCCAATCCATCTAATATATTATATTTTGAATATGCCATTTTAAGTTAATTAAATCCAATTAATATTATGTACAAATAGGGCAGAAGCGGAATTCGATGGGAACTCGCATGATGCGTCCGATTGAGGGAATTGCCCGCAGAGCTCAGCGGATGAACTACGTCGTTTTGTGCTTGTACCTACCGGTGGGGATCTTGCTTGTCGGTTCCGGTGCAAGGGCAGAGACCCCAGAAATCTCGACGGGGGAGCGAGAATTCAATTGCGTGATCGAGCCGCAACAAACCGTCAAGCTGGCGAGCCCCACAGTCGGCATGATCGCGCGCCTCGATGTTGATCGCGGCGATATCGTTCGGGAGGGCCAGAGCATTGGCAAGATCGAAGATGGAGTCGAGGCCGCAACGCTGGCGCTCGCGCGGGCCCGCGCAACCAATGATGCTCCCGTGAAGTCGGCCGAAGCCCGCGCGCAGTTCCTGCGTCAAAAACATGAGCGTTTAAAGGAGCTTCATACAAGGTCCGTCAGTCCACTCGCTTCACTCCAGGAAGCCGAAGCGGAGGTGCAGGTTGCCGAGCAGCAACTCAAGGAGGCGCAACTCAACAAGGAGCTTGCTCGCTTGGAAGTCGCGCACGCCGAAGAGGTTGTGAATCAACGCGCGCTGCGCAGTCCGATCGACGGCGTGGTGGTCGAGCGGCTTCTCGTTCCGGGTGAATATCGAAATGACCAGAGCCCAGTCCTCACCCTCGCACAGATTGATCCGCTGAGGGTCGAAGTGTTCGTGCCCACCGCATATTTTGGTCAGATCCGTGCCGGCAGCGGAGCCAAGGTGCGACCGGAGCTGCCCATCGGGGGCGTCTATATTGCCTCTGTCACCGTTGTAGACCGCGTCCTCGACGCCGCCAGCGGAACGTTCGGGGTGCGTCTGGCCTTGCCAAACCCGCGTTTGGCGCTGCCTGGGGGAATTCGCTGCAAAGTCGCATTCGTGTTGGAGGGCGGCAATCCGGCTCTGATGGCTGGTGACGCGCCATCATCCTTTCAAAAATAGAGTGCGTCGATCATCGCGAGAGCCGTTGATTCTGGTGAGGCCGAAGTGCGGTTTACTAAGTCTCTGCAGGAAAAAGGTTCACTTGTATTAATTTAATCGCGCCATTTATTGAATTTGAAGTTTAATATGACGCTGAGTTCTGTCGGAGACATCGAGTTCGTCGTCGAGATCGAATGCGATGGCAAGCCCATCGTGGTCGGGGCAGGGCCCCATTTCGGCACGCGTCCTGTAGAATCCCTCGTGAGACAATCCACACGCTACCGATCTACTCGGACGCCCTCGAACGCGAGATCCGATTGGAGCGGCACCTGATTCTGGAACGGCTCGCCCCCGCCCGTAAGCGCTTAGCCGTGACCCTATTGAGGCTGGCTTGACGTTTTGCGGAATCGCCACGGCATGAGATCATCGATCTTGCTATGGGGATGACCGTCGATGATCGCCTCGAGTGTTTCAGCGATTTAGGCAGCCGGGTTGACGCTGTTGAGCTTGCAGGTAGCGACTATCGACGCCAGCATGGCCCAGTTTTCTGCCCCGATTTCATGGCCCGCGAAGAGCGCA
>NZ_JADPKE010000002.1:0-49269 GCF_023073795.1 Bradyrhizobium sp. 159 | reverse complement strand
GCCGCGTCGTCGCCAACCTTCAGCGGAGGGCCAAATCGCTAGGCTTCCTGTTGCAGGCCATTCCGGGGGACGCCAATCCGGCTGTTTCTTAGGAAGGCCGCAGCCTACTTCGCGAAGGAAGCGACATGAAGTTCGCCTTCGTCGCGAAGCACCGGACGATCTGGCCGGTGGCATGGCTATGCGATGCGCTGGGAGTGTCGCGGTCGGGCTTCCATGCCTGGCTGAACCGCTCTTCCAGCGCCAGATCCCGCAGCGACGAGGAACTCGGCGGCAGGGTGAAGGCCAGCTTCATGGCGAGCGACCGCACCTATGGTGCGCGCCGGGTGTGGCGTGATCTGCTCGCCGATGGGGCGGACTGTGGCCTGCACCGGATTGAGCGGCTGATGCGCCTGCAAGGCTTGCGGGCACGGCCGCGACGTCGGCGCGTGCCGAAGGACAGCGGCGATCGACAGCTCGAGACGGTGCCGGCCAACCTTCTGGACCGGCAGTTCGCTGCCGAGCGTCCGAACCAGAAATGGATCGCCGACTTCACCTATCTCTGGACGGCCGAAGGCTGGCTCTATGTGGCAGCGGTGATCGACCTGTTCTCACGCCGCGTGGTGGGCTGGTCGATGAGTGCCGCCATGACGGCGCAGCTCGTGACCGACGCATTGTTGATGGCCGTCTGGCGGCGCGGCAAGCCGGATGCGCTGTTGCATCACTCCGACCAGGGTAGCCAGTACACCAGCGAACAGTTCCAGCGCCTGATGGCCGACCACGGCATCGTTTGCAGCATGAGCCGCTCCGGCAACGTTTGGGACAACGCGGCGATGGAGAGCTTCTTCTCCTCGCTCAAGACCGAGCGTACGGCCAACAAGATCTATCGAACCAGAGATGAGGCACGCGCCGATGTGTTCGACTACATCGAACGATTTTACAACACGACCCGCAGGCATTCGACCATCGGCTATCTCAGCCCGGTTGAGTTCGAGCGCAAGGTGGGATTAGCTAATCCTGGTGTCCATCAAACCGGCAGCAGCTCAGATGTTACGGTCAGACTGTAGATCTTCTGACAATTCGCGACAATCTGCGCTCGTTCCAACACTCCCCGATGGGCAGTAAGAAACGCGAATGTCTCAAATCCTCGAGGTCTCGCCGCTCGCTTCTGTCACGATGATCGGGGCTCCCGGAGCGCCCTGCTCGATATCGAACTCGAGCCTAAGACGTTGAAGAGACCTGTTCCGACCGATCCACGCCCTCCGGCGCAACCGGCATGCTGAACTGAAAGACGGCCCCGCGAGGATCATTGGCGCCCGCCCACATCCGGCCTCCGTGCGCCTCAATAATAGAATGGCAAATAGCGAGCCCCATGCCCATCCCTTCGGACTTGGTGGTGTAAAACGCCTCGAACAGGCGGTCAGCGCTGTTCGGATCGAGTCCTGGACCCGTATCCCGAAAAGTGACCACTACGTTATTCGAGTCATCTCTCCGCGCACTGATCAGTAACTCGCGGTCACCTTCGTTGATCTCGCTCATGGCCTCGATGGCGTTCGTGATCAAATTGAGAATCACCTGCCGGAGCTGGACGCGATCCGCGCGGACGAGCGGCAACGCCTCAGCCCGTCGCGTTTGCACCCATACATCATTTTTCGCAAGTTCCGCGCGAACTAGCGCCAGCACCTCTAAGATCAATTCGTCAATTGCGAGAAGCTCCGTTTGCATAGGAGCCTTATTCAAAAGAGCGCGGATCCGACGGATCACGTTCCCTGCACGCATACTGTCACGGACAATCAAACCGAAGGTCTGTCGAACTTCTTCCAGATTTGGCGGCTGAGCACCGAGCCAATTTAGCCCCGCCCCCGCATTACTGCTGATCGCGGCAATCGGCTGGTTGACCTCATGGGCGATTGAGGCGGCCAGCTGTCCCATTGTCGTGATCCGATTGGCGTGTGCCAGCCCCATCAGAGTCTCGCGATACCGTCGTTCGCTTTCACGGGCTTCCGCTTCCGCTCTCTTTCGCTCTGTCAGGTCGAGGACGAAGCCAACACCTTGGTCGTCGCGCGCATCGAAGACGGCGAGGCCAATTAGCACCGGCACGCGGCTGCCATCCTTGCGGACATACTCTTTCTCGAACTGCTGAACAGCTCCGGTCCGTTTTGCTTCTGTTCCAGCATCCAGTGTGCGCTCGTGCCATTCTGGCGGTGTCAGGTCGAGACCGTTCACTCGCCCCGCGACGAGATCCTCTCGGTCGTATCCAACCATCGTGAGGAAGGTTTGATTTGCCTCGATGATCTCGCCTCCTTCGCGGATGATAAATATTCCGATGATGTTAGCGTCGAGTAAGCGCCGGATTTTCGACTCCCGTTGCTGAACTTCGCTGTACAACCGGCTGTTTTCCAGCGCTGTTGCGGCTTGCGAGGCAAGCATTTTCAGCACCGAGTTGCGGGCAGCCGAGAATATGCGCGCGGCGAGATTATTCTCCAGATAAAGTACGCCGATCAGCTTGCCCTGCGTGATCAGTGGCAGGCAAAGAATAGAACGCGCTTTGCGCTCACGGATATACGGATCTTCCGCAAATGAAGCCTCGGCGGCAGCATCTTCGAGAATGACGTTTTCGCGGACACGTAGGACGAAATGCAGCACGGACTCGGGAAGTGCCATCGGAGTTACGGGTTCTTCATTCACCTTTACAAGCAGCGCATCCGCTACCGTTGCGGCTTCCGCCTCGATCCGCGGCTCGCCTCCATGCAGCAGAATTAACAAACCTCGTTCGGCGCCGGCCTGCTCAATGGCAGTCCGCATAAGCGTGTCGATTAGTTTTTGAAGAACCATCTCGCCGGAAATCGCCTGCGACACTTTTGTCACCGTCGCGAGATCAAGATGCTCAACCGGAGCTCCGATCCTCATTCCATTCGCGGCAGGAGTGGTCTCCTCATGGTTGAGATGGGGATTCAACTCGTCGAGCTGACGCACTTTGCCATCTGCTCCCCAACGAAGGTAGCCGCGCCGCGCGTCCTGCAGGTAAACCCGGGAGATTCTGTCAAAACCGCGCGCAGCATAAAAGCGCGCTGCAAGTTCGCAAGCGATTGCCTCGTGGTGGGCGAAACCGTCACGTGCTGCGGTCTGGATTGAGTGTTCATACAGTCGCATTGCGTCTGTATCGCGGTATTCCCGCCTTGCAATTTCAGCGCCGACCAAGGCAGCCCGATTCTCAAAATTTTCGGGGCAATTCGCCGCCCATATCTGCAGCTGTCTGTAATGGGCATCAATGATATCCCGATGTTGCTGTTGTTCGCTTTCGCCTGGCTTGTCGCAATAACATGAGTGAGACAGCGCACCATAGAAGTGAAACTCCGCGATCAACGGCTCTGTCGGCATGGTCCATAATTTGGGCTTCGCCTTGGAGCGAGCATCAACAGCCGCAGCATAATCGCCGGCTATAAATCGCGCCTGAAGTTTACGGATCCAGTAGACGGTTTCGCTAGGTGACAGCTCCGGACTCCGTGCCAACGATCGCTCGACGTCTAGCTCGTCAAATTGTTGGTCATCGAAGCAACCGAATGAGCGCGTGAGGCCGCGCATGCTTCTAATGATTGCCAGCTGAGCGGCTACGGTATCAGCAGCAAACTGAACCTTTCTATTCCGTATCGTAGCGAGGCTTTTCTCTATCTCGTTCTGTACCTCTTTCAGGGGATCTCCGGCCATGATCATATTTGAGGTTAAATGAAGCAAGCTGTACGCCTCATAGATGACATCGCCGCTGCTGACCGCAGCTGCGAGCGCTCGCCGGATCAAAACCCGGCCACCTCTTAGGGGCTTCGTCCACGGGATGACGTTGCACCCGAAGGCCAAATAGACGGGAGCCCGAAAACGGGAGAACTCACCGCGATCAACCAGGTCGCAAGCAAGACGACCAAATTTGTCAGCTGCTTGGTAGTCACCGAAGCGCCCGGCCAAGATTCGGCCTAGCCATGCGTAATGGGCGCAAGAAGCATCAGTGTTGCCGTATTCGAGGCTGATGGTGACAGCTCTGCAGATGACCAAAGCGGATAAATTGGCGTCCGTGAAACCTGCGGGCGGAAGAATCCGGGTCAAGACGGCAAGCGTGGCAAGCGTGGTCTGATCTGTCATTGCAGGCAAACTAGCAAGATCCTCGATTGCGTCGGGCAGTTGTGACCACATCCGCTGATATTCGGCTAATGTTTCCTGGTCCGTCGGATGCTGCGACCACTCGATCCCGACGTCGTGAAGATATTCGAGCCCTGTGAGCACTGCCCGCCCGTGCTGACCGAGCGTCAAGTAAAGATCGACCCGCAAACATGCGACCGTTGCTCGCTGGGGCGCGTTCAAGGCGCGCTTCGACAGTACGGACAGGAGGCTCTCTGCAATGTCCAGCTGGCCTACCAAGAATTCGCATTCGGCCCGGCCTGTCTCCAGTGCGAACGCGAGTTCGTGGCGCCTTTGCCAAGAGTGCTCCGCGAGCAGCGCAGCACCGACGGTGAGATATGTGAGTGCCGAGGCGTAGGCCGCCGACGCCCTGGCACGCTGCCCTGCGACTAAATTCAGCTCTGCGAGCTGCTCACGCTCCTGACCGGAGGCAATTAGCGCGACAGCTCGATTGAGTTGGCTGACGATGTCGAAGATAGCCTCTTCGCGTTTGTGCGCAGGGACGTGTGCCGCCAGCATCCTACCGATCCGCAGATGGGCAGAAGCGCGCGAGGATTCTGGCACCAGCAAGTAGGCCGCCTCTTGAACGCGATCGTGGAGGAAGCGGTAGGCTGTTCCGTGGCGCGCGATCAGTTCCTGCCGGATCGCCGGCCACAGGGTCGCGTGCACCTGCTCCTGCGAAATTTCGAGCACGATCGCAAGCTCCGCCGTCCCGGCGATGTTGCCGAAACAGGCCAGCTGTTGCAGCGCGTCCTGCGTTTCCTCGGGCAGGCGGATGAGCTTGCCGAGCATCAGATCCACGACGTTCTCGGTGTACGCTTTTGCGTGAATACGCTCGAGATCCCATCGCCAGCGCGCCGACTCGTGATCGAACGTCAATAGCTGCTCTTCGGCCAGTTCAGAAAGGAATTGAATGGCGAAGAACGGATTACCCATCGTCTTCTGATGCACCAACTTTGCAAGCGGGGCAGCGCGTTTTGGTCCGCAGCGAAGGGTATCCGCGACTAACTGCGCGACATCGTCTGCAGTGAGCGGCGAGAGCGTGATCTCCTCGAAATTTACGTCGGCTCCCCTGATGGAGTCGAGCTTGCGTTTGAGTGGATGGCCTGCATCAAGTTCGTTGCCGCGGTAAGCTCCAATGAGCAGCAGGTGCAGATCCGACTGGGTCAGGAGATCCTCGATCAAGTCGAGCGTTGCGGCATCATGCCACTGCAAATCGTCGAGGAAGAGCACCAAAGGATGGGTTCGCCGGGCGAACACGCCAATAAAGCGACGAAGCACCAGCTGGAAACGAATTTGCGCTTGCCGGGCTGGAAGCTCAGCAACCGCGGGCTGCTCGCCAATGATCAGGCTCAGATCGGGAATCAATTCGGCCATCAGTCGTCCATTCGCGCCGAGCGCCTCCCGGAGCGCTTGCCGCCAGGTGGCGAGTTCGCCCTCACTTTTGCTGAGAAGAGGACGGACAAGACTCTGAAACGTCTGCACTAGCGTCACATAGGGAACGTCGCGCTTCAGTTGGTCGAATTTGCCTGACACCAACTGCCCGCGCGAGGGCACCAGTGCTTTGTGTAGCTCGTGGACGAGCGAAGACTTACCGACGCCGGAGTAACCGGCGACGAGCACCAACCTCGGCGTGCCGCTCTTCACCGCGCGATCGAAAGAGGCAAGCAAAGCCTCGATCTGAAGGGCTCTGCCATAGAGCTTCTCGGGGATGAGCAACCGATCAGGTGTGTCGTCTGTGCCGAGCTCAAACGGGTCGATGCGACCGTGGGTGACCCATGCTGCGAGACAGTGTTGCAGATCGTGCTCAAGGCCAGCGGCAGTCTGGTAGCGTTCCTCGGCGGTTTTCGCGAGGAGTTTCATCACAATCTGAGATATCGGCTGGGGGAGGTTTTGTGATTTCTCGACGGGCGGTATTGCTGTTCTTGCAATATGACAATGGATCCACTCCAAGGGATCTGAGCCCGTGAACGGCAGCGCGCCGATCAGCATCTGGTAGAATGTCACGCCAAGTGAATAGAGATCACTGCGACAATCGACCGAGCGATTCATTCGTCCGGTCTGTTCGGGCGCCATGTAGGGCAGCGAGCCGGCGATGAACTCGGCAGGCTCAGGCGGCACGCGCTCGCGGGAAAGACGGGAAGCCAGACCAAAACCAGTGAGTCGTACCTGTTCGTCAGGACAATTGACCAGAATGTGAGCGGGTTTCAGGTCCTTGTGGACTAAGCTGTGCCGGTGAAGCTTGCCCACGGCCCTGGCAATACCAACAGCGAGGCGCAGGAAGCGCTTGGGTTCCATACGGACCCCGAGTAAATTTAGCAGTGGCTCGCCGCATGGATCCTCCAGGACCAACATAGTCCGACCAGCTTCCCGGATCAGTTCCAACGGCCGCACCGCCCATGCCTCGTCTAGCTCCTCCCTCAGCTCATACTCATGGGCGAGGCGGTCGAGCGTCGTTGGGTCTTCCGTGATGGGCCGCACGACAAGCACGACAGCCCTGCTGCCGTGGATTTGCCGGCGCCACGCACGGCAGAACGCGCGATCACCGTCCTCCCACAGGGGCTGGATGTCACTGTCGACATTTGACCCGAACAGAGTTCGGCTGAGGGGGTCCCGCGGCATTTGCCCGCCCGGTCAATAAGGACTGAGCCGAAACCTGACACATATGGGGCGAGCTTGTGAAGGGACTTCGCAAAACGGCGCGAGTACCGATTAAGGCCGCCAAAGAGTGGACCGCGGCACGCCGAGATGCGACTTACACACCCAATGCGTGGCCCGATCGTGTCGATCCAGCCCAGTCGTGCGCGCCGGCCGGGCCTGCACAGCATCGGCGGCGGGCGCTGCCGACTAGCGCAGTATGTGGGCGAAGGATTGTGTTCGATAGAGCGGCTCGTGGCCCGTTACCCGACCACGGCCCACTGCGCGACGTGCAGCAGCGCCCAGATCGCTGTTACCGCTCAAGCAGACAATGACATGTGAAACCTGATCGGTTTGCCCATGATCGGCACAACGCGCGAGGCCATTGGACGCCGGCTTCTGAGCGCTGCATCGGCCTGAGCGTCCGGGCCGCGATGCGCAACGCCATCCCATGAGCCAATTGCGAGATCTCCTGGCGAGAACTGAAGCCCCGAGCGCCACAACCCGGCGCGCGCTATCAGGACCTTAGCGTGCGCCCGGTCCGTCCCGGCGTTATCTGTGAAATGTCGATCCTGCTGTCCCCATGAAACAAGCAGCGCGGCGACACTGAGGTCGCCGTACCGAGCTAAGGAAGCACAGAGCCTGTGTATCCGACACGATATTGAAGGAGCTCGCCGTGCACAACATTGGACTTGAGGAAGGCTGCCCCTTCGACAACGCCTCTCAGACGCTAGTCACGAGCCTGATTCACGATCGCAGCAGAGACTTCGCTCCAACGAGACGCATCCAATGATGCGGCGGCGCGTTTGGACATTGACCAATAAACGACAACGCCTGATCGAGCGACTTGGGCCAAAGAACTGAAGCAGCTTCTTGGTTGCATGAGCCCCTCGAAATCGGATGTACTAGGGCTGGGAGCGCTCGGTCCATTGCAGCAAGTCGCACAGCTGGACCTTTCCGCCGCTTCGATGGCTACCCCGCGGACATAAGCGGCCGATATTGCTTTTTCGAGCTGAAACCGCACTGGCGCGGTATCAGCTCAGCCTATTCCCCTCGAGGCCGGCACGAAGCTGTCGATCTCCGGGCAGTCCCTAGATCTGAGGTCGATGCCGGCCGAGGAATACCGGACGGCAGGGCACTTACGCTGACCGGCGGAATGTCGCTTCCCTGGTTGACTATTGTGCGAACCGCTCTGAATGCGATCAGACGATCAGTGAGCTCGGCGATCGCCTTGCTGATATCTGGCATGTCGAACGACCCTTTCTCACAGAAGCTGGTCCCGAGAATTCACCCACGCTTAACAGCACTGTCGCCAAAGAAGTTTGCTCCACAATCGCCCATGAAGGCGTGCTTCTAAGGCCCGAGGAGAAGCAATATGCTTGTCGAATCACTGAACATAAACGCCGCAAGGGCGCTCAGGCTAGAAATCCGGCCGACAAGCGGGGTGCCGTTTTCGAGATCGACGTTCACTCCTGGCTCCATGTTGGAGGCGCCATGCAGTGATCGACTCTGAACCACAGCATCAAGGGCAAATCTGCGAGCCACTGTGAGCGAAACCGCGCTCATAACTATTCTCTTCATTGTTGCTCCCATTGATGGAGCAACTGACCCGCGACAAAGGCACCCCTGATGCTCACCGGGCGCCGCATAGGCTCTCGCTGATCGGAATGCCGCTCGCTGCGGTTCGCTGCTTGAACCGCTGTTCAAGAAAGGCGTAAGCTACCCCAAAACCGGTGAAGAGAACTGCAATTAAAATGAAGAACAGCGGAACGCCTTCTTTGCCAATAGATGTACACCGGCATCGTACAACCTGACGCTACGAACGATTCAAGCCCTTCCTGGCCGGTGCGAAGTAGCAGGCAGTCACTACCTACGCTGCCTTGCTGAGCGAGCCTCAGTTTTGCCGCGCTGGTTGCTCCATTCGAGGCAGCGTCACCACGGATGTCCTGGCGATGTGGGGCGAGCTCGACGCGCTTTCTGCTCAACGGAGGGCATCGGGCCGCCCGTAATGACCCTGCCTGAGCCGTAGGCCCTGAGCAAATCGATGAGCTACTGGCAGATCTGACAACAGCTTCAGGTTGACGCTCGGGGCGCGTTTTGTCGTTCCTATGTAGGTCAAAGAGTGGATCTTCAAGGTGCCCGGCACGGACCTGTGATGTCCGCCAATTCTGGTAGGAGAATGATTCTTTCGCTGGATCATCGGTTGTTTGGCTGAAGCAGGAGAGCAAATACTACTGCCTTTTGGCGAACTGGTCCGCAGCTGGACACCGAATGGAGTGTGTCCCGCCTCTCCATTCAGATTACGCCGCCTCATCTTGGGGTGCGAGCCTCGTGAAGGAAGCAACGGCACGAACGCACGTGAGCGCCCCTGCAGCAGCTCGAGTTCGAGCATCTTTACGGCAAACATGACGGAAAGGACTTGAATCTCACCTAGCGTCAGGTTGTACGAAGTCGGTGCAAGGTGCTTTCCTCAACCTCGCGAAGAGCAACTCACAGGCGCTCTGAGAAAAAGAAAAGTTCATGTGCTGATGCCGCTGCTACTCGTTCTGATGTCTATTTTCCTTAGTATGGGTGCGATAGTCTACGCCGCTTGCCGATCTCAACGCCGGCGGGATCGGCGCATGCACAGGCACCATAGCGCCAATTCGCTCAGCTCGCGCCCCCGCGTTCAACTACCAAGGCGCCGGGCATTCTGATCCTTCAGCCGCATAATGGGTCGTCCGCTGCAGCTTCATTCGCGAGGCCCAGGCGACACGCGCCGCCATGCTAAAGCGAGCGCCTCAAGTTCTGGAGTCGGTGCTTCTCGATCGCTGCTGATCGTTTGATCGATGCCGCGGGGCCGATCCGACGCGACGGCGGACAGACGCGAAAGGCAGTTCTCGACCAGTCGGGCGGTTTTTGCTAGACTTTCCTGTAATGTATGACGCTGGCGCGAATGGCTGACCCGTCACATACCTGGAAAATCTCAAACTTTGCACTGCGCGAAAGTCCTCGAAATGTCAATCAAAGGTTGTAGTGAGGCGACGATTCTACTGTAAATCGTACAAGTGAGGCTCTGATCGTGACCAAGCGCTCTGAACCGCGGAAGGAAGCCGCAAATGTCGTAGGGCCGGAGGTCAGGCCGAGCGTCTTCCTCGTCGACGATGACCTCTCAATGCGCGAATCGCTGGTCAACCTATTTCGTTCGATCGGTCTGGATGTCGTTGCTTACGGATCGGCCCGGGAAATGCTCCAGAGCGAGCTCCCTGATGTTCCTAGCTGCCTTGTGCTTGACATCAGGCTGCCGGGATTGAGCGGCCTTGAGCTCCAGAGTGAGTTAGCCAAACTGAAGATTCACATTCCTATTATTTTCATCACCGCTCATGGCGATATTCCGATGACTGTCAAAGCCATGAAGAGTGGAGCAATCGATTTTCTCAGCAAGCCGTTTCGCGATCAGGAACTACTCGATGGCGTAGTCGCAGCTATCGAACAGGATCGGAAGAGACGAGGTGTAGACAAGGTGGTCAGGAGGCTGCAGTCCTTGTTTGAGGCCCTAAGTCCACGAGAGCAGGATGTATTGAAACTAGTCGCCGCCGGCCTATTGAACAAACAGGTAGCTGCGGAACTCGGGCTCGCCGAGATTACAGTCAAAATCTATCGCGGTCACGTGATGAAGAAGATGGGAGCTCGATCGCTGGCCGATTTGATCAGGATGACTGAGAGGCTGGGAATTGGGACCGACCGTTTCAGGGTACAAACCTAGGTATGATTTTACAATTTCGTCGTGCAAGCGCATCCTTCTGCTGGCCGTCATGCTTTCGCCAGCGCCTCCGCCCAACTAAGAACGGGTCGTCTTGTCTAGGTATTCAACTGTTTCCGTTGTCGACGACGATCCTTCGATTCGTGCCGCACTGAACAACCTTTTGAAATCGCAGGGTCACAACGTTCGTACGTTTGCATCGGCTGAGGAATTCTTGCGGTCATCTCAATTGAACGATACGTCCTGTGTCATTGCAGACGTGCAGATGCCCATGATGAGCGGCTTTGAACTTTTGGAACAGATGCGGGCCCAGGGCCACGCTGCGCCATTCATCCTGATGACTGCCTTCGCAGATGATCGCACGCGAGCCCGCGCGTTGAGCGCCGGCGTAACCGGCTTTTTTGCCAAACCCTTTGCCAGCCTGGAGTTGATCGCCTGCGTCGATGAAGCGCTTAGCGAGCATCGTGGTGGAACGAACGCGTGAAAGATGGGGAAGCAGTCTGGACCAAGCCGCACCCGCGCGGCGCTTACGATGTCGATCAATGCGCGATTGCCCGTGCTACCGCGTGCCAGTGGCGATCCTCGCCTTTCGATCTTGCCGCATTCCTGTCGTTGTTGTTGCACTTTCGGCATCTGGTTGAAACACTTGCAACGTCGGGCTCCTGACAAGACGCCTCTGGTATGATCGCGCAATCAGACGAGGAGAGGCCCTCCTCGCTTTAACGAAGGAGCGCCCTACGTTCAGTGCTACGACTGAGCTTAGCGCGAAAGTGCCACGGCACCGACTTGCCGGCAGTACCTCGTTAGAACAAAGAACTCACCTAAAACTTGTGCGACCGCTCCAGATAGGTCGGGCACCGGAGTTTGTGGGAGGAAAGGCGCGGCGATCGCGGCCAAAATCACGCAGTCGGTCGAAACGATCGGTGCGGAATTCACAAAAGCCACAAAGATCGCATTTTGGCGATGTTGGCTTTCGCAGGATCGAGTGGTGTACGCCAAACTCGCCAACTTGCATTCGCTCCCAGCAACCCTTCGGCGGGCCGAAGCACCGGAAACCTACGCATCCGCTGCGGGGCAACACAAATGCCACTGGTCGAAGCGATTTCAAGCCCACGCCTTTGCTGCCGAACGCATCCACGCCTCTCCGCGCCGGTCCCGGCCAAACGCAAGGCCCAAAGCGGGGCTCTGGACGCGCGATAAGCCCGCGCGCCGGGCCAGATCTGCGGCGGCCGTGTCCCTTCTACTCGCCGGGACCGTGAGCGTGAGCCTCCAACACACGCTTCCGGCTGGCGGGCTCCGCCGTCGCCGGGAGCGCATCGGCCCCTCTGGTCGCGATGAAATTTTTCGGCCCACATACTTCCCCGTTTCCAAGCTAACCGCGCAGTACGCGCAAATTCTTCAATCGCGCGCGGCTAAGCAAATCTGCCCGCGAAGGACGACTTAGCCGGGGCCCTCGCCGGATGGGGACGAAACTACTAAACATAGTAGCTTTGTTCCGCCTGGTTCTCGGGTAAGCCGTTGGAGCTGATTTTCAGACGCCCTACGCATAGCCCAAAGGACGCCGAGAGGCGCCGGAACCGTGCGCTCGTGGTCTGCCAATCCTGTACGATGTTGGCCGCGCGCTTGTTCGTCGGGCAGATTTTCTTGTCTAGGAGACGACCACATGGTTGGAGGACACGAGCCGCACAGAATGAAGACGGTCGAAATGCTAGAGTCCAACGTGCGCTTGTACTCACGTTCCTTTCCTGCTGTCTTCAGCAGGGCGCGCGGCTCGATTATGTTCGCAGAGGGTGGCCGAAAGGTCATTGACTTTCTGTCCGGCGCTGGAGCGCTAAATTATGGCCACAACAATCAGGAGATCAAATCGGCAATCAGCGAGTATCTGGAGTCGGACGGGGTCGTCCACGGCTTGGACATGGCCACTCCAGCAAAGGTCGAATTCATGGAGACCTTTAGCTCTGTCATCCTTCGTGAACGGAATCTTTCCTACCGCTTTCAATTTACGGGGCCTACGGGAGCTAACGCTATTGAAGCAGCTTTAAAGCTCTCGCGTAAGATCACAGGACGTCACAACGTCATTTCTTTCACGAATGGATATCACGGCCAAAGTTTGGGAGCCAAAGCCGCGAGCGGTAACCGCTTTTACCGCAAAGGCAGCAGCATTCCTTTATCGGCACAACGTTCATGCCCTATGATGGGTATCTTGGCTCCGCTCACAGTGCGGCGGATTACGTGCGAAAGGTATTAATGGACGAGAGCAGTGGCACTGATCTTCCAGCCGCCATTCTCGTCGAAACCGTGCAAGGAGAGGGAGGCATTAACGTCGCTGGCGAGGAATGGTTGCAGTCAATTCAGGCTTTGGCAAAAGAGGTCGGAGCTATTTTCATAGTTGACGATATCCAAATGGGCTGTGGCCGTACAGGCGAGTTCTTCAGTTTAGAGTTCGCTGCGTTGTCGCCAGGCATTGTTGTAATGTCGAAATCGCTGAGTGGGTACGTTTGCCACTATCGATGCTCCTGATCAAAGAAGCGATTGACGCATGGGAACCAGGCGAGCACACGGGGACGTTTCGAGGAAACAACCTTGCACTCGTCTCTGGCAAAGCGGCTTTGAATCTGTATTGGCGCAACCAGACGTTCTCGCAACAGGTCCGACGCTTGAGCGCATTTATGCGGCGTCGACTCGATGCTATCGCGCACCAGCACGGAAACAGGTTTGCTGTTCGTGGACGGGGCATGGTATGCGGATTCGATTGCAAAACGACCGAAATCGCAGAGGCGACGTCACATGGCGTTTGAGAAGGGATTGATTATCGAGCGATGCGGACCGACCGATCAGGTTGTAAAGTTCTTGCCTGCACTTACGATCGAGCAAGAAACGTTGGGACAAGGGCCTAGACATATTCGAGGAGTCATTGACCGAAACGTTGGATTCAGCCCGAGCAAGCTAAACTTGTAGGCGCACGAGAGAACCTGTTGCTAGCGACCGCATCGCCGCACAAGTCGTGGCGTGTGTTCTCGCTTGCCGCCGAAATGGTCAGGAGTTTTGAGGCCATGATCATGAAGGTGAAGCCTGAAGGCCAAGGCTATCTGTGATCCGCCGAGTCGGCTGATGCGTGGAGAACGCCTGCTGCCCTCCTCGGTCCACAGCACGTGAGTGCGAGCAGCACCTTTGAACCTCGCAATCGCGAGCGACTTTGGTCGAGCTGGTTATCTAAAGTTTCCACTCTGAGGTCTGCCGAAGGTGAGCTCGCAGCGGAATGGAGTCGAATGGCGTGGTATGGCTTCTTGGTGGCCACGTGCCCAGCCGCACGGGCGCGGACTTTGTTAGGACCGTAGATTGTGCAGCAGCGATCCAGCCTGAGCCGTTTAGAGCATAGGTGCAGCAATAATCACTCCGGCGGCCGGCTTTGCGACGAAAGCCGTCAAGGAATGAGCGGTGGGGATGTCCCGGGTTCTGTTGAATTTCTGAAGAGGTCGGCGTTGTCACCTTGAGCCGGTAGGCTCGGGGTGCTGATTCCAAAGGAGAGCAACGCGATTACGAGAGATATCACACCGACTGGTTGGCCGGCGACCGGCGCTGTGGACGAAGCATTTGCAGAAGTGCAGGCGAGTGCCCGAGTTCAGCTATCAGAAGCCCCTATTTGGCGTGAGCGCCTCGGCGGCAAGCGAAGGTGACGGACCAAATGTCAACTATGCTGGGCCAACCGAAGAAGCCCGACGCATCTGCCGGGTCCGAGATGCGTCGGGCTGAGTGGAGGACTGAGCGCGACAGTCTTCCTCCCAGAACCGCGTCTGCAAGTAGTATGCCGTGCCCGTACTGCTACACAAATATCTCAAATTAGATATCTGCTCTGCCACAAAGTTCCGCGAGGCATTCAGAGACGCTCGGCCAGCTCCATCTTCAAGGCCTGACTATTCCCGTTCCAAAAACTCCCGCCATCACCTTTCGTTTGGATCAAAAATGAGGCAGAAGAAGCGGACAACGGGCCGCCGGCTCATCAACAACAGATATCTAGATGTTTGATACATTGCTACGCGTGACTGGAACGATCGCGCCGAGCTCGCGCACGACAGAGGCAAACGATCGAGATCTAAGCTTAGATTTCGCGAAAGGTGCGCTCATTGTTTTGGTGATCGTTGGGCACCTGATTCAGTATGTCATCTACCGAGACGACGGGTTTTGGTATTCGCCGTACTACAAATCGATCTATATGTTTCACATGCCGCTCTTTATGGCGATAAGCGGATATCTTTCTTCTCGATCACTGCTGCAAAAGTCGTTCACTCGAGCCGCCAGCGACCGTGCGAAGCAGCTCTTGCTGCCGATGCTGTTTTGGTGGACGTTCATGGAGACAGCTAAGCTGGCGGCATTGTGGCGCGCGCCCAGCCTAGCGAGCGGACTTTTGGAATTTGTAGACGATTTCGCTGGCACATACTGGTTCATCTGGGCCACGTTTGTTTCCTACCTTCTCCTCAAGATTTCTACCAGGCTAAACCACCAATCGTGGGTCATATCTGGCTTAGCCATACTGGTCGCACTCGCGCCTCTGACATTCTCCATATCACCCCTGATCAGATTCACTTACCCGTTCTTCTGCTTCGGCTTCTTGCTTGCTCAATCGAGAGAACGATGGACGCGTGCGTCGCGACATCACAAGCCGCTCCTAATTTTACTTCTCTCGATAGTGACCTGCGTATGCTTTCTAGCTTGGGGCAAGGATACCTATGTCTACAATAATCTTGGGGTAATTCACGATTTCCGGTCGGCTAAAAACGTGCTTCTGATGTTTGTTGGCTCTGCAGCTGCCTCAGCAATCGCTATCGAACTCCTGCTGCAATGCTGGAGCGTTGGCCGTTCAAATCGAATGGCCCGCTTTATCGCTGTGGAGTTGGGCCAGACCACGTTGCTGCTCTACCTGGTCCAGGGTACCGTGTTCCGTCTCATGGATTTCGTACAGTTCGGAGAACTTTGGGATCTCACGACCCGGTTGATCATCGCGGGTATGCTCGGTGCGGCGATTATTGCGATCGCGCTAATGGTGCGCTCGATTGTTCGCGGCGTTCCATATCTGTCGCAGCTCGTCCTTGGAATGCCGCCACGCTCAGGTCTTCCGCAGGCCAAACCTGCAATTAACTAGCTGTATGCATTTGATTGTTTGAGTACGGCAGGGTATGGCGATAGCATCGACTTGTGACGCCGCCGGAATAGCGTTCGAAGCCAGATCCGGCGGAGACGGCGTGCCGCCGGTCGAGCCGGTGATCGGCATAAGAGCAACCCCATCGAAGCGTGTATTGCTCAGGGTTTGTATGCCACCGGCGAACTCAGCCCATTGCGTCCGTCCAAACAAGATCGACTGTCGTGAGATTAGCTTCGCTGCACCAGTCGTCTAGCCGCCGGTTTTCGACCCAGATCTGGCGATTTCTTCGAGCGCCGTACTCAAGTACTGAACCCGAGACGTCCCAGTCGTTCGAATTTCCGTCTCGGCCCGCAGCTGCCCGAAGTAAAAGGCCCTCGGCAACGAACAAGCCGTTCTTGTTCGATGAGATGGCGAGGCGTGCTCATCTCGAGCCTGTTGTGCTCAGAGATTCAGTCGCTCGCGCAGCGAGCTCGGCCGGGATGCCTTCGAGGACAAGAGCAAAGCATCCGGCCTGGTGTAGCTGGTGCGCATCGTCAAGCAGACGTAGGGCATCGTCCGCGTTCCGACCCTGTACCTTGAAGCCACCCATCGCGTTGACGCTTTGTGGCGTGAGACTAAGATGACCCATCAAGGGAATTTCGCAATTCACCAAGGCTCGGATCATCTCGACCCGCTTACCCCCTCCCGAAGCTTGACGGCGTCTGCGCCACGCTGCAGGACGCCTCCAGCGTTGCGTATCGTGTCGTCGGAACTGAGATGAAAGCTGAGAAACGGCATGTCAGCTAGCGCCAGGCCCTGTTTGTGCGACCACGTCCAGGTGGTGATTCATCATCGCCATGCTGACCGGTAAAGTGGTCATCAAACCCAAGGCATACGTTGCCGACGCTATCGCCGACAAGAATGACGTCGACGACAGGATCGGGATGCGTGCCGTTACCCGCATCATAAGCCGTGATCATCACGATGGCGCGCCCTTCCTCCTTGCGTCGTTGCAGAACTGGAATCGTGACGCGTTCAACCGCCAGCTGCGAAGTGTGGCTCATGTCGATCTGATCCGGCCCCGCATGTCTCTGGAAATGGCCTTCCCATTGGAGAGCGAAAGGTATCTGTCATTAGGGAGCCCGAAAAGGCGCGTCACTGAGAAATCGGAAGCACAAAGTTTCCAATGATTGGGCGGTCAGCAAATAAGGTCTTTCAACATGTCCTCTGCGCGGTGTTCCTGGGACTGACCATCCGAACATTCTGAGCGTCAAAAACGGCGGCCTGGAGACGACGCACGCGAGCGGCGATAGTGGATGTGCTTATGAGGCTGCGATCTACGTGTCAAAGCCGCTGTCGGCCCTTTAAGGCGGCATGTCCATCACCTCTGGCTGCTGACAAGGAGTAAGCCTCCGAGGGGAGACGCCTTGCGGCGGGCTGGCCTGATGGTTGAGAACTGTACGTATGGACAGCCATACGATCAGTACGCTGAATCGACTTGAAGTGGTTGATACAGGCCGGCGGCGCCGCTGGTCTGAGGAAGAAGGCGCGGATTGTTTTGGAAAGCCTATCCGAGCCGCGCCTGGTTGCGGCGACAGCGCTGCGATACGGCTTATCACGTTCTCTGCTGGTGACCTGGCGAAGAGCCTTCGCAGCGAACCGAACCAAATCCGAGGCTGGGTTTGTCAGGGCAGTTATGGCCGAGGGCGGGCCCGTGGCGTCGGTGGCGGCCTCATCGGAGAGCGCGACCGCACATTCGACGAAGCGTCGGATTGAGATCGAGCTGGCTGGCGGACGGCGCGTCATTGTTGATGCGGGCGTCGACGTTGAGGCGCTTCGCCGGATTATCGAGGCTCTGGATCCGCAATGATTCCGGTCCCTACGGGAGTTCGGGTGTGGCTGGCGACGGGCCACACCGACATGCGCAAAGGCTTCGCCTCATTGTCGTTGCAGGTGCAAGAGGTGCTGCGCCGCGATCCGCTGAGTGGTCATTTGTTCTGCTTCCGTGGACGTGGGGGTGATTTGTTGAAAGTGATCTGGCATGACGGCCAGGGAGCATGCCTGTTTACGAAGAAACTCGAGAGAGGTCGTTTTGTCTGGCCGTCGCTGGCGGACGGCGTGGTGTCGATCTCGCGGGCGCAGATGAGCTATCTGTTGTCTGGCATCGACTGGCGCAATCCCCAAGAGTCCTGGCGTCCGACCAGCGTAGGGTGAGACTTTGTTATTTTAGTTTGGCAGCGAATGTGATTCCATCTGGCCATGGACTCCAGCGCCGATCTGCCGCCCGATCTTGCCGCCGCGCATGCAATGATTTTGGCCGAACGCACGGCCAGGCTTGCGGCGGAAGCCAGGCTTGCTGAAGCGGCCAATGCCCAGGCGAAGCAATCGAGCACCGAAGCGCTGATTGCCCATCTCAAGCTCGAGATCGAGAAGCTGCGGCGGACGCTCTATGGCACGCGCTCGGAACGATCGGCGCGGCTGCTCGATCAGCTAGAGCTGGAGCTTGAGGAGCTTGAGGCGGCCGCGACCGAGGATGAACTCGCCGCCGAGAAGGCAGCAGGCAAGACGCAGACGGTGCGTTCGTTTGAGCGCAGGCGGCCCGTTCGCCAGGCCTTTTCCGACGACATCGTGCGAGAACGCGTCCTCGCGTCGCAACAGACCTCGGCGTAGACGAGGACTGGCTCTGGGACGTGGCCAACGGAATGGACACAGAGGATGGCGTCATCTGGGTTTACGGCATAGGTGACGACCAGGTCATGGCGTTCACCGACTTCGGCATCGAAAACCTGACGGAGCTCATCAGGATGCACAAGGAAGACCCCGAACTCCTCAAGCGGTGGAATCGGTGAGCCCCTGTCCGCGGCCTAGCTCGGATGGATACGACAAGGATGGGCTTATGGCGCTTAAAGCCGCGGCTTCGGCGGACTGCAGGTTCCGCAAACGACCGCGACCCAGGCGAGGGAAATAGGAAAGATGCACCAACGCTCGCACGGCTGCCGCAAACTCCGGAATGCGGATGACGTGTCCAGCATCTCCACGTCCGTAGAGGCTTGATAAGACCTGCCGTCCAGGCAATCTCATAATCGAAATAACGGCGGAACTTCCGCAACAGGCCGTCACCAATGGACGCATAACTTCATGATTTTGTAACAACTTCGCGCAGGCATCCACACAGATGAACACGCAACCAATCGCGATAACGCGATCGGACTGAAACCGAACGCGCATGACACTGTGGGCCGGCCCGGCGAAGCCCGCGATCTCGCCCGGCCGGCAGAACCCACATTGCAGATGCGAGGTCACAATCGTCCATTTCGTAGGTCTATGGCAAGGCTCTCTCAAGTCGTTCGGGAAGCCGACGACAGCTCAGGATCCTTGATCTTGCGCTGCCGCGCGCGTCTTCAGGCCAGTGTATCGGCAGCGTCACAAATGCCTACATATATTTCGTCCAGGTCACCTGCTGTTACACAATATGGCGGCATCACATAAATCGTATTACCGAGTGGGCGCAGCAAGAGATTACGGTCTTTAAAGAAGGCGTGAAGCCTCGGGCCGATGCCTGCGAGATAGCCGGTATCTCTCGTCTTCAGATCGAGTGCTGTGATGGTGCCGCTACGGCGAACGTTTGCAAAGCGCGGATCGGCGCGGAATGCTTCAATTGCGTGCTCCTGCATGGTTGCAACCGCAGCGATGCGCCGGTGACATTCCTGGTCTTTCCACAGATCCAGGTTAGCCTTAGCGGCGGCACAGGCCACCGGATTTGCCGTGTACGAACTCGAGTGAAAGAATGTGCGCGTACGGTCTTTTGAATAATGGGCATCGAAAATCTCCGCCCGGCAGAGTGTCACCGCGAGCGGCAGCGCCCCTCCCGTGAGACCCTTCGAATAGCACGCTATGTCTGGCACAACATTGGCCTGCTCACAGGCGAAGATTGTTCCGGTGCGGCCCCAGCCCGTCATGACCTCATCGGCAATGAACAGGACGTCCGACGCCTCGCAGATCCGCTTCATCTCTCTTAGCACCCAAGCTGGGTACATCAGCATTCCGCCTGCCCCTAACACCAGAGGCTCGACAATAAAGGCTGCGGGATTTTCGTTCCGACATGCTGACTCAAGCGCATCAAGCGTCGCCCGCTCAAGACCGCTCGCAGGGAACGGGATTGAGGTCACGTCGAACAGGAGAGGTCCGTACGCCACGTTGAAGACACCGCGGGCACCAACTGACATCGCACCGAACGTGTCCCCGTGATAGGAGTGCTGCATGACAACGATGCGTGTTCGCTGTTCGCCTATATTGTGCCAATAGCCGAGCGCCATCTTCAAGGCGACTTCCACGCTGGCTGAGCCACTGTCCGAGTAGAACACGTGGTCCAAGCCTTGGGGTGTGAGTTTCAAAAGGAGCCGAGCGACCTCCTCAGCCGGATCATGCGTGTAGCCGGCGAAAATGATTTGGTTCAGCTTGCCGGCCTGTTCCTGAATCGCGCTCACGATCTGCGGATGGCAATGGCCGTGAGTGACGACCCACCAGGATGAGATTGCATCTATGATTCGATGACCATCCGCCGTGTAGAGATAAGCACCGTCGCCACGCACAACCTTGGTCATCTCGTTGTGAAGAGCATGCTGCGTGAATGGGTGCCAAATTGGCCACCTCTTGTTTGGCTTCATGGCTTGAAATCGCCGGGAACAAACGAGCCTTTGAAGACATCCCGTAGGCTGTCTGCCGTCAAAGGAGAAATCCAGGGCAGCCGTCCTAACCAACGCACCCGCGCGATGTCACAAATTGCGCTCTCAGTTTCAGAATTTCTTTCCCCGATGAATGCGATCCCAAGAATGTCGATCTGGCGCTTTCGCAAGGCCTCTATCGAGAGCAGCGAGTGATTGATGGTCCCGAGTAGCGTGCGCGCGCAAAGCACGACGGGAAGTCGCCACCGCTGGAAGATATCGATGTAGAGTGCGCTAGAATTCAGCGGCACCATCAGCCCGCCAGCGCCTTCGATGACGAGCGGTCGCTCCCCGGTATCCGGCAGGACGAGCGAATCGGGGTCGATGCGAATTCCATCTATTCCGGCGGCATGATGCGGGGAAGCGGGCGTTTTAAGGCGGTAACGCTCCGGAACGATCCGATCGGCCGGAAGACCGCTCAGTCGTGCGACCTGCTGGCTATCGGTCTCTCCTTCAACACCGGCCTGAATTGGTTTCCAGTAATTCGCGCCGAGAAGATGGGCAAGGCCTGCCGAAAAGACAGTTTTGCCGATCCCTGTATCTGTGCCGGTCACCACGATTCGCTGACTCATCGAGATCCGCCCCTCGTCTCCTCAGCGAGGGCATCGAGCATCGCACGCACCTCATTCTCTCCGACGTTGAGCGTCAGTGAAATTCGTAAACGGGCCGTGCCGGCCGGCACCGTTGGCGGTCTGATTCCTCGGATGTCAAATCCGCGAGCCTGTAGCGCGGACGCTAGCCTCATGGCGCGGGCATTCTCGCCAATGATATAGGGCAGGATCTGCGAGTTCGAAGGACTTCTCTCGCCTCTCGCAACCATCTCCCGATGCGTGAACGCGACAAGCCTCGCCAGCCGCTGTTGGCGCTCCGGCTCCTCCTGCAGGATCACGAGAGCCTCCCGTACGGCTACCGCCATTAACGGCGAAGGGGCGGTCGCGAAGATAAACGGGCGACAGCGATTGATTATGAAGTCGCGCAGCACGCCAGACGCGGTGACAAGCGCGCCGGCGGCTCCCAGCGCCTTGCCGCAGGTATGAATAACCAGGAGATTTTCGCGTCCTTCATAGGCCGCTGTGAGGCCTCGCCCCTGCTCGCCGTAAACGCCGGTGGCATGAGCTTCGTCCACAACCAAGAACGCATCGTGCCGGTCCGCGATCGCGAGCAGGTCTTCAAGCGGTGCGAAATCGCCATCCATGCTGTAGAGGCTCTCGACTACGATCCAGACCCGCCCCGCTCGGCCCGCGGCACGCCAGTCGCAAATTGCGCTTTCGATAACCTGGGGGTCGTTATGGGCGCTGATTCGAAACGCGGCTCGGCCAGCTCGTGCTCCTTCGTGAATGCTGGCGTGAACCAGGGAATCAAGGACGAGCAGGTCGTCCCGTTGCGGCAACGTTGTCAGCACCGCAAAATTTGCGACATAACCACCGCCGAAGAAGAGCGCGGTCTGCGCGCCGAAGAACCGCGCCGCTGCTGCTTCGAGGCGTTCGTGCTCCTCGCAGTTACCGCGCAGAAGCCGTGATCCGCCGGCTCCGATCGGAGTACCCCCTTCGAGCGCGGTGACGATGGCTTTTTTCATGCGCGGCGCGCTCGCCAACGCCAGATAATCGTTTGATGAAAAGTCAATCCCGGTGCGCGGCCTGAGACTCCGCAGGCGGTCGTCGTTTTTAAGCGCATCTAAGCCTGCCGCATAGCTGGCGACTTTACCCGCAATGATGGAATTCATTCTTCACTCGCTGAGCAAGGATGGACGCAGCAAAACTCCCAACTGGTCGCCAACGACAGGGTCTTACGGCGGCTAGCTTGTTGGATTCAAACCGGAACGATGCGATTTTGTCGATCAACCAGCACAATGCGCGGCCTGAAGATTCTTGCATCCGCCTCGTCAAGTGAGGCGTATGCAACGATACTTATTTTATCGCCGGGCATCGCCAGTCGCGCCGCCGCACCGTTCACGTCTACCGTGCCGGACCCTTGTGGCGCTTCCGTCACAAACGTTGCAAAGCGTGCCCCCGTCTCGAGGTTGTAGAGTTCGACGCGTTCGTTAATCAGGATACCGGCCGCGTCCAGCAGTGCGCGATCAACCGAGATCGAGCCTTCAAAGTGCAGGTCGGATTCAGTTACCGAGGCGCAATGAATCTTTCCCTTCATCATGATAATCTGCATTTCTTACCTACGCTGATAGCTTGCACGCAGCACGCCGTTGTTCTGATGACTTAAGCGAGTCCAGACGTAATGCCGAGCCGGGCTAACAAACTTGCATCACGGTCAAGTTGCGGGTTTTTGGTAGTCAGCAACACATCGCCGACAAAGATGGAATTCGCACCCGCCAAGAAGCATAGGGCTTGGAGTTCATCAGTCATATACTGGCGCCCGGCGGCCAACCGTACGACGCTCTTGGGCATCATGATCCGCGCGGTCGCTACCAGGCGCACCAGTGCAATCGGATCGGAACGCTCCGCCGTGACCTTCACCGGCACGCCATCCACCTCGTTCCACAGGTTGATCGGTATACTTTCCGGATGCTTGGGAAGATTGGCGAGCAGTACCAGCATACCGAGACGGTCATCGACGTGCTCACCCATGCCAATAATGCCGCCGCAGCAGACTTTGACCCCCACCTCGCGCACGCGCGTAAGAGTGTCGATCCGATCTTGCAAGGTCCGCGTAGTGATGATGCTGCGGTAGAACTCCGGCGAAGTGTCCACGTTATGATTGTAGAAGTCGAGGCCGGCGTCGGCGAGCCGCGCGGCTTGCTTTGGCGTGAGCATGCCGAGCGTTACGCACGTCTCCATGCCGACACGTTTAACGGCGGCAATCATGTCGCAGACCTTATCGAGATCGCGGTCCTTTGGACTGCGCCACGCCGCGGCCATGCAGAAGCGACTCGCCCCGGCCGCCTTGGCGCGCTGCGCGGCGGCGACCACATCAGCGCGATCCATCAAGCGAGTCGCCTTCAGGCCAGTGTCGTAATGCACGCTCTGTGCGCAGTAGGTGCAGTCTTCAGGACAGCCGCCCGTCTTGATGCTGAGCAGGCTTGCGGTTTCGACGTGGTTTGGGTCAAAATTGCCGCGATGAACGGTCTGGGCCTGAAATAGGAGCTCGGCAAATGGCTGCGCGTAAACCCCTTCCGCCTCGGCACGTTCCCAGTCGCGGCGGACCGGCGCGCTGTTGCGGCCGCTATTGCCTTCGACTTCCACAGCACCCCCAAGATTTTCGGTCGATCATACAGGCGACACCGTCGTGCGTAGCTTCGCAAAGCAACACTCTTGCCCGGTATTGACGAGAAATATCGCCGAGTTGCGCGGGCATGGCGCTCGTATCAGGCTAATCGCCGCTCCCTCATGCAGGATTTCCTCGCGAGGCCGAGACAAGCGCAACAACGCTCCTCGACGCGCCTCACTCAGGTAACTAGCCGATGCGTACGGTAGTTGCGCCCCGTAGGAGCCTCTCCTGATACAAATGTATTTGGCCGCGCGCCGTGTACAACGGATCCACGAATCTGCTCACCTGGCCGATTCCACGATGGTGTGGTTATGCGCGTCACATCCCCGTACAATAAACGGTGGCCCGGACGAGCCGACTCTGCGAGCGTTACCTCCCGCCGCCTCCAGAAGCGCAGCGGGTTGGGCTCTGGGGCGCAGAGTAGCGGCCCGGCGCGCCCTTGGCGGGTCTGTGGCCACCTAGGCTTGCTCGCCGCCCCTGGCTGTGGTGAGCAACTCCGCTGGACTCTCGATCACGTCGTCGCCGCCCGACTTGGCACGACGCGGCGAGATCTGCTAAGACGTCGCACTCATCTGCGCAAACAGAATTGCCGCTTCAGACGGCCCGAGCCCGACGATGCCCACGAAGGCTGCCGGAGGCATCGGAATGACCTGACGGGTCGGCCTCCAGAGATGCAGGCAGTAGCGACTATTGTTCACATACTGCGAATGAGGAGGATGCAGCTGCATCACACATTCCTCTTCATCCCAAAACATATCTTTGGCGAAGCACATCTCCTCCCAGTTTGGAGATCGCCGTGGCGTCGACACAGAGACATGCTCCCATCCCGGACGGATGAAGCCGACGATCTTGAGTTGGCAGCCACAAGGCCCCTGCACGAAGAAGAGACCGGAAGGACCAGACCCCGGTGCGGTGGCGAATCGGCCATCGCGGACGCGCCCCGCTTCGAGTCTTTCTACACTTTGCTTCCTCATGCGTCCTCCTTCTTCTTTTGGCCGATAGAGTTGCATCCGGCACCAGTCGTGTTGTCCGACTCGTACATCGAACGGCTGGTACCCTGGCATGGGCGGCCCCAACTGCCGCTGATCATCTGCACCGACTTACTTGGATGAAGAACATCGGTTCTGTCCGCATCGTTCACCGGGGAGTTCTCTTGGGTTTATCTTTCGACATCTGAGCTCTCTTAAACTTTCTCGTCATTCGCGCGTTCGTTGCGAACTAGGCCTCATGCAGACAATCTGCGCAGACATCTACGATGGCTTGTCTTGGCAAGCCGTGCCCGCAGGAGCTTCTGCTCGCCTCGTCGCCTGAACAAGTCCGCAACGTATGGCGTTGAGCTCGCCGTGCTTGGTGCAAGATGCCAGAATTCGACTGAAACGCTTAATGGCGGCGGAAGCCAATTCGCGTGGCATGATCCGGCGAACCGGCTACTTTGCCACCCAAACAAACGTCGCAGGCTTCAGCACATGATGCAAAGCGACGCCAATGCCTCGCCAGTTCATCGAGCGAGAGGCTTTGATTTCGACGATCTGACGGTGGGCTTTCATCTCATTCCTTCATGTCTAGCGGTTAGCCGGCTTGCCGCCTGAGACACCGTCAATGCGTCATCTATGTGGCCGGCCACCGTGACCCAGAATGGATTCATGGTCAGAGGCTCGCACGCGCGGTCCGCACTCGTTCAGCAGCCTCGCTCATTGGCCTTACCGCATGACGCAGTTTCGCAGTTCAGCCCTAGCGGGCTGTGAGCTCCAACGGAGAGACACCCCGCGCCGGGGTCACAAGCATTGGCGATCGGTGCAACCGTCCGCCCGGTCGATCAGAACTGCCCGTCAACCTCATTTCTTTGCCGCCCCTCCGCGAGGCGAGCCAGCTTATCATATTCCTCAGCGACCTTGATCAGCCTGCATCTGGATGTGTCGTCCTCGAGCGACTCCGCTTTTCTTCGGGTCGCTTCAGCACGGCTTCGCCAATGTTTGGCGTCTGAGAACAGGTTTTTTTGCTTCATGCGGAATACGATGCAGTTTTTAGATCAAGAAAATGCGACACATGCCCTACGTAAGATCCCGTAGGTTGGCTGTCGCAAAAGCACCTCATTTGCCGTTATCTGCCGACCGCTCTGTTGATGTCTGAGATGCGACAAGCCGCTCGCAGCAAGCGCGGCGAGGGGCGCGAAATGCGCGACTCTCGACATTAGGGCTTGAATCGTACGTAGCGTCAGATTGTAGGGTCTTCTTACAGGTGGCGAGCGTGCTTGGCCGTACAACAGCTTCCGGGCGACACAATTTCGAGTGTGTCATTTGGCGAGCCAGATTGCAGAAGGCCCGCGTTGTCTCGGACGCCGCAGTGAAGCCGCCTCGGCGAATCATTGCAACGTGTCGCGATGAAGCCAGGCTGCAGGAGAACCGGATTCTAAGATCGCAGCAGCATCGTCGCGTGGCGATTGCCCGCTTTGATAGATTGCTCACGCAGAGGTCGCGGTCCGGAGATCGGGGCCTCGCAGCTCAGAGTGGAATGGAAGTTGGAGGCCATACTCATCTTACATAGCCGTGATGCGGCCGCGGCGAACCTGCAATAGCTTGCTCACGCCGAAACAGGTAGCTGTAGGCATACACCGTTGGCAGCATTCTCGCCAGAGATGCGTCGCCTGGTCCGCTCATGCCGGAGCCCCCCTTCGGGCGCCTGGATTGCCTCCGCCGCCGCGTCCATCATGTTTTTCGTATCCAAAGACGGGCAACAGGGCCTCCGGAGCAGCAATGACTTCTGCAGCTTTGGCTGCCAAGCAGTCGTTCAATTGATGGCCATGGAGCGCGCGAGGTCAGACCACAAGGAAATCTCGATTTATGCTCTGTCCGAAATGTCACACAGATAACTGGTGCGAGATCGCAATGCACGATCCCTGGAGCGGCCGACCAGTGATCAACTGCAATACTTGCGGTGAGTATGCCGAGTACGATTGCCTCCAGCGCAAAACAGCGCACGCGATCATCGCAGCTACCTTGGCCTGTAACGTGAGCAAAGAGGACCAGCGAGATCCGCGGGCGGTTGCTGAGAGGATTTTGGATGTGCTGGAGAATGCCGGTCTAACAATCGCACGCGCCTCAAGATGAATGGGAGGAACGCCGATCGGCGCCGCTACAAGGCCCCGCCCGTCCATCAGAAAGCATGGCCAACTGCGCCGCTCGTTCCAACAGCCACTTGGTTGCCTGGAAAACCACCGTCTTTCCCCCGGCCGACCTGGAGTAGTCGCCATAGCAACTCTTTGATACCAACAACGATTGTAGCAAACGCGCCAATCTGGACCCGAGCCGCGATACGCTCTCAACGGGACCAGGGCTGAGTACCGCTTAGGCGCGGGCTTCCAACGTGACGCCCGGCAGATCTTCCCACAAGTATCGAACCCGCGATGATCAACCCGGCGTGGCCTGCACCTGACGGCGCCTTTCGAGGTCCATAGTTCAAAGTTATCTAGAACGGCGAAGTCACTGTTAGGTGCCTTGACGGGAGTTTGGCTCATGACCAGATTAACGCGCTGCCGATTGATCTCGTTTCCTATTCTGCTCAGCCGCCGCGGCACCGACAAGTCCCGGGAAGCAGCCTATTATGATGGTGACAGCGGGAGAGCTTGGCTGGATAGACAAAGCCAATTCGCATAGACTCGAGAGAGCATTCAGCCATGGACGATTGATTCCGGCGCCGAGGCAGCTCCTATCCACACATTCAAGTAAGCTTGACTGATTCGCTTGATCACTCGTGGCCGGCGACGAGCAGCCTCACAGCTGGGCGTAGCTATGCGCGCACACTCGAGCGGACCCGAGCTGCGCGTTCCGCAGACGACGAATACAGAAAGCCAACTGCCTTGGTGAAGCGCCTCCCGCCCTCCTCGTCATGCGGCTGGCTCCTGGCGAACGAAGACGGTTTCGACATATTCACGCGATAAGCCCGCAGGGGGATTGAATCGTACGTAGCGTCAGATTGTAGAGTGCCCCCTAGGGAGCACCAATGTTCGGTCGCTTCAGAAGTTCCTGTGCTAAAGCGGAGCAGGCCGGTTGCTTGCGATGAGAGCTTTTCTGCCAAAGCGGCTGAGGATCGCGCTCACTGCGAAGAACGCTGTTTCTGTCCTGTTCACGCAGATCGCCGGCCCGTATGAAGACAAGATCGCCCACATGTAAGAAGGACCAATCCAGCCTTGCAGGCTTCGATATACGTTTGCGGGCACTGAGTGCCCAACCCGCCGCTGCGAGATTGATGCGCTATCCCGGAGCGGACATGTGAGAGGACCCGATGGATCCAACAGGGTCTTGCTCGTCGATCACTGTGAGGGCCAATGCCGGGCCATTGTTGGCTTCAAGAATGGCGATCCTGGAACCGCATATATGTGCGGCGAACCTGTTGTGATGGGACCTCGCCAAAAGCTGTCATCATGGTGCGCTTATCACCATTCCCGAATGCACGTCATGCCATGGTCGGAGGGACGCAGCGTCGTTGAAGGAAAGCAGACTAGATGACCAACAGTAATCCGAGACGAGCGCGCGCAATTGCTAGGCATGGGCAGCCGTCGTCGCGGGAGCAAGAGAGCTGCCGATAGATCCGCGAGCTGGATCTGCGACGTGCAGGCCTGACGATTGCCCCAGGGCCGAACGCCGATCCACGCAATGAGGCCCATCAAGACCTGATGAACAAGTATTGAGAAGCTCATGTGAGCGCCTTGGATCAGAAATGATGTGGAAGTTTATACCCGCGAGGGACTGAAGATTGATCTCGGCACCTTGATTGAGGGCAACACCGCGTTCGAAGCCGATAAGCCGGCGATCCATTTCGAGGGCGCGCCTCTAAAGCTTACGCTGCTTTCGGCGCATGCGAGCGGGTGGCACGTGGTTTAAAGGCCCGGGTCGACCTCTCCACGAGCAGCTCATCCGAATTCTTTCTGCCGAGGGGCTGCAAATCAAATGTGATAATTGAGGTAGAAGGCAGTTGATCCGTCAGCTCAGGCTGCTGTCCGCAGAATGCTTGCTCAAGAACCGAGACTTTGCCGCGGGCATAAGAGAAGGGGCGCTCGGGACCAGCAAACCGCCAGTTTCAATGGCAGCGGCACGTGCTCAAGGCGGCTTATTCACGCACATGCGGGCTTTGCCTAGTCATACTACGGCCGGCCCAAAGACATGCTTGCGAGCGCGGAAAACACCCCAGGCCGAATGGTCGCCGAACCGAGCACTGACCTTCTGAGCCATATCGTCCGCGCGCTAAACGCACCATTGTTGTTGATTCCGTGGCCACTCGCGAGCAATGAACCGCCAGATGCTTTTCGCTACTGAATTCGTCATTCGGTGGCGCAGGGCACACTGATCGTCGCGATAACCCCTTGAGGTCCCATATAGCACTGCCTCATTCATGCAGCGTTTTTCTGTGAACTCAAACAGCACAGAGTTAATATGCGCGCCTTCACTTTTGCTTGCCAGATCACCAACTTGATTGTCCAGAAATGGATCGATGATGATAAGTACTGCGCGACAAGAGAACGAATTTCAATGCTTTGTTTGCCCGGCTTGCTCGCGGTTGCACTGGATGAACAGCAGACTGGAAAACTCTTAGGCAAGGACACGAAATGAGGGAAACTCGCTGGCTCAACGCGCGAGTTGACCACGCAGGGACTGTGGAACGCTTCTCGGCCAAACGGGTCTGCTTACCTCCTATCCGCGCCGCAATTTCATTAGTTGCACCCGCGCAATAGAGAAACGCCTGACGACGGCCGAACGAAATCTTCTGGGCTACAAACTTTCGTATAGTCCTTCAAAACCCTTTCGATGTGGAAGGTTACCTCCGTACAGTTGAGCAATTGATGCAATGCCTATACAGAGACCAGAACTCGGCAGTTCGAGAGCGCGACGCTTCCGCATTCGAAGAGGCCAGACGCGATTGACGTCGTCGATCGGGGACCGACATTAGCCTGCGCAGAGCAACGATTTGTCAAACCAAGAGAGCAAACGGCGGGTCGCTCTAATCACCGGCGTGACTGGACAGGACGGCGCCTATCTCGCCGAACATCTGCTGTCGCTCGGCTATATCGTGCACGGCATCAAGCGGCGCTCGTCCTCGTTCAACACTGCGCGGGTCGACCATCTCTACCAGGACCCGCATCTCGGGGACGTGCCGTTCCTGATGCACTACGGCGACATGACGGACTCGACCAATCTGATCCGCCTGGTGCAGCAGATCCGGCCGACCGAGATCTACAATCTCGCAGCCCAGAGCCACGTCGCCGTCAGTTTCGAGAGCCCCGAATACACCGCCAATGCCGATGGGATCGGCGTACTGCGGCTGCTCGAGGCGATCCGCATCCTCGGCATGGAGAAGGACACGCGGTTCTACCAGGCCTCGACCTCCGAGCTCTACGGCCTCGTGCAGGAGATCCCGCAGAAGGAGACCACGCCGTTCTATCCGCGCTCGCCCTATGGCGTGGCGAAGCTCTACGGCTACTGGATCACGGTGAATTACCGCGAGGCCTACGGCATGTTCGCGAGCAACGGCATCCTGTTCAACCATGAGAGCCCGATCCGCGGCGAGACCTTCGTCACCCGCAAGATCACGCGCGGCGTCGCGCGTATCGAGGTCGGGCTCGAACAGACGCTCTATCTCGGCAATCTCTCGGCCAAGCGCGACTGGGGCCATGCCAGGGATTATGTCGAGGGCATGCATCTGATCCTCCAGGCGGACAAGGCCGACGATTTCGTGCTGGCGACTGGTGAGACGCGCTCGGTGCGCGAGATGGTCGAGCTGTCCTTTGCGCAATTCGGCCGCCGCATCGAATGGCGCGGCGCCGGCGTCGCCGAGACCGGCATCGATGCCAAGAGCGGCAAGACGGTGGTGAAGATCGACCCGACCTATTTCCGTCCGACCGAGGTCGATCTCCTCGTCGGCGACGCCAGCAAGGCGCAACAGCTGCTCGGCTGGAAGCCGAAGCGCAGCTTTGCCCAGCTCGTCGAAGAGATGATGGCAAGCGATCTGGCGGAAGCAAAACGGGAGGCGGCCCATGGCAAACGCACCGTTTGAGCTGAAGGGCAAAAGCGTCTACGTCGCAGGCCATCGCGGCATGGTCGGCAGCGCGCTGGTGCGCCGCCTCGCGCGGGAGGACGTGCAGCTCGTCACGGTCGACCGGCGCGAGGTCGATCTCTGCCACCAGGCCGCCGTGTTCGACTGGTTCGCGAAAACGCGGCCGCAAGTGATCTTCCTCGCCGCCGCAAAAGTCGGCGGCATCGTTGCCAACGACACGCTGCGCGCCGAGTTTATCTACGACAACATCACGATTGCCGCGAACGTGATCCAAGCCGCGCATCAAAACGGTGCCGAAAAGCTGATGTTTTTCGGCTCGTCCTGCATCTATCCGAAGCTGGCCCCACAGCCGCTGCGCGAGGATTCGGTGCTATCAGGCCCGCTAGAGCCGACCAACGAGCCCTATGCGATCGCCAAGATCGCCGGCATCAAGATGGCGCAAGCTTATCGCAGCCAGTATGGCAGCGACTTCATCAGCGTGATGCCGACTAATCTCTATGGGCCCGGCGACAATTATCATCCCGAATTGAGCCATGTCGTTGCCGCGCTGATCCGCCGCTTCCACGAGGCGAAGGTCGCGGGCGCAAGGAGCGTCGCCGTGTGGGGCACCGGCACGCCGCGGCGCGAGTTCCTCTATGTCGACGACATGGCGGATGCGTGCGTGCACCTGATGAAGAGCTATTCGAGCGCGGACCTTGTCAATATCGGCACCGGCGAGGACATCACCATCGCCGAGTTCGCGCGGGTCGTGGCTGAGGTCGTCGGTTACGGCGGCGAGATCACTTTCGACACGTCGCGCCCCGATGGCACGCCGCGCAAGCTGCTCGACGTCAGCCGTCTCGCCAGGCTCGGCTGGCGCGCGAGGACATGGCTTGTAGATGGAATGCGGCAGACCTACCAGGCCTTCTTGGCGGTATCTGGTACATCGGACAAAACGAGAGACTCATGCAGCTGCTAACTGCTGACGGCGCTCATTGTCCGATTGCCAGAAAGTTGCTTTAGGATCTTCCGGCGAATTCGACTGGGCTCCACGTGTTGCTTGGAGCTCGCGCACCTCCGGGTGCCGCGTGCCCGATGGAGGGCAGGCACGGCTAGATTGGCCGATAACTAAAGCGAGCGAATTGGTCAGGCGCGCCTTGCGGGACGCTCTGTTTTGAACTTGAGGTAAACTGATTAGCATGTGCGGAATTGTCGGCATCTTGGGGCGCGGTCCGGTCGCGGATCGTCTCATCGATTCACTGAAGCGACTGGAATATCGCGGCTACGACTCAGCGGGCATCGGAACGCTCAAAGGAAACTATATCGAGCTTCGACGCGCCGAGGGCAAGCTGAGGAACCTTGAGACACGCGTTCGCTGCCATCCGCTCTCAGGCCATATCGGGATTGGGCACACGCGCTGGGCTACTCATGGCAAGCCGACGGAGCACAATGCTCATCCGCATGCAACGGACAATGTTGCAGTCGTCCATAACGGCATAATCGAGAATTTCCGCGAGCTGCGAGCGGAGCTAAAACAGCATGGCGCCTGTTTCGCCTCTGAAACAGACACCGAGGTGGTGACGCATCTCATCGACTTTTATCTGAAAGATGGCTGCTCGCCGCAGGAGGCAGTAAAAGCGTCGCTGCCGCGGCTAGTCGGCGCGTTTGCGCTTGCAATCCTGTTCAAGGGTCAACACGACCTCATGATCGGTGCGCGCAAGGGCTCACCACTCGCGATCGGGCATGGCGAAGGCGAAATGTATCTCGGATCGGATTCTATCGCGCTCGCGCCCCTTACCGGCTTGATCACCTACCTTGAGGACGGCGATTGGGCTGTGCTCAACCGCAACTTCAGCGTGGTCTACGACGCACAAGGCACAGTTGTCCGCCGGGAGGTGATGAAATCTGGCGCGCCGTCGGTTGTCGTCGACAAAGCAAACTACCGCCACTTCATGGCGAAGGAAATCCACGAACAGCCAGAGGTGATCGGGCAGACGCTGGCGCATTACGTCGATATCGCCACCGAAAGCGTGGCACTGCCGCAGGAGCTTCCGTTCGACTTCAACGAGATCGGACATATCTCGATCAGCGCTTGCGGTACGGCAGGCTACGCCGGCCATATCGCCAAATACTGGTTCGAGCGGCTGGCTCGTATTCCAGTCGAGCTCGATGTCGCCTCCGAATTTCGCTATCGTGAGGCGCCGATGCGCAAGGGAGATCTTGCTATCTTCATCTCGCAGTCCGGCGAGACGGCCGATACGCTGGCCGCGCTCCGCTATGCCAAATCGCAAGGCCTGCATACCCTCTCGATCGTGAACGTACTGAGTTCGACCATTGCGCGCGAAAGCGGGACAGTGTTGCAGACACTCGCCGGACCTGAAATCGGCGTTGCCTCGACCAAGGCGTTCACATGCCAGCTCGTCGTCCTGGCGGCGCTTGCGGTCGCTGCTGGCAAGGCGCGCGGTGAATTGCCGGAGAGCGACGAGGTCGATCTCGTGCGAGCGCTGATCGAAATTCCGCGGCTCGTTACAGCGGCGCTTGCCAGCGAGCCGCAGATCGAGAAGATCGCACGCGACATCGCCAAATCGCGTGACGTGCTATATCTTGGTCGCGGCACGTCGTTTCCACTGGCAATGGAGGGGGCACTGAAGCTGAAGGAGATCTCCTATATTCACGCCGAGGGCTATGCGGCCGGAGAGCTCAAGCACGGCCCGATCGCCTTGATCGACGAGAGCGTTCCCGTAATCGTCATTGCTCCCTGCGACCGGGTGTTCGAAAAGACCATCTCGAACATGCAGGAGGTCGCCGCACGCGGCGGCAAGATTATCTTGATAACGGACGCTCGGGGAGCCGCAGAGGTATCCACGGATTCACTCGCGACGATTGTGCTGCCGGAGATGGGTACGACATTTACGTCGATTGTCTATGCGATTCCGGTGCAGCTTCTGGCCTACCACACGGCCATCCTGATGGGCACGGACGTCGACCAACCCCGAAACCTCGCGAAATCGGTAACCGTCGAATAAGGCAAGGTGACGCGACCTGGAATTGTCGTGGTCAGATTCCGAATGCGCACAAGCGGTCAGATCGAATTACGATGTGCCGCCCGGCTCCTGGCCCGATGCCACCGCATGGTTTGTGCCGGTTCATAGCCCTTGCTTACGGAGGCTGAGACTCATGTGCAAAATCTACGGCCAATCAGGTTGCGAGGCTGGCGTGGCGTTGCCTCCGGCAAGCAAGGAGTCGCGAAGGGCTTATCACGGCATTCCGATTACTTTGACCTGGGTCATAATTCGTGACAAACATCCAAGTTTTTTTTCAAACGGCGTGGAAGCCAGATGAACCTGTTCGATTGATCCAAACGAATGCCCATTATCGCTGAGGTGGCCCGCTATGTTTCTCCCCCTCAGCGCGGGTTTTGGACCGCATTTAGGACCGCAGCGGCCCTCGAAGTATGAGGCGCGCCTCGCTTCGAAGAACAACGTGGCACTTGCCGAGCATGGCGATCGGCGCTATCGGACGGGCTCGATCGCCAGCACGCTCACCAAACGTTTTTCCGTCAAACCTCAGGTTAACTTGAGCAACTCGAGGCCAAATCGCTGGACATCGGGGTGAGATGCTAACGCACCTCGGCCCCAATCGCAGGCTCGCGAGCTGTTCTAGCACGACATCTCACGGAGCTCTTCCCTGCCGCTCGCATGCCATGCATCTCGTCCTTCCTTTTCATTGCATGTCGGTGCGCTCAATGAGCGAATTCGGCCACGCCACAGACAACAACCTTGTCACCGAGAATTGCCCGAGGTTTCAGTAGCTTGAGAGTCACTCCTGCGGCGCGAGCGGAATAACGCCCGAAAAACTGTGCGAGTTTGCGGCAATTGCCGAAAATATGCCGGAAACGTCAGGCGCTTACGGGTTGGTCGATAGTGCCCTGATGGCAGATTCGCGGCCATGATACTGCACTCGGCTGGCGTGAGATTTTCTCCGGAACCGGCCATTTCACACCGAGAGGAAACTCGCCATGTCACCAGTGTCCATCGCGCAAGCGTCAAATGCCAAATCGCGCATTGGCGCCATCTTACGTGCGACGAGCGGCAACTTCCTCGAGCAGTTCGACTTCTTCTTGTTCGGGTTCTACGCCAGTGCCATCGGAAACGCGTTCTTTCCATCAGGAAGCGAAACCGCTTCACTGCTTAACACCTTCGGTGTGTTCTGGCTGGGGGCCTTGATGCGACCGGTTGGCGCGATTGTGCTTGGAGCCTATATTGACCAGATTGGCCGTCGCCAAGGCCTGATTATCACGCTTTCGATCATGGCTATTGGCACCGTCATCATCGCCTTTTGTCCCGGCTATGCAACAATCGGCATTGCCGCACCGGCGATCGTGCTGTTCGGACGGCTGTTGCAGGGCTTTTCTGCCGGCGTTGAGGTTGGCGGCGTTTCCGTCTACCTCTCCGAGATTGCCACTCCGGGCAACCGCGGCTTTTACACATCCTTTCAGTCCTCGAGCCAGCAGGTTGCGATCTTTGTCGCCGCTCTTATCGGATATTTTTTGAGCGAAGCACTTCCGGCCGAAATGGTTGCCGCCTGGGGCTGGCGGATCCCATTCTTCCTTGGCTGCTTGATCGTTCCGCTTATCTTCTTCCTGCGCCGGACGCTGGAGGAAACTCCGGAGTTTCTGGTCATGAAGACCCACCCAACGGCCCGCGAGGTCTTTGCCTCCACAGTTGCGAACTGGCGCATTGTCATTCTCGGCATGATGATCGCGATGCTGACGACCACGACCTTCTATTTCGTCACAGTGTACACGCCTACGTTCGGCAAGCACGTATTGCAGCTGTCCTCGCAGAACACGCTCTTGGTGACGCTTTTGGTCGCCGTGACGAACTTCATCTGGAACCCAATTGGCGGCGCGATCTCTGACAGAATCGGTCGGAAGCCGGTCTTGCTGACCATTGCCGGCCTTGCCTTGGTGACTGTATATCCGGCGTTGTCTTGGCTTGTGACCGACCCAAGCTTCGGCAAGATGCTGGTAGTGGAGATGATGTTCTCGTTCTACTTTGGCACCTATAGCGGCGCCATGTTGGGCGCTCTGGTCGAAATCGTGCCGAAGCACGTTCGCACAACCTGCTTTTCTTTGGCCTTCGCACTCGCCGCAGCTCTCTTTGGCACCTTTACGCCGCTCGCATCGACTTGGCTGATCGATCGGACTGACGACAAGGCTTCGCCGGGTTTCTGGTTGATGTTTGCAGCTTTGCTCGGCATTATCGCCGCGCTCACGATTTATCCAGGAAACACCAAGAGAGTTGCGAAGCTGTCGCGACCCGAGCGGTCTAACCGGGCCGTAAGCGCGCAATTTACTACGCATTAGCAGCGCGCCCACGGGGGGATCTTCACGTCCAAGACTGAACTGAGCGGGGTGCGTGGCGGTCCTTGCGGTGAACTCGCGGTGGTACGCGTGCCACTCTGCGGGTCACGGTTCTTTGTCGAGCAGTATCGGGACGAGCCGTCGCTGATGTTTACCGGGAATGGCTGAGCACTATCGGCACGCTCCATTCGTTCTGTGGTCGAGCGGCGCGCTGATAATGCTCGCACTTTGCGGCTACTTGAAACACGGCAGAGCTCGCGCGAGGGAGATACATCCCTCGCGCGAGCTCCACGTGCGCTGCCAAGCAAACTTAACGGGCAGTCTTGACGCTGCATGAATTTCCCAGTGGACTGGTGTATCGCAGCTCGCCAAACCTTAGCGAGCGCTCGAAAAGCTTGAATCGTGCCTGGTGCACCGAGCGACGGGCCAATGCATGACCACGACCCAGGCCAGCGCTGGCTCCGCTCGATCAGCCGCGACTTCACGCACCGCTAGTTTGCGCGGATGAGGTACCGCGCGCAAGCTGTGCGAGCTCCGTCTCGAGCGTAGGGTTGCGCTTGAACATGGCGTCGATCAACGCTTGCGCCGGCTGCTCGGCCGCTTCCACCCACGTCGCCTTCTCCGCTCGTACGGAGGGCGCGAAGACACGCTTGACGACGGTCGGCGACCCCCTCAGACCGCATTTGGCCATGTCATCCACGCCGGCAGTTTGAGCGCTCCATTTTACGATTGAGGCACGGGCCGCACGCAAGGCATCGATCATTGCACCGCGGCGAATTTGATTGCTTGCCTCTAACATGCTGATGAGACAAGGAAGCTTGGAACGCAGCACCTGGACTCCTCCTTCGCAGCGCCGTTCCGCATCGATCGTGCGTGCTTTGAAGTCCAACGCTTTGATTGTGGAAACATAAGTAAGCTGCTGGACCCCGAGCCTCTTCGCAATGCCAGGTCCCACCTGCGCCGTATCGCCGTCGATAGTCTGCTTGCCAGTGAATATGACGTCTGGTGGGCCATATTCCTTCCCGATGTTGCGAATCGCGCACGCCAGCGCGTAACTCGTCGCCAGCGTATCGGAGCCCGCGAAACTACGATCAGTGAGCAGGACAGCACGATCGGCACCAAATGTCAGCGCCTTTCGGAGAGATTCTTCAGCCGACGGCGGGCCCATTGTCAGAACAGTGATTTCGCCGCCGAACTTGTCTCGTAGCTCGAGCGCAGCTTCCAGTGCGAACAGATCATATGGGTTGATGATTGTCGGCACGCCCTGACGCATGATCGTATTCGTGACAGGATGCACGCGGATTTGTGCGGAGTCGGGGACCTGTTTGATGCAGACGATGCTGTGCATATGCTTCTCCTAAGATGTTGAGCAGGCTCCCCACGAATAGCAACTGTCATACCACCCCAGGCATTTCGCCGATGAGGGACGAATGCAATGGCTGGCGACTGACGGTGAGACCGTTGTCGGAACTGCGACGGGCTGCGCAAAGCGGACGTGATCTCTCTCTGATCTGAGTCGCAGAAATGGCGCGGCCGTGATCTTGCGCTAGTTCGACACCTAATCATTTCTCATAGGGCGAATACATTGCAAGCAGACGATGACCAGCACCCGGCTAACGCGAATAGGGCTTACGCTTCCCGGCATGGCCACCCCCAAGCAGAGCACATCGGTTTCGTATCCGCTTCATGGACCAGAGTACCGCCTCTTGGCACGTTCTCCTACCGCGCCCGGGCGAGCGAGAGAGACGCGAGCCCGACTTTTTATTCAGAAACGCTTGATCTCGATACCGTGCCTTCTCAAGGCATAGCCAATCTGGCGCGGCGTCAGTCCAAGCAGGCGCGCCGCCTTGGCCTGTACCCACCCGGACCTTTCCATCGCCGCGACTACGCGCTCGCGATCTGTGACCTTGGCGGCACCTATGCTAAGTCGGCCGGGTGGCTCTAGCGGCGTCAGTTCGCTACCGAACGGCTGAACGTGTGCCACAGCTTGTGTTGGCGGCATGCTCAGCCTCGCGGGGAGTGAGATCATCGGGCTCGGCTGTCGCGCCACTTGCTCCGGCCCGCACTTCCATAGCGTGGCCGACAGGCATTGCCCGTGGCAGCAGGCAAAATCGTCTCTTACGATCGACGATCCGTGCGCCAGGGTCGCGGTCCGCTGCACACAGTTCTCCAGCTCGCGGACATTACCGGGAAATCCGCAATTCATAAGAACGTCAATCGCACTTGAATCGAAGACCAGAGCACGGCCGTTCTCATTGTTGAAGTTCTTCAAGAATCGAGCGGCGAGAAGCGGAATATCAGTGCGTCTTTCGCGCAGCGGCGGCAGTAGCAGAGGAACCACGCTGATGCGATAATAGAGATCGGCACGAAACTCCTTCCTTGCCACCGCCTCTTCAAGATTCTTATTCGTGGCTGCAATCACGCGGACGTCCACTTTGATCGTCTGATTGCCGCCCACCCGCTCGAACTCCTGCTCCTGAAGCACGCGCAGGAGTTTCGCCTGGAACGACGCCGAGATCTCGCCGATCTCATCCAGAAACAACGTTCCCTTGTCGGCGAGCTCGAAGCGACCCTTGCGCGCGTTGAATGCGCCCGTAAACGCCCCCTTCTCGTGGCCGAACAATTCGGATTCCAGCACCGTCTCGGTGAGGGCTGCGCAATTCAGCTTGATAAAGGGGCGTTTGGCGCGCGCTGAACGCTCGTGAATAGCCTTCGCGACCAGCTCTTTGCCGGTACCCGATTCGCCACGCAACAGAACGGTGCTATTCGATTTTGCGATCAGCTCGATCTTCTCAAGCAACGCGCGCAGCGCCGGGCTGTCGCCGATAATTCCATCGACTTGGACCTTCTTACGCTCCCGCCCATGAGGCTTGAGTTCGGACAGCTGCTTCTGCGGCCGGAACTCCTCGTCCATAGGCCGCCCGCGATCGCGCGCAAAAACGCAATGCAGCTTCGCCGTCTGGCCCAGAAGGCTTGCGACCATCGTCAGCAGGCGGAGGTCGTCCTCGAGCTGCGCGTGCGTCCCGTTGTCTGCGATGCGGTCGATGCTCAGCGTACCCACAACTTTCTCGTCAATGTCTATGGGAACACCGATGAACGCAATACGCGTATTACCGGCGGCGTCCAGCATCTCGACGTCCGAAGAACTGAAGATCGAATCCAGCGCTACGTTCTCGGCGATGAGCGGCCGCCCCGTCGCCACAATTTGATCAATTGCTCCTTGCGGCAAGCGCACCCCGCAACGCGCGTCGCGCCCTTCGCTCCGGCCGTCGTCTACGATGATCTCGGGCACCCCGTCATGATCGAACAGACATACGATGCCGCGCCGCATCTGCACGAGCAATGGCAGACGCTCGATGACGGTCGCCAGCTTGGCTTCGAGCCGGCATAGGCCGGTGAGCGTGTGCGCTATTTCAAAGATCGTGCTTAGCGATTTCTCTTGCGACCGCAGAATAGAAGCTGAAGGGTCCGCGTCGGAGGTTGAGTTTGGTTTTTCGCGCAGGGAAACGCTGTCCAGCATAATGACTTCTCCGTTCCTTTCTTGATCCTCCCCATCACCTCGATCGGACTTGTTGGACTCGTGTTGCATGCCTGCCTCGATCTGACATCCAGTTCTCAGGGCGGGGCGAGAGATGACGCCTCTTCATGGCACGCCGGCAGCACTTACAGTGACTAGATTTGCCGCTTTATTCTTTCCAACTCGCTGCGCGGATTCGCCCCGGCCAACATGGCTTCCATCGATGAAACTCAGTTAGCCGGGTTCGGCAGGGACGGATTCACTCACAAGTGTTGCCCGCCATTGATCGGCACTTCGGCGCCAGTGACATAACTTGCCGCATCTGAACATAGGAAGAAAATGACCTTGGCGACCTCTTCGGGTGTACCCACCCGGCGAAGTGGGATCTTTGGCACAAGATGCGCTTCCGTGTCAGGCGACAAAATGTCCGTCTTGATTTCGCCCGGCGCGATCGCAGTGACGCGAATGCCATGTGAGGCGCAATCGTGCGCCAGTTCGCGCGTGAGACAAGCGAGCGCAGCTTTCGACGTCGCATATGCCGTGCCTGCAAATGGATGCACCCGCGCGCCGGCGATCGAAGTCACATTGACGATCGAGCCTGAAGCCGCTTTTAGCTCATCGAACAGACCCTGAGCGAGCAGGATCGGCGCCACCAGATTGAGGTGGAACACGCGCATCCAGGTATCGACTGAGGTCGCCAGCGACGTCAGCCGGGCACCGTTTGGCGTTTTTGGCGAGTTTCCGGCATTGTTTATCAGTCCCTGCAGCGGTGCGCCGGCAAGGCGCTCCTTTATCTGGGCAATCGCGCGCGGCAGCGTCCGATGATCGCTCAGGTCGACTTCGATATAGCTATCCCCCTCTGAGTCCCTTGGGCAGCGCACCGCGTCGAATGGTTGGCGCGCGCAAGAAATGATGCGCCAACCGGCTTCCGAAAACAATCTTCGGGTGGCGCGACCGATACCGCGCGATGCCCCGGTCAATACCAGCGTTTTCCGCTCACGCAGCGGACGGCCCCCTCCATCGGCGTGAATTGGACCGCGAGCGTCCGTTTCCGACGATTGAGCTGCGACCGCATTGTCATCTGGTAGACCTAGATTCACACGCGACTCCCCTCCGCTCCCCTCGCCTGTGCACCTGGTGCAGGATCCGGGCCAGAGCGATGCAGGGCACAGGTGGCGCGCTTTTAGGACGCAAATGGCAGGTTCCGAACATCTGGCCTGTTTGCTTTTCGACACCAGCAACGCAGCAATGGCTGTCGTCGAGCTCCCGGGTGCTGCCCACTACGTGCGCTAAGCCTTCGAGCCGAGAGGCTGGTGTTTCCATCGCGAGCTGACTGCGTCGCCCTCCAGAGTGGTCTGTGGGTCATGCGGGCTGGACGAGATAGGTTAGCTGCCTTTGGCGGAGATCAGGATTTAATGGCCAGTTCGTCCAAGTTGCTCTCGGCCAATGGTACGCGCGGCCGCACATGCGGCTCTTGAGCAATATCGATGGGCCGCCGGCCGCGCGGTTCATCACACCTCCGTCCGAAAGGACTCTGCGAGCGGCGCATGAACAAGGCCGTCGTCCAGAAAACGAGCTGACCGCAAAAGGGTTGCCCAGCAAAGGCGATCCATCTACCGGACGCGCCTCCTTGCTGCTGGGACATTCTGACGTGACTGTCTGTTACGTCAGATTTCCTCGGCGACCCGGACCGCCATTGCCGTGCTTTTCACCGTCTGGCCAGCGATGGCGGATTTGGCCGGAGGATGACAGAACCATAACCTTTCCGCGCGACTCGACTTACACAGGAGGGCCCGAAGCATTGCGGGGCAAGGCCGCCGGCGCCCGCGGGCGTTGGCCCTTACGCTTCGCAGGCGTTCGCCCTCGCACCGCACCGCATCCGTGGTGGTGCGCCGGTCAGCCGTCGCTTGCGGGACGGAAGTCGCCATCCACCGATCCTGCGAGACGTTGCGAAACTCGATGGTGTCGAAGCCAGCAGTATCAGACCGATGATCTAGCCCGCCATTGCTCAGGCTCACATTCTGGCGCTTCATGAAGCCGCGAAATGCTCGTATGGGTTATCGATCATGGTCAAGTGCTCCGGCTTGCTCTGGTCGAATTCAATAATTCGTGGCACGAGCAGACGGGCATAGCGCGTGAAGGCGCTGGTGGGGGGAAAGCGGATCACTGTAGCGCATCGCGCAAGAAGATACATGTCGATGAGAGCGGAAGCTCCACCTTCAATTCCCATTTCCGCACTATGCAACGGCCCTGCCCGATCGGCCTGGAAACGTTTTGGTACGGCGAAGACATCGGGAAACAGATCCGATAGTCGATCGAGCACCTGTGCACTGTCCGTGCACAGGAAGACCTTTACAGGCTTTGGATATGGCAAAGCCTTGGCTTTACGGATTGCCATGCAGACCTGACGAAGGGCGAGCTCCGAATCGGCCCAGTACGGCGCATGCTCCATGATATCTTCGCCATTGCCGTGCCGAACATGAACGCCAATGATGCTATGGCCGTTAAAGTGTTCCTCATACAAGGCGTCGATCCGCGCTTGAATCTCAGACCTGAGCTTGATGTTCCGAAAGATCAGTCGTTCGGCTTCCTCGCCACAACGCCACATCAGGCAGGCGTCACAGACAATGGTGTTGGCTTCGTTATCTTCTCTTGCCTGGAACAGCTCGGTCAGTTCGTCACGTTCTTTGAAGATCTGCTCATCCGGACGATTGATGCAGTCGATCGATGGCCTATTCCACCACCGCGGGAAGAACGGTCCGGGAAACGAGATCTGGTTGACCCGGTCATCGCAAATCACCGGTACCCCAGCGATGTCCTCAAGCGGCTCGAAGAACACCGGAAAGGCGTTGCTGAACGGTTGGTCGATGTAGCAGGAACCGCGCCAGTCAACGACGAGCGTCCGCCCGGTCCGCTGCGCGTACGACCAGGCTGACGCCAGCGACCAGAGGCAGTCACCAAAGCCGGTACGCCTCCGAGAAATAACAAAGCGTTCCTTCGTCAAGTTATCAAACCCTTCTCGTTGCGTAAGATTGGTTTTGTGTGGCGCACCTACTCTTGCGAATCCGATCCACGCCAATGGACGGCTGGTCACCTGGACGCAAGGCGATCAACCCGCAAGCCCTCCTCCACGGCACCGCGATTGGCAGGTCATGCAAGAGGCGTCCAAGGAGCCCTCTTCCGCATTGCCCACCTTTTACGACCGCGCAGTCTGTGACGGATGCAGCCGAATACGGCGCAGATCCCAGAGCCCGCGCAGTTCGTTCACGAGAGCTTCTCGCCTAGTCCTGTCAGAGGTGACCCTGGCGAGAAGATCGGCAAGAACAGCTTCCTTCTCAATTTGCATCAGCATGTCGAACAGGTCATGCGAGACGCGCACGCTGTCCTGGCTGGAGTGACCCATGCGGATCTCGCAGACTGTCTCCTGGCGTTCTCGGCCCGCATGAGCGCGAACCCGGTAAAGAGATACATGGGGCGGCAGTGATACGGCGAGTGCAGTCCAGCTTTCGAGCGTTGTTGCCCGCTTCTTGACGAGGAATGACCCGACTACAAGACCATCCAGCTCGGTCGATAAAAACGCCGTAATCGCATCGGCAACGGAATCTACGATCGGTTCGGCATTGTTGTTGAAGGACGTATTAAGCAGAATCGGGACGCCTGTCCGGCTCTTGAACGCATTGATGAGTTCCCAATAGGCGGCATTGTTCGTGCGGGAAACCGTCTGCAGCCGAGCCGTACCATCGATATGCGTGATCGCGCCTAGCGAAGCACGCTTGGATTCGCGCACGCGAACGACGAAATTCATGAAGGGATATTCTGCGCGACCATCCGGCAACTCAAAGAACGCGCCCGCATCCTCCTCCAGAACCGATGGCGCAAATGGTCGATAACTCTCGCGCTTCTTGACCATCGCATTGATCCGGTCCTTGTTCGCCGCGGGCCTCGGGTCGGCAAGAATACTGCGGTTGCCGAGCGCACGAGGGCCGAACTCCGATTGGCCCTGTACCCACCCGATCACGGCGCCATCAGCCATCCACTCGGCTGCTCTGGTTGCGACGTCAGCAGTCCGTTCAATCTCGAGGTGTCCGGCCCATCCCTTCAGTTCCTGTTCGATGCTGTCGTCGCTGCCGACATCTGGCCCCCAATAAACCGCCTGTAGTCGCTCGCGGGGCGCAGGCCGCCCGGCCTCGTTCGACACCATCAGTGCCGCGCCCAATGCGCATCCGGCGTCATGCGCAGCCGGCTGCACGAAGATGTCTTCGAACAGGCCTGAATACAGGAGTTTTCCGTTCAGCGTGCAGTTGTGAGCCACCCCGCCAGCCAGGCACAACCGTTTCATTCCAGTCGACTCACGGTAATGCCGAAGAATGTGAAACACGATCCGCTCCAGCGCCTCCTGCAACGATGCGCTCACATCTCGATGCTGTTGCGTGAACGGCATTCCCTTTCGCCGGACCTCAATATTGCGCAGCAATGCCGGACCGATACGGTCGAGGTGAACGCGGTAGCCACCGTTTGCGGAGAGCTCATAGAATTGGGAAAAGAGCTCGCGATAGCGTGCGGGATCTCCGTAAGGAGCCAGCCCCATAACCTTATACTCGTCGAACAGGCCGTAGCCGAGATATCGGATCGTCTCCAGATAGAACAGTCCGAGAGAGTTATTCTCTGGAAAGGTCATAAGCTCGGTCATTTCGGTGCCCGACCCGACCGCCAAGAGACCCGACAGGAAGTCGCCACAACCGTCGATCGCGAGGACCAGGCTTTCTTCAAAACCCGACATCGCCAGAGCGCTCACGGCGTGGGCCTGATGGTGGCCTACGAATGACACCCGCGAAGGATCAACTTGGGTACCGAACTCCGTGGCTAGAAGATGCCGTAACAGCAGATTCGCATCTAGCGGAATTGAGATTTCCGGTTGTGAGATGAACAACCGTTCGAGCATCGCATTGCAATAGGCTTCAGTAGCGTAGAACGCAATACGATCGACGTCGCGAAGCTCCACACCCGCGGCTGCAAGACAGTATTCAATCGCACTGCTCGGGAGCTTGTTTGAATGTTTGATCCGGTTGAGGCGCTCCTCTTCCACGGCAGCGAGCACGCGCCCGTCCTTGACAAGTACTGCGGCGCCGTCGTGCAGAAACGTGTTCGGTAGTCCAAGGGGGTTTTCATAGACCCTGTCGAGGCCGCCACTCAATCCTAGACACAGCATCTTGTTCTCCGTTAATCCTGAGAGGCCTGTCGGCCTATTTCGTATCGCTTGCTTTGGGAGTAGGCCGCACGTCGTCGCGGGGCCGATCAGGCATCGCTAGCGTGACAAGACTCACATAAGCGTCGCACGCGATCGGAAGTTCGTTACGCCCGATATCTCATCTCGCACGCGCGATGCTTCGCTTTAGGTCTTGTTCCTCTCACCGCATCAGGCGCTGCCGAAGCAGCATGGCCGAGACGAGGAAGGGAAATGCTGCGTAGATGCAAAGTGCGCCCACATGCAATCCGACGCTGTCGACCGTCCGACCGAGCATTGCCGGACGAATGAGATCGACCGAATGAGTCAGCGGCAATAAGGCCGCGATGCGTTGAAATGAACCGGGCAACTGGCTCATTGGGAAGATCGCCCCGCTCAAATACATCATGGGCGTGAGAATGAGCGACTGGTAGAAGATGAAATAGTCGTGGCTCGGTGCAAGTGCTGAAACGACCATTGCGAGGCTCGCGAAAGTAACGCCAGTGAGGGCGATGGCTGGTAACGCATAGGGGATGGATGACCACTCTGCGTAACCCAGCGCGACGGCGACAATCGTGATCGCGGTCCCGGCGAGCAAGGCCTTGCTCGCTGCCCACGCCACTTCGCCGAGAACAATGTCGCCGAGCGTAAGGGGCGTACAGAGCACTGCCTCCCACGTGCAATTTGTCTGCATGCGAGCGTAAGCCGCATAGATCGTTTCGAAGGTTGCGGAGACCATCGCGCTTGTGGCGACCATGCCAGCCGCCAGAAACGAGATGTATGAGGTCCCCTCAACACCACCTATGATCATTCCAAGGCCAAACCCGAGACCGAACAGAGAGCTCATCGGCTCGGCCAGATTCCCAAGAATCGATGCCAGAGCGACTTTCCGCCAAACCAAAAAATTGCGGCGCCATACCGCGATCCAGTTCCATGGATTAGCAGGGAGCGCCGGCGCAAAACGTTGCCACATCGTTCAGTCCTTTATCTCTCGCCCGGTTAGCCGCAAGAAGACATCCTCCAGATTTGGAGGACGCTGCAGAAAGCGGAGATCCGTGCGGTTGGCAAGCCGGAGGCGCACCTGCTCTGGATCCGTGACATAGCAGAAGAGCGTCTCCCCGCTCACCTCAGCGCGCTGCACTTGGGGTCTGACCAACGGCAGCAGTTCATGCGGATTACCGCCGTAAATCTCGATCACTTGGCAGCCGATCTGCTGCTCGATCAGCGCGTGGGGCTGACCTTCGGCGATCTTACGGCCGTGCTCAAGCACGCACAGGCGGTCGCACAATCGCTCCGCCTCTTCCATGAAGTGGGTGGTGAGAAGGATCGTTTTGCCGCGCGCTAATAGCGAGCGCAAGCGTTCCCAGATCAGGTGACGGCCGTGCGGATCAAGGCCGGTCGTCGGCTCATCAAGCACCAAGAGCTGCGGGTCGTTAATGAGGGCCCGTGCCAACGTCAGGCGTCGCCTCATGCCGCCGGACAGTTCGGCGACGCGGGCATCCGCCTTGTTCTCCAGGCGCGCGAATTCGAGCAGTGACGGCGTGACCGCTTTCACCTCAGCCGCGCTCATGGCGAAGTAGCGCCCGAAAACGAGCAAGTTTTCGCGCACCGTGAGCTGAAGATCAAGGTTATCGAACTGTGGGACAACCCCGATCCCCCGCCGCGCCAAGGGCGCCCGTGCCGGCACTGGCTCGCCGAGCACGCATATCTTACCTGCGTCGGGCGATGCAACACCCAGGATCAAACGCGCGAGCGTGCTTTTACCCGCGCCGTTTGGTCCCAGCAGACCGAAGCACTCTCCCGGCGAGACCATAAACGAAAGAGCGTCCACGACGACCCTGTCGTCGTAGAACTTGCTCACCTGGAAAAGGTCGACTGCCGCGGTTGACATTTGCTTACGCCATCGCGACGGACGTTATTCGCGCCGCTTCCTCGCTTGCGCGTTTTTTTGTCCAAAGCAGCCCGTCACACCATACGTGATCGACGCGTCCCCACTGGCACGCGGCGGCAGCATCCGGGAAAAAGCCGCGTCCATGCAGATTGGCGCTGGTATTGCAAAGCAGCGGAATGCCTGTGAGCTTCTCGTATTCGACGAGAAGCTCGGCCACTTTATGCTGAGAGGTTCTGGAAACGGTCTGTAGACGAGCAGATCCGTCGAGATGTACGACGGCGGGAATTTTGTCCCGCCATTCCGGTCGCGTCTGGTGATCGAACAGCATGTACGGATCGGGTATTCCAGGGCTAAAAATCTCCGCCGCACGATCCTCCAGGCATATCGGCGCTACCGGCCTGAAATGCTCGCGAAGTTTGATGTCGTTGAGATGATCTTTCATTCCTTCCCAGCTCGCAGCCGCGAGAATGCTTCTGCCACCCAAGGCTCGTGGTCCGAGCTCGGCACGCCCGGCAAGGAAGACCACTGGCTTGTCGCAAGCGAGGATTGCCGCAAGTTCGCCCATAGTGCAGGGCGCGCCCTCCCATTCGGGCGGGACTTCGCTGGGACGCACGGCCGGTCCACTGTAGACCGACCATTCCAGAGCTCTAAAGCCTTGCTGTGCCGCCAGCGCAGAGCAAGCAGCACCAATGGCTGAGCCGCTGTCGTTCGGAAAGGGCGGCACCCACACGACATCGAATAGGCCGGTCGCACGAAATGCACTATTCCACTTAATATTTAGGCCACAGCCGCCGGCTATGCAGAGGTTACGCGCCCCCGCAAGATCCGAATGCCGCTCCACAACATCAGCAATGGTGCGAACCAGCAGACGCTCTAGAAAAACGTGAAATGACGCAAGGACGTCTTCGGCTTGCTTTTCCTTCAATCGCATTGCGCACGCATCGAAGAAGTCGTGCAGAGCTTCAAGCGGCGCTTGTGAGCTGTTGATCTCTCCAAGCTCAGGACAAGCGCCCTCAGCATCCGTGGCAAAGTGCGCCTCATAAAGTTCATGAAACGTCTTAATACTGTCCTCGTCGGGCGATCCCAGCGCGATATAGGCCATCAGCTTGCCGGCAATACCGAGATCCCAGCTGGTGCGGTCTGCCCGCCTGTAAGGTCCAAAGTGATGTCCTGCCGTCGCATAGGCGTGACCTATCATCGGAAACAGGCACTCGATGAACCGGATGCCATGGGGCTCGACATAGTAGAGGCGTGGAAACATGCAGCCGTCCCACACCAAGCAGAAAGCAGATTGCGCGGATTTGGCAAACGAGCTGGCGCAATATGCGGATGCTACGTGCCCGGTGACATGGGGATAGCTTTGATAGGGATATAGCTTCCCATCAAGCATGAGGCCGATGCCATCGCGGGACGTCAGGGGGCTATCGCCTAGCCGTTCGACATACGGCGCGCCCTTGAGCTTGATGGTCGTCGTCCCACTAAGGACTTCAAACTGCGACTCGAACTCTCCATCCCAGCCATCAATAACGAACTGATCAACATCGCTCGGATGCAGCCCGTGCTCCGCCAAGGCGCTAACAACGGCATCCAGGTTGTCGATGGTTTGATAGCGCGGATTGTTGTTCAGCTTCTCCTGTTCGACACAAAACACCACCCGGCCGTGCTCGATCAGAGCGACTGCCCCGTCATGCGTCAGCTTGATACCGCAGATACGCATAGTGGCTCCTTTCAAGCTCGGCCGTTAGGACGGATCGAAGATCGCTCCGGATTGCGAAAGCGGACCAACAAGCAGTCTTCGTCCGCCGACTGCCCCTGGCACTGCACGCGTTCGACCTCGATGAGCGCTTCAGTCAACATCGTGATGACTGTCTCGGCGCCAGCGACATGCCCCCATCGCCTGCAGGTGGCATCACGTGCAGATCCGAAGACCAGATGCCCACCTGGAGCAAGCATCTTCACTATTTTGTCGATTGCGGTACGCATCCGTGTCATGTCTTCGAGATAGTAGAGAACTTCGGCGACCACGATCAGATCGAACAGCTCTTCGGTCGAGAACTGCAGAATATCGCTCGCCGCCCAGCTGATATGCGACCACCTCTTGGTCCGCTGGACCGCTCGACCGATCGCTCGCGGCATAACATCGATGACCGTGAGCCGTTTGCAGTGAGGAGCAAGCTTCTCTGTGAATGCACCGGCCGCGCACCCGATCTCGAGCCCGGTTGAGACGGCGCCGTTCGACAGCGATAGCCGTAGCAATTGGGTGTGACGCTCACGTTCGAACGGATTGTCGTCAAGCCGCCACGGGTCATCGTTAGTCAGCTCCCGTTGCAACGATTGATGTGTCTTGTCCACGCTCACCACTAAATGCCCCTATAAAGCTGTCAGTCAGTCTCGGCCGCAATGCCATCAGACGCGGTCAGCTGCGAGGGAGCGCGCGAAAGACCGGCCCCGCGAATTGAGCCAGGCGTTTCCGATACCGGGTTAAGGCTTGGTCCAGTTGTCGCGTCTTCGATCGAGGCCTTCGATTCGTCAACGTGTGATGATTTCGCTACTTTGCGCGAGAGCCAGTCGCTGTTGCTCAAGGTACAGAGCGCATAGGCTTTCATCGGGAGCAGGAGGAAGATGTTGATCGGGGTGTGGAGCGAGAAGCCGATAA